>VAZG01000012.1 GCA_005885285.1 Alphaproteobacteria bacterium | reverse complement strand
TCGATCGCGAGCACGAGGCGGTCAAAGAACCGCCGCCGCTCCGAAGCCGCGCCCAGGAACAGCCCGTCCATCGTTGGCGTCAGCCACACCATGCGCAGGTGGTCGCCAAAGGCCGCCGCCGAAGTCACGGGCTCACGGTCGATGCGGCAGCGCCGGGCGGTGGCCGACGCGTCATCGCGCGGCGGGTCGATACCGGTGCCAAGCGTCGCCAGGCCGAGGGCACCTTCGACCTCGGCCGACACGGCCCATGAACCGTCGCCCTGGTTGTCCGCGACGTCTTCGAGGCGCGCGCGCCGCAAGCCGCGGCCGGGCGAAAGAAACGAGATTGCCTCGAGGCAATTGGTTTTGCCGGCGCCGTTCGGCCCGGCCAGCACCACCACGTCGCCGCGCGTCTCAAGGCTGGCCGCCCGGTAGTTGCGGAAGTGCGTCAGCGTCAGGCGTTGGATGCGGGAGACGGTCATCGAGAAGCGGCGTCGATCTTCTTTCCCTCTCCCCTTGTGGGAGAGGGTGGCGCCGAACGAAGTTCGGCGACGGGTGAGGGGTTGTTACGGCTCGGCGAGCTTTGCGAGAATATCCTCCAGAACTTCAGAAGGCCGCTGCAACACATCATTGTTCCAATAGCGCGAGACTCGAAAGTTTTCGGACGTCAGGACGGCGTCTCTTGCTGCGTCGCGCTCAGATGATGCGTGTTGACTACCATCGATTTCAATAACGATGCGCTGGTCGAAGCACACAAAATCGAGAATGAAGTTCTGAAAGGGGACTTGGCGACGAAACTTGAAAAGCGCAAGCCGCCGATCGCGAAGCAAACGCCACATGGCGGCTTCAGCGTCAGTGGGTTCGCGCCGCATCTTTTTTGCGAAATTGCGGACGCGCTTAGCGGTCGGCCGATGGTTGGGCGTCTGCGGCACGAACCCCTCACCCGGCGCCTTCGGCGCCACCCTCTCCCACAGGGGGAGAGGGAAGTATCACACCCGCATCGGCATCAGCACGTAGAGCGCGCTCTTGTTGTCCTTGTCTTGCACGAGCGTCGGCGAGCCGGGATCGGCCAGCCGCAGCACCGCGACTTCGCCTTCGATTTGCGCCGCAATGTCGAGCAGATAACGCGAATTGAATCCGATATCGAGCGGGTCGGAAGCGTATTCGACTTCGAGTTCCTCCGTCGCGCTGCCGGAATCCGGATTGGTCACCGACAACACCAATTTGCCGGCGGACAATGCAAGCTTCACCGCGCGGCCGCGCTCGCTCGAAATCGTCGAGACACGATCGACCGCGGCCTCGAAATCCTTCTTGTCGACGATCAGTTCCTTGTCGTTGTTCTGCGGGATGACGCGGCCGTAATCAGGAAACGTGCCGTCGATCAGTTTCGACGTCAGCACCACGTTGCCGAGGGTAAAGCGGATCTTGCCCTGCGACAATTCGATCGCAACTTCCGCCTCGTTGTCCTCGATCAGGCGCAGCACCTCGCCCACCGTCTTGCGCGGCACGATCACGCCGGGCATGCCGGTCGCACCCTTCGGCAGCGGCAATTCGATCTGGGCCAGGCGATGGCCGTCGGTTGCGACCGCGCGTAGGGTCGGAGCCTTGGCGCTGCCGGCCGAATGCAGATAGATGCCGTTGAGATAGTAACGGGTTTCTTCCGTCGAGATCGCAAACTGGGTGCGGTCGATCAGGCGTTTCATGTCGCTTGCGGCGAGCGTAAAGGAATGCGTCATGTCGCCGGCGGCAAGGTCCGGGAAGTCGTTTTCCGGCAACGTCTGCAGCGTGAAGCGCGAGCGGCCGGCGCGGATCGCCAGTACCGAGCGGTCGCCATCGCCTTCCAGAACGATCTGCGCGCCATCGGGCAATTTGCGCACGATGTCGTAGAACATGTGCGCCGGCACGGTGGTGGAACCGCCGGTTCCGGATTCCGCGGCAAGCGTCTCCGTCACCTCGAGGTCGAGATCGGTTGCCTTCAGCGACAGCCGGGCATTTTCGGCTCGGACCAGCACGTTGCCGAGGATCGGAATGGTGTTGCGGCGCTCGACCACGCGATGGACGTGGCCCAGCGATTTCAGGAGTTGCGCGCGTTCGACGGTGACCTTCATTGCATACCCGCCCGATCATCAAAGATGGAAAAGCCGGGCGGCCCGAAAGGGGCGCCTCGGCATTTGATACCCGAAAGCCGGACCAGTTACTCGATTTGATCAAACCCGCGGGGGGACCGCAAGGTGGCTCGGATGGGGAGCAAGTTCAAGGGCGGCCCACACATTTTGCGGAGAAAACACCCGTCGCCCGGCGAAACCAATGGGACCGGCAATGGCCGGTGCCGGTTCGCCGGGACGACTGACGGAAGGGCTTACTCCTGCAATTGCCGCTTCAGCGATTCCACCTCTTCGGACAGCGCGATGTCCTTGGCGACCAGCGCCTCGATCTTGCGGACGGCATGCAGCACCGTGGTGTGGTCGCGCCCGCCGAAACGGCGGCCGATCTCAGGCAGCGAGCGGAGCGTGAGCGTCTTCGCCAGGTACATCGCGACCTGACGGGGCCGCACCACATTCGCGGTGCGGCGCGACGACAAAAGATCGGAGCGGCTCACATTGTATTGCCGGGCGACCACGCGCTGAATGTCCTCGATCTTGATCCGCTTCGGCTCCTGCGGCCGGATCAGGTCGCGCACCTCGCGCTCGGCCATTTCCAGGGTCACCGGCTGAGCGTTGCGTTTTGAGTGCGCGAGCAGCCGATTGATGGCGCCTTCGAGATCGCGGCCGTTATGGGTGATGGTGCGAGCGAGATAGTCCAGCACCGAATCCGGCACGTCGAAGCTCGCATGATGCGCACGGGCCGCGGCGACGCGCGACTTCAAGATTCCAAGCCGCAGCTCTTCGCCGAGCGATCCCATCTCGACGACGAGGCCGCCGGCCAGCCGCGAGCGCACCCGGTCGTCGAGGCTTTCCAGGTCCGACGGTGGACGATCGGCCGCGATGACCACCTGGCGGCCGGCATCGATCAGCGCATTCAGCGTGTGGCAGAATTCGGCTTGTGTCGATTTGCCCTGCAGGAATTGCAGGTCGTCGATCACAAGCACGTCGATGCCGCGCAGCGCTTCCTTGAAGGCAAGCGCCGTCTGCGTCTTGAGCGCCGCGACGAAGCCGTACATGAATTTTTCCGCGGTAAGGTAAAGCACCTTGCGCTCGTTGCCGGAATTGCCGGCCCATGTCACGGCCTGCAACAGATGGGTTTTGCCGAGCCCCACGCCGGCGTGGATATAAAGCGGATTGAACATCACCGGGTCGCCGCGCCGCCCTTCGGCCACCTGGCGCGCCGCCGCATGCGCCAGCGTGTTGGAGCGGCCGATGACGAAGCTTGCAAAGGTCAGCCGCGGATCGAGCGGCGAGCCGCCGAGCGCATCGTGGCTGGCGGACACCGGCGCGATCGCGGTTGCGCGTAATTCGGGCATGGGACGGCCATCGGCTCGCTCGGGGCGACGCGCATCGAGCGGCGCGGGCGCTTCCTTTACCGGTGTCACGCAACGCATCGCCGTGCGCACCGTCAAGTCGATCCGATGCACTTCCGGCATCTCGGCCTGCCAGCAGGAGAGCACGCGCTCGGCATAATGGGCCTGAATCCAGCTCTTGAGAAACCGCGTCGGGACCGACAGGCGAACGCTTTCATCCTGCACGCCCTCCAGGTCCATTCGTGCGAACCAGCTTGTATAGACATCTTCTCCCACGCTTGTGCGCAGCCGACCCTTCACGCGTGACCAGCGATCCTGTTCCATATTCTTCATTGTGAGAAAACTTTTCCGAAAGAGTAAATGTTGCCGGGTGAAATCGCCGAGCAGGTTCCCTGCCACGGCGTGACCTCAGGCGATGCTCCGATTTCCAGACATGGCTCGACCGTGCGGCGAGGATGCCGCCGGGCAGATCATCAGTGCTGGAGAGGGAAACGTTCGCGAGGTCAGCGCGTACTCGGCGCTCTATTGGGCGCCCGCGGAAGGCGCGCACCGGCGGTATCGGTCAAGCAATCGCTTGAAAACAATGTTCGATCGAAAAGTGTGATGTTTCCGTAAAGCATGCAACCTCCCCCCCTCGCCGTGATTGCTCATGGCAAGTTGTCATCTCGCGTGTGATTAAAGTTCAGCCGCTTCCGAACAAAATCGTCCAGCCGCTACGCCGCCTCGTTCAGCCCGTCTTTAACTACCCGCCCGCTTTGCAGCTTCGCCCTCACGTCTGCCGAACGCTTGCGCCTATTTCTCTTGTTCAAACCGAACGAGACACGAAGGCCTCGCCTGAGAAATTTCGACACAACCCTACCATCCCCATATTACTATAGGTTTCGGTCCGACAAACGTTTGGAGAGCGTCGCCAACGCGCACACCGCCGCCGATTTGCACGTCCGCCCCGTTTCCAAAACCGCGCTGGTCTCAAGATCGTAGGCGCCGCGAACGAAATTGAAGTTACACGATGCGCGGCGTCTCGCAATGCATTTGATTCAACACAGTCTCGCCTAAAAGCTGCGCAGTGCGCTTCGAGGCAGCGACGAGGTTTCGAGACTCGAAAGCAAGTTTTTGAATCAGCGGGTAGATTCGCGCGTGCCGAGCGCGTTGTCACAATTCATGCAACGCACCAAAAAAATTCACAAATTCTTCAAGGCTGGAGGCGCGAAACCTAATTTTTGAAACGCTTCGCCTCGCTATGTGGATAAGTGATTAGCGAAGCAAAGTTTTTCGCGACCTGTCCGGCAGGGTAACTCCCGATCGGCCTGCGCGGAAAATGGTCGCAGCGCTTTCGCACTTGACCGCGTAGTTAGACGGTTTCTTGCAAAGAGGCATCGAGTTTCCGGTGCGGCAAAACTGCACCAAGTGAAACTACGGAAGCAGCAGAAAGTGTCGCACGGCGCATTCGCTTAAGCAACCGTTGAGAAAAGCAAAAGCCCGGCGCGCGCCGGGCCCTTTGACGAATGTTCATTTCAATCAGTCTATTTGGCAGTCTATTTTGCCAGCTTGGCAATCTGGTGGGCGAGCCGCGAGACTTTCCGGCTCGCACTGTTCTTGTGAACGATGTTACGCTGTGCTGCGCGCATCAGCTCCGGCTCGGCCTGTGCCATCGCCTTCAATGCCGCGGTGCGATCGCCACTCTTGATCGCCGCTTCGACCACGCGGACAGCGCCACGCATTTGGGTACGGCGCGACTTGTTGATAGCGGTGCGGCGGGCAATCTTGCGCGTCGCCTTCTTGGCGGAAGTGGTATTGGCCATAGTCTCAATTATCCTTCGGGCGGCGACCGTTCAGCTTGCGGGTCGGGCTGAAAGCGCGCTGGCCGCTCAATGCTGTGATCGACGCTGGTGGTTTTAAAACGTGTTCCCGAGAATGCCATTGCCGGGCCAACAGCCCAATTGGCGGCGCCGCTCAAAGAACAGCGGCGGCGGGATTGCGCCCGCCGCCATTGGCGCCCTTATAGAGGGCAGGTGTTGCAGCGTCAACGCTTTCTGGCCCCGCCAAAGGGCCTGAAGTTCGGTCGCGAACCGCCGATAAGTTCCTGATGAGGTTGAATTTCCGTCACCGCCCCGGTAATGGCTGTCGGCGGCGAAGATAAGGTGAGCCATGATCCGCGGTTTTTTCCGACTTATCGGGCTGTTGCTGCTGGCCGGCGGGTTCATCTTCATGGTCTATGACGGCGCGCGTTTCGTGGCAGATCAAAGCCTGCGCTTCACCCGGTTCGGTCAATTCTGGAACGATGTCCATCAATCCAGTCAGCAGGCATTTCGGACCTGGGTGGAAAGCAACGTGCCCTGGCTTTGGACCAGCGTCGTCAAGGTCATCCTGGATCAGCCGGTTTTCGCCGTGCTGGGTGTGGTCGGCATCCTCTTGATGATCCTGTTCCGTCCGCGCAAGCCGCTGATCGGCTATTCGCGGGACTGATCGAACGCGGCCGCTCCACCTCCGGTGTAACGGGGGCTGCATCGGTCGACGTAAAGGCTTATATATGCCCGCACACAGATAGAGAGACGCGTTGTGTATAGAGACGCGTTTGCGGCAAATCCCGCGTCAACTGTCGTTCGCCTGGAGACCATCCATGCTGTTCATGCGCAAAACCACCGCTCTGCCGAGCGCAGCCGAAGCGCTGCCGGGCCGTGCGAAACCCATACCAACTGCGACCAGCCATTTCGTCAACGGCCACCGGCTCCAGCCGCCCTATCCGCACGGCCTGGAGCAGGCGGTGTTCGGGCTTGGCTGTTTTTGGGGCGCCGAACGTAAATTCTGGGAGCTCGGCGATGCCGTCTATACCACCGCGGTCGGCTATGCCGGCGGCCATACGCCGAACCCGACCTACGAGGAGGTCTGTTCGGGACGTACCGGCCACACCGAAGCGGTGTTGGTCGTGTTCGACCCGAACAAGGTCTCGTACGAGCAGCTCCTGAAGATGTTCTGGGAAAGTCACAACCCGACCCAGGGCATGCGCCAGGGCAACGACGTCGGCACCCAATATCGTTCGGCGATCTACACCTTCAACGATGCGCAACGCAGAGCGGCCGACGCATCAAAAGCGATGTATCAGAAGGCGCTGGCGGCGAAGGGGCTGGGCTCGATCACCACCGAGATCGCGCCAGCCGGCGAATTCTATTTCGCCGAAGACTATCATCAGCAATATCTGGCCAAGAATCCGGCCGGCTATTGTGGGCTTGGCGGCACCGGCGTGTCGTGTCCGATCGGCGCCGGCGTCAACGCCTGATCTTGATACGAGTGCCGGATGACCGGTACCCATATTTCCGGATTATGCTCTGGCGGAAGCCCAGCGGCGTGGGTCTTCCGCAGGACCTCTCAAAAACCGTTTGTTAACCATAAGTGGTGCAAGACTGAAGCCTTATCCTGTCTGAAGGATGGCTCCGGTGCGGCTTGCGCGTGCGTTTCGATTGCCGATCATTGCCACCGCGATCGCGCTTGCTCTGCCGGGCTGCATGCAGACGGCCGGTCCCGTCGCAGTGATGCAGCTCTCGAGCGATCTCGATTATATGGCTTACGGCCGGCCCGACGGCGCGGTCCCTGCAGCCACAGATTCCGGCGGCGGCGGCGCCATCAGTGCGCTTCGCAACAGCTTTGCTTCGGCTTCCCCGCGCTCTTCCTCCGCGCCCGCGCCTGTTGCCTATGCTGCGGGGGCCCCGGCGGCCGTAATCCATGACGCGGCCTACCGGCTCGATGCCGGCGACAAGCTGCGCGTCGTGGTCTTTGGCCAGGAAGGCCTCACCAACACCTATGCCATCGATGCCGGCGGCTCGATCACCATGCCGCTGATCGGTCAAGTCGTCGCGCGCGGCCGCACGCCAACCTCGCTTGCCGCCGAGATATCGGCCAAGCTGCGCCAGGGCTACATCCGCGAGCCCTCGGTGGCGGTCGAGATCGAAGCCTACCGGCCGTTCTTTATCCTGGGCGAGGTCGCGGCTCCCGGCCAGTATCCTTATGTGCCGAACATGACGGTCGAAAGCGCCGTCGCGATCGCCGGCGGCTTCGCGCCGCGCGCGCGCCGCGACGTCGTGACGCTCACGCATACCGACGCATCCGGCCCAAGCCGCGCGGTGGTGCCGCTCGGCACGTCGCTCGGCCCGGGCGATACCGTGCTGGTCGGCGAGCGCTGGTTCTAGATTTCAACTATCCCTGCCTCGCTGCGTGGGGCAGGCCGTCGAGGAACGGCAGCACTGCGTCGATGAATGCTTGCGGCTGGTCGATGTTGACGGCATGACCGGCGGCTGGGATCACTACCTTACGGGCGCCCGGAATCTTTGCCGCCATGTAGTCGGATGCCGCGAGGAACGGCGCATCGTCGGCGCCGACCACGATCAACGCCGGCACCTTGATCTCGGGCAAGACCCCCATCACCCGGGCGTCGCGCTGGGTCAGCATGCCGCGCGCCGCGCGTGCCAGTCCCGACGCGTCGCGATGGCTCACCATGGCGCGTTCGTGGCTCGCCGATTTCAACATAGCAAGGCCCTCGCGTTCGAAGCGTTCAGCGGTATCGAGCGCGCGCTTGTTCCAGGCGTCGCGGGCGTCGTCTTTCCTGAAGCCGGGGCCGGTGTCGATGATGAGCAGCGCCCGCACCCGCTCGGGATGGGCACGATAGAAGGCAAGCGACATGTAGCCGCCAAGCGAAAGCCCGCCGACGATGGCGCGCTCAGTGCCGATCGCGTCGAGCAGCGCGGCGATGTCAGCAATGGTCAGCGCTTCACTGTAGGCCCCGGCGTCCGCGGGGTAATCGGACCGGCCGTGGCCGCGCATGTCCCACAGCACAAGCTTGTGTTGCTTCGCCAGCGCCTCGACCTGGCCTTGCCACATCTCGGATGTGGACGAATAGCCGTGGGTCAGAATGAGGGGCGGTCCGCTGCCGTGGACTTCGTAGTAGATTTGGACGCCGTCGCGATTGATTTTTGGCATTGAAGATTCCCACGGCGCCTTATTGCGGCGTCATTCTAGCGCGATCATTTTGGGGGTGGGAACAGCCGAACGCAGCTTGCAGCCATCCCGATTGACAAGTTCTCGGGAGCAAGGCTGCGCCGGAGCTATCCTTCCCGCGGATTGTTTGCTCCATCGATGGCGTGGGTCGCGTTCGCTAAAATTGTATGGTTTATCTCGACAAACCATTCATCACGCCCATTAAGGCGCGGAGAACACCTTCTGGGATAGGTTTTGCGGTCAGTCATCACCGCAAAGCCGCCTGGGGATTCATGACAGCCGTAGCCACAGAGAACAAACGCCGACTGCTCCTCGCATCGGACCGCAGTGATCAAAGCAGCGAGCTGGCCAATATCCTGCAATCGGTCGGCGAAGTGGAATCGATCACGACAGCGGACATTCCCGAAAGTCCCGCACGCCAGGTTTCCGGCATCGTGGTCGACATCAACCTGCGATCCGCCGAGAGCGTGCAACGGGTCCGCAACAGGCTGCGCGGCGAAGCGTATCGCTCGATGCCGCGGTTGTTCGTTCTGGCCGACGCGCTTCATCACGCCTCGATGCAGGCCTGGGCGCTCGGTGCCACCGACACCATCTCGCGGCCGCTCGATGCCGCGGCCATCCTGCAACGGGTGCGCTCCGCCTTTCCGGACACCACGGGCTATGACGCGACCGATCGCGGCAAGGCCTTGAACCGCGGCATCGAAGCTGCGCACGCGGTGATCGTCAAGATTTTCGAGAAGCTTCCCGCCGGCGAGCCGCTGACATTCGACGATGTCGTGCAGGCCGAAAGCAAGATCCTCAAGGCCATCAAGCATACCTCGCTGCGCGAATGGCTGACGACCGTCGGCTGCCACCATGCCGACACCTATCGCCACTGCCTGTTTGTCACCGGATTTGCGGTGGCGTATGCGCAGAATCTCGGCATGCGGGAGGACGACCAGCGCCGCCTGGCGCGCGCCGCGCTGCTGCACGACGTCGGCAAGGCGTTCATCCCGGTGGCGATCCTGGACAAGCCGGGCGCGCTTAACGAGCAGGAGATGGGTGAAATCCGCGAGCACCCGCGCCGCGGCTATGATGCACTCGCGGCTCAAGGCGGTTTTCCCGCGGAGATGCTGGACGTGGTCCTGCACCACCATGAATTCCTTGACGGCAGTGGATATCCGAACGGTCTTGCCGGCAACCAGATCAGCGATATCGTTCGCCTGACGACGATCGTGGATATCTATGCGGCCCTCGTTGAAAAGCGCGCCTACCGCTTGCCGTATACGCATGTGCGAGCGTTTGCGCTGATGGAAGGGATGGGCGGCAAGCTCGATCAGCAATTGCTGCAGGCATTCCGCCCGGTCGCGTTCGGGGCGTACTGATCAGGCCGGCACGAAGGTTACGCGACCTGCGACGACTACCGGAAAGGCGCTTGCTACGAATGGATTTGCCAAAGTTTGTTTCGATGATTTGAAAGACGACATGCGTTGGACGATCGCCGATCAGTGATCGCCTTCACAACTTGGCAAAACG
>VAZG01000281.1 GCA_005885285.1 Alphaproteobacteria bacterium | reverse complement strand
CATTCCAGGGGGCAGCCCAGTGCACCTAACTCGTCATCCCAATAAATTGAGATTGTGAGACTGCGCGGTCGGCGGATGCAACTCGACGGCTTGCATCGGGAGAACGGCGCGTTTCGGCGTTAATAGCGTACCGAAGTGGCGCGCCCGACACGATTCGAACGTGTGGCCTCCACTTTCGGAGTTCCACCGCGCTCAATTTATTGGTCGTGCCCGTGGTCTTTACCAATGTCGACGGCTTTGAGCGGTGGTTACGTAAGCGGCTTGGCAACAAACCCGAAGGGGCGGGCGGTGTGCCACCTCTGCCGCAGTCTCCAGCGTCCGCCTGGGGCGAGCAAGATCGAGGGCCTTATCAAACCCTCACAGCGTCTGGACGCGGCCAAGCCAACATCACCTGATCAACGATCCGCCTCAAGCTGGCGCGAGAGGCTCCATCGCGCGCCAGTATCGCCAAGCCAGAGAGGGTGGCCGTCACCATTCCCGCAAAGGCGTCAATGTCAGCGCCCGGCGCCAATTCGCCGGCTGCTCGCCCGATCGAGAGACGCTGGCGTAGCACTGCTTGCGCAGCGCGACGACGACTGGCCAACACCTCCATGACATCATCGGATTCGGCCGCACAGTTGGTGGCGGACAGGATCACCATGCAGCCCCGAGGGTTGTGGGGCTCGGTGAAGGATTTGACGGCGTCCATCATCAGCCGCCGCATGGCGCGTTCCGCAGTCGGTTCTTCGGTTAGCGCTTTGTACGCAAAACAGCCGGGGCCGGCCTGGTAGCGATCCAACGCCTCCAGGAACAAGTGCTTCTTGTCGCCGAAGGCGCCGTAGAGGCTGGGCGGGGTGATCCCCATCGCGGCGACTAGATCGCTGATCGAGGTCGCCTCATAGCCGCGACTCCAGAAGAGGCGCATGGCCGCTTCAAGCGCCGCCTCCCGATCGAAGCCGCGTGGACGCCCCCGCGGCCTGGGCTGAGTCAGGGTGCTATTCATAGCGTTCGATAAATAATTGACTTGACCTGAACGCGCAAGCACGGCTATTTTCATAGCGTTCGATAGGTAATACTGGTCCAACATGCCGCCGCCGGCTCCGACGCGCAGCCCAGAGCCAAACCGTGGAAGGATAGCTTCATGTCGACGATAGCGGCCGGCCAGGGCGTCTTGACGTTCATCAACGTCTTCACTGTTGAGCCCGATCAGCAGCAACAGCTGGTTGATCTGCTGACGGAGGCCGCGGACGAGACCTTTCGTCATCTTCCCGGTTTCGTTTCGGCCAATATCCACCGCAGCCTCGACGGTCGTAAGGTCGTCAACTATGCCCAATGGCGATCGAAGGCCGACTTCGAAGCCGTGCGGGCCAACCCGGACGCGAGGCGGCATGTTCAAGCCGCGGCGACCTTCGCGCCGTTCGAGCCCGTTTTCTGTGAGGTTTCCAACGTCATCGAGCCGGCGTGATGGCAAAACCCGTCTGCCTGATCACGGGCGCGACCGAAGGGGTCGGGAAGGCCACAGCCCAAGCGTTGGCAAGCAAGGGCTTCACCGTGGTCCTGGCGGCCCGAAATCTGGCGAAGGCCGAAGCCACCCGACGCGAGATTGGAGCGACGTCCGGCGCCAAAGACATTGACATCATTGTCGGCGACCTCAGTTCGCTCACGCAGGTGCGCCAGATGGCCGAGACCGTACAGCAGCGCCACCCCACGCTCGACCTGCTGATCAACAACGCTGGCATTATGGCGGCCGAACGGACGCTTACCGGGGACGGCTATGAGTCCGGCTACCAAGTAAACTACTTGTCCCACTTCCTCTTGACGCACCTGTTGCTGGACGCGCTCAAAAATAGCGAGCAGGGCCGCATTATCAATCTCGGCTCGAGCGTCTACTCGATGGGCAGGTTCGACCCGGGAAACCTCCAGGGCGAAAAGCGCTTCTCCGCCATCGGCGCCTACGCGGCATCCAAGCTTTTCGTGCTGATGTCTACGATCGAACTCGCCGAGCGCCTTCGCGGCGCTGCGATCACGGTCAACGCGGTCCATCCTGGCATCGTCAACACGCACATGCTCAAGAGCGCCACCGGCATCTTCAAGCTGATCGCCCTTCTGGCGACCCCAGTCGCCGTTTCACCCGAGAAGGGCGCGGCCACTTCGGTCTACCTCGCGACCTCGCCCGATGTTGCCGCCGTTTCAGGTCGCTACTTCGCCGACAGCAAGCCAAAGCCAGTCAAGTCGAAGTTCAACACCGAGAAAAATCGCGCTCTGCTCTGGGACATCAGCATGGACGCTCTGAGACTGCACGAGCCGGCGCGCGTCTAAAGTCGTCACCGCGAGGGCCGAAGAGCCATTGACCGTCGCCAAAGCGAGAACGTCGCTTGCCGCAGTCTGACACAGCCCTGATCGTTGGTGCCGGGTCTGGCCTGAGCGCGGCTCTAGCCAGACTGTTCGTCCGCGAAGGCATGCAGGTGGCGCTGGCCGCGCGAGATACGGACAAGCTCGCCGCTCTCGGCGATGAGATCGACGCACAGACCTTCAAATGCGATGCGAGCGAGCCCGCTCAAGTCGGCGCCGTGTTTGAAGCGGTCGAGGCCGCTCTGGGATCGCCCGACATCGTCGTCTACAACGCCAGCGGCCGAGCGCGCGGCCCTCATCGATCTGATCCCATCCGACGTCGAGCGCACACTAGCTGTCGGCGCCTATGGCGGCTTCCTGGTCGTGCAGCAGGCGGCGCGGCGGCCCCGGGTAGAAACATTTTGAACATGTCCACACCCGCAAAATAGCCAATAGGAGGTCTCGCCGTGATTAAACCCCTCGGAATATTCATGGGGAGCGCCTTCCTGTTCGGCGGTCTACTCGGCTTTGTTCCCGGAGTCGTCAAGGACGGCCTGTATTTCGGCATCTTCATGGTGAACACGCCGCACAACATTCTCCATATCGTTTCCGGAGCCATCTTCCTCATCGCTTCCATGATTGGAGCCGGCGCCGCGCGCCTATGGTTCCAAGTCTTTGGGCTGGTTTACGCGGGCATGGCCGCATGGGGGTTCCAGGTTGGCGAGGGGATCATTTGCGGCATGATCTCGAACAATCGATACGACAGCTGGGGGCATGCCGCGCTTGCCCTCGCCATGTTGGTGATCGGCTTCGCCCTCCCGAAACAGAAGTCTACGTCCAGGAGCGTGCGCTATGGTGGCAGCGATCGATAAGGCGCGATTTGGCCCTTGGGCGCGCGTAACCCGGCGCATCGTCTGGCGTCGGTCAGGAATTCGCCAAGCAGATCGCCGCATCAGGCATCAACGTCGTGCTTGTCGCACGGCGTGGCGCCCTGCTTGAGACCACGGGTGCCGAGATCGCCCGATCGTCCGGGGTGCAATACCGAGTCGTTGAAGGGACCTATCGGTCGAAGGGTTCATCGCATTACGCTGCCCAAGGGCAGCCGCTGCCAAGCATATCGAGACCGGCAAGCTCGACCTCTCCTTCGCCAACCAGAACCTCAACGATCTCGTCGAGCGCTGCGTCGCCGTGATGCAGCCGCAGGCCAACCGCGAACGCATCATCATCCGCTCATCGCTTGCGCCGGCGCTGCCGCCGGTCATCGCCGACGCAAGCGCACTGCGGCAGATCGCACTGAACCTGATCGGCAACTCGA
>VAZG01000011.1 GCA_005885285.1 Alphaproteobacteria bacterium | reverse complement strand
GGCCAAGCCCGGGCATGACGACCTGTTACACGGCTGGTCTTGGGAGCCTTACTTCGGCCCGTCCTCATACGACGAAATCTCGATCAGGCTGCCGTCGGGATCCCGGCAATAGACCGACAGTAGCGTGCCGCGGGCGCCCTGTTTTTTGGTCGGGCCTTCTTCAATCGCAACGCCGTTCGCCTCCAGATGCGCGACCACCTCGTCCGGCGTGCTCGAAGTCAGAAAGCAGAGGTCGTCGCTGCCGGCCA
>VAZG01000010.1 GCA_005885285.1 Alphaproteobacteria bacterium | reverse complement strand
AATCGGCACCGACCGTGAGCAGCGCCGCCGCCACCGGATAGGCGGTGAAGGGACCGCCCGGCAGGATCGCGCCGAAGGCCGTGCCGATCAGCAATCCCTTCATGCCCGAGTTCGGCCCCAGCGCTCGCGAGACTTTTTCGTGCGGCAGAATTTCCGCGATGAAGGCGCCGAGCAGGCAGCCGGCCAGCACGCGGGGGATGATTTCCCCGAACAGCCAGAGGTCATGGGTGAGAATTTTGAGCACGCCATCGATGCCGTCGCGCCGCCAGACCAGCGTGGCGCTGACGGCGACGAGCGCGCCGATGAAGATCATCGACCAGCCGACCGGCTTGCGGGCACGCCGGGGGCGCGGTTCGCCCTCGGCAGCGTCATCGGCTGGCGCCGGATCTTTTATCGGGGGTTCTGACAAGACGACGGGTTTGGCGGGTGAAGCGAATCCATCCTGCTTAATCCCGCGATGGGGGCGAAGCAAACGGAAGCTGGCCGACATCCATGCGCACCACAGGGATGCCCCATGCGAGGCCGTCAGGCGAGATGGCGCAGCAGCGCGAGACCGCCAAAGCGCCGGCAATCGCGAGCACGACGCCAACAAAAAAGGGCGGCAGCCGCAGCCACCCGCCCTTCGAATTTTACTCCGCCGTCATTCCGGGGCGATGCGAAGCATCGAACTATGGTGCGCAATTGCGCACCTGAGAATCTCGAGATTCCCCGATGCGCAATTGCGCATCTGAGGTCTGGTGCTAACGCACCATCCCGGAATGACGGCGCGGTGCGCTCACGCCTTCGCCGCAACGTCCTCCAAGCCGCGGTTGCGCGGCTCGACGCCCCAGGCCCACACCACCACGATCTGAACCACCACCAGAGAGATCATCAGCCAGACCACGCCCGGCAATTTGTAGGATGCCATCAGGGCGCCGACCATGAAGGGCGAGACCACGGTGGCGCCGCGTCCGAGCGTGTTGCAGATGCCGTTGGCGCGCAGCCGTATCTCGGTCGGGAACAGCTCCGGCGTATAGACGCCGAACAGGATCGCGGTCTGCACATAGATCGCGACGATCAGCACGAAACCGACGCAGAGCACGATCGCGGGATCGGCCGAGGCGTCGAAGCGGGCATAGATATAGCCGGTAACGATGGTGACGAGCGACGCGCCGATGATGCTCCAGCGCCGCCCGATCGCGTCGGACAGGTAAGCGCCAACCGCGCAGCCGACCAGGGATGCAACCGACAGCACCAGCGTATAGGCGAGCGAGTTGGCGATGGTCAGTCCCTGGCGCAGGAAGAACTGCGGCAGGAAGATCACGAAGCCGAAGATCAGGGTGTTGATCGTGATCAGCACCCAGGAGCCGACGATCAGGCGCTGCAACAGCGGCGGCTTGAGCATGTCGGAGGCAGCAACCTGCGGCAGTTGAGGCGGCACCACTACCGGCGGTAGCGGCGCGCCGCCGGCGGATTCGCTTTCGATTCGCGCCATCAAGGCTTCGGCTTCCTCGGTGCGGCCTTGCTGTTCGAGCCAGCGCGGCGATTCCGGCAGGTTCTTGCGCAGGTACCAGACGATCAGCGAGCCGACAGCGGCAATGATAAACATCGGGCGCCAGCCGAAGGCCGGGATGATGAGATAGCCGAGCAAAGCGGTGACCGGGAATCCCGCCACCACCAGGAAGGCCATCATCGACAGCCAGCGCCCGCGCGTCTTCGGCGGCACGAATTCGGTCAGCGTCGAATAGCCGACGACGATTTCGGCCCCCAAGCCTAAGCCCTGCACGAAGCGGCAGGCGATCAGCTGGTTCATGTCCTGCGCGAAGGCCGCCGCCAGCGACGCCAATCCAAAGATCAGCAAATTAACCTGGTAAGTGAACCGCCGCCCCATCTTGTCGCCGACAAAACCGGTGATCAGCGCGCCCAGCGTCATGCCGACGAAGGTCAGCGAAATGAATTGCAGATTTTGCGGAGCGGTCGTGAATTTGGTTTGGATCGCCGACGCCAGCACGCCGCCGGCGACATAGAGATCGTAGCCGTCGAAAAACATGCCCGCGCCGACCAATCCGAAAATCCGGTAGTGAAACGACGAGATCGGCAGCCGGTCGAGACGTGCGCCGGCGTTGACGAGATGAGCCATATAATTCCTCCCCCACTATTTGTTCTAGTTCATTCGCTCTAATTCAACCGCGGCTGGGTCGCCGTGTCACGGTACCAGTCGAACGGCTGATCGTGGGTTGCGACCATCACGCTCTTGACGTTGAAATGGTCGTCGAAACTTTCTGTGCCGAACTCGCGCCCGATGCCGGAATCGCCGACGCCGCCCCAGGGCGAGGCGGGATCGAGGCGGTGATGATCGTTGACCCAGACGATGCCGCATCTCACCGCGGCGGCGACGCGATGGGCGCGGGCGACATCGCGGGTGCGGATCGCCGCCGCAAGCCCGAACGGCGAATCGTTGGCGAGCCGGAGCGCATCCGCCTCGTCCTTGAACGGTGTGACGGAAGTGAACGGCCCGAATACTTCTTCCTGAAAGATGCGCATGTCGGACGTCACGTCGGCGAACACCGTCGGCTCGACAAAATAGCCGTGCTCATGGCCTTGAATTTTGGCGGCCGCACCGCCGGCAACGAGCCGGGCGCCTTGCTCGCGGCCGAGCGCGCAATAGGACAGCACGCGATCGCGCTGCTTGGCCGAGATCACCGGCCCGAGCTGGGTCAAGGGATCGAAGGGATCACCGATGCGAATGGTGCTGGTCTTCACCTTCAGCTTCGCGACGAACTCGTCATAGATCGAAGCCTGCACAAGATGGCGCGAGGCGCAGATGCAGGTCTGCCCGGCGCCGATGAAGGCGCCGAACGCGGCGTAATTGACGGCGCGATCGACGTCGTAGTCGTCGAACACCAGCACCGGCGTCTTGCCGCCAAGCTCCAGCGTCTGGTGCGCGAACACTTTCGCGGCAGCTCCGCCAGCGGTGCGGCCGGCCTCGGTGCCGCCGGTCAACACCAGCTTGTCGATGTCGGGATGCTCGGCGAGCATCCGGCCGGCGCTATGGCCCAGGCCCAGCACGATGTTGAACACGCCGGGCGGCAAGCCTGCTTCGGTAAAGATCTGCGCCAGCTTGAGCGTCGTGAGCGGCGTATATTCCGACGGTTTCACCACGGTCACACAACCCGATGCGAGCACCGCGGCCAGCGACTTGCACAGGATCATCAAGGGATGATTGAACGGCGTGCAATTGGCGACGATGCCGATCGGCGTGCGCAAGGTGTAATTGAGGTACGATCCTTCGACGGGAATGACGGCGTCGCGGCGCGCCAGCGCCAACCCTGCGAAGTAACGAAAAAAGTCCGGCAGCCGCGAGAGCTGCGCGCGGGTCTCATTGACCGGCCGGCCGTTGTTCAGCGTCTCCAGCCGGTAGAGCTGCTCAAGGTTGGCCTCAAATGCATCCGCCAGCCGATTGACCAGCCGCGCCCGGGCGCGGATGTCCATGCCGCCCCATGCCTTGCCTTCGAACGCGGCGCGCGCGCTTTTCATGGCGCGGTCGATATCCTCAGCCGTCGAATTCGGAATCCGCGCGATCACCTCGCCGGTTGAGGGATTGCGGACGTCCAGCATCTCGCCAGAACCGGCTTCGATCTCGCGGCCGTCGATGAAATTGCCGTGGATCTCGACGGAACTCGGTGTTGGCTTGGCTGAAATATTCAAGCGTCTCTTCCTTCCACGATAACGGCATTGCGCTTGAGCGCCGGCAGCACGCGTTTTTCGGTTTGGCTGATATGAGCCTTGATGATGCGAGAAGCGCCCCGCCGGTCGCGGTGCTGCATGGCTTCGATCAGGGCCGTGTGCTCGGCAACGAGCTGCGCCGGGTCGTGACCTCTGATATTGGCGAGGCTGACGCGGACCAGCCGATCGGCCTGTCCGATCAGGTCGCATAGTGCGGTCGCCATGCGGCGGTTGCCGGATGCGTGCGCCAGCGCCGAATGGAAGCCGCGGTTGTAGGCGATGAAGTCCTCGCGGTCGCCGGAAAAGCGGCGGAATCGGTTCAGCGCCTTCAGTACATCGTCATCGGCGTTCCCGATCGCCTCAGCGACGCAGGCGGGCTCGAGCGCAAGGCGGAAACGCAGCAAGTCGCGCGCATCGGCAAGCGAGATCGGATTGACGCGATAGCCCTGCCGCGGCTGCACCGTGACGAGGTGCTCGCGCTCGAGCCGCAACAACGCCTCACGCACCGGCTGGCGGCTGACCGATAGCGCTCGGCGAGTTCCTGCTCGCGCATGTCATCGCCTGGCGCAAACCGACAGGTCAGGATATCAGAGCGCAGGCTTTCGTAGACGTTATCACGCAAAAGCATGGATGTTTCCCGGGAAAATGCAGTTAGCTTCGCAGTCGTGAAATATCACGTCAAGTCATAAAGGCTTGAAATGCGCGCGTTTTAATCTATCAATCCAATGGACGTGCGCGGGTTGTTTCGGCAATGGCTGCGCCATCGGAAAGAAAGAGGGCGCTGGGATGGATCGGCTTTTGGCCCATGGCACGGTCAATGCGGCGCAGCGAGGCGAGGGCCCGCCGCTGTTTTTGCTGCACTCGCTGCTGTCGGATCGTGCGAGCTTTGATGCGGTGGCACCACAATTGTCGCGGTTCTTTCGCGTGATCGTCCCGGAGCTGCCGGGTTTTGGCGGATCGCAAGCCGTCGGCGGCAGCCTCACTGAGGTCGCCGACCGCATGGCGGAAGCGGTGAGGGATGGCGGCGGCGAAGACACAATCGTGCTCGGCAACGGCTATGGCGGTTTCGTCGCGTTGCAGATGATCATTCGCCATCCCGATATCGCGACGCGGCTCATTCTTGCCGATTGCGGCGCGGCGTTCTCGCCAAGCGGGCGCGAAGCATTTCGCACCATGGCGGCCGTCTCGAAAGCCAAGGGATTGGCTGCCATAACCGACGTCGCCATGCGCCGGCTGTTCGCACCTGATTTCCAGGCGCAACATCCCGAGTTGATGGCTGATCGCCGCGAGGCGTTCCTCAACACCGATCCGCAACTGTTCCGTGCCGCCTGCGCGCAGCTCGCCGAACTCGATCTGCGGGGTGAACTTGCCAAGGTCAAAGTGCCGGTGCTGGTGGTAGTCGGCGAACATGACGAGGCGACGCCGCCGCCAATGTCGCATGAGCTTGCTGCTCTCTTGCCGGACGCGCGGCTAAAAATCATCCCAGGCTGTGCGCATGTACCGCAACTGCAATCGGCCGAACTGTTCCTGGAGACGATCTCCGATTTTCTGCCGGCGACGTTCGCCGCGAATTGAGCGCGAGATCGGCCATCGTGCCGCGGGCATCAAGATTGAACCCTGCGGCACCTGCGATGCTGACAATTTGAGCAGGCCGGGCACATTATCCCTTCGACGTTGGCGCGTCCCACGCCTACTCTGGCCTCCAGGGCGGGTGATTTGCGGATGCGCGAGATTCTTGACTATTGCACGGGTGGAATTCAGCGCGCGGTCCCCGCGGGCGCGGTCCTCCTTCACCAGGGCACCAAGACCGGGCGCCTGTTTGTCCTAATCGAAGGACGGCTGGAAGTCATCCGCGGTGATGCGGTCGTCGCCGTGCTCACTGATCCCGGCGCAGTGACCGGAGAAATGTCGCTGCTGCTCGACCGGCCGCACACCGCGACCGTGCGTGCCGCCTCCGATTCGACGATTTGTGAATTCAGCGACGCCGCATCCTTTCTCAACGAGCAGCCGGCGGCGGCGCTGTTGATCGCGCGGTTGTTGGCGCAACGGCTAAACGTCGCGACGACCTATCTGGCAGACCTCATGAAGCAGTACGCGGGTCACGGCACTCATCTCGAAATGGTCGGCGAGATCCTGCAGAGCATGATCAGCCTGCCGCCGCAGGAGGTTTCGCCAGGATCGGATCGGCAATCCGATCCAAGGATGTAAGCCAGGCGGGCGCTGCGGTGATCGGCGCGGCCGGCCGCTGCAACGGCGCGTCGAGATCGATGTGTTGTGCCTCACCAGCCGCGAGCCAGAATGCCGTGCCCTCGTCGATGTCGAGCACGATGTAGACCGGCGGACGGCCAGGCTGCAATCCGGCGTTGAAGATCCATGTCGCGCCGAGCCGGTCGAACCACGATCCCTCCGGGATGAAGGGCGATTGATGCACGTGGCCAGAAATCACCATCGAGGGCTGGTAGCGCCCGATCCATTGCACGAGCTCGACATCGCCGAAAAAGCGCTTGCCGCCCCAGCTCGTCGGAGAATCGGCGGGCGGCGCGTGATGCGCCCAAATCCATCGCCTCGGTCGCAGGGCAGCATCCCTGGCAAGTTGGACGTCGATACGCGCTTTGGCCAGCGGTCCATCCCACCACGGACAAACCGTAAATAGCGTGTCGCCGATCGTGAGGCTGTCCCCGTCGCAGGCGATGCCGAGCTCGCTGACGCCGCCGATCCAGCGCGCAATCTTCTCGCCTTCGTCACCGCGGTCGTCGAGGTCATGATTTCCGGAGCAAAGGATGACGCGGGTGATGCCGGATAACAGCTTGAGGTATTTCTTCACCACCAGGATCTGGGCGCGGAAGTCGACGGCGGAGCCGATGTCGAGCGCATCGCCCGCGAAGATCACGAGATCGAATTCACGCGCGGCGCTGAGCAGCCAGTCAAATTGCGGCAGCGAATAGTGTAAATCGGCAACGACAAGGCAGCGCATTTTCAAATCGGTCCGGTGCTCAGGAATTAGGCGAGCGGGGATAATTGTATTCAAGCCAAAGAAGAGGGAGCAAAGATTGTGCCGTGCCGCGCCGATCCGACGCGACACATCCCCGCAGGAGAACGAGGCCGCAAAGGGCACCGGATGCCTCACGGGTCGAGTCGGTTGTGGCGCGCCACTTCGGAATACGCGATCGCCGCCAGACGCCGCCGATTCTGCGCTTCAGCCCGACCCGATATTCGGACCATGGCGTCGCAGATCGAGCGAAGCCAGGACGCAGGAGCTGCGACGGCTTGTGCCCGTTGTTTGCAGAACGGGCGCAAGACGGCGGCAAGCAGATTGGTCTCGGTCGGACATGGTAATGTCCGGTGTTATGGATAGCGGACGAGAGAGCAGACATGGCAATATAACGCGAATGGACCCAACTCCGACCTTCTCCCGCTCTTGTGCCGGTTGACTTGGGGGAGCCGGTTGGCAGGTGGCCTTGACTCAATCAGCGCATCGGCGCCTGCAAGCAGCACGTTCAAGCGAATCAATTTCTATCCTCTTGTTGCGCGCTCAAATGTCAGCGATCCTGACACGACACCGCCGTCCTACACCCAGCAGTCTCTGATCACCAGTAGAGGTTCGGATGCTGTGCTAGGATAGCAGGCATGCCCGCGTCAGATCAGGGGATGATCCGTGCGCTGTCCGAGCTGCAAGGCTGACGTTCCCGGAGGCAGCAAGTTCTGCCTGGAGTGCGGTGCGGCTCTTCTCGGACGTTGTCCGTCGTGCGGCAACACCAACCCGGCGAGTGCCAAGTTTTGCTTGGAATGCGGACACAAGCTGCCGTCAATCGGGGTTGAAGCCGCGGCCGGTTCGACTATCGATGCTGCCGCTCCGCAGAGTTCGCAGACCGGCTCGGCTGAACGTCGCCAGCTCACGGTCCTGTTTTGCGACCTTGTGGGTTCGACCGCGCTCTCGGCTCGGCTCGATCCCGAGGACATGCGGGAGATCATGAGTGCCTATCATCACCGTTGCACGGAGGTGATCGGCAAGTCTGGCGGGTTTGTCGCCAAGTATATGGGCGATGGCGTACTTGCCTACTTCGGCTATCCGCAGGCCCATGAGGACGACGCTGAACGCGCGGTGCGTTGCGGACTCGCGTTGGCCGACGCGGCGTCCCGACTTCAAACGAGTTACGGTGCCAACTTTCAGGTGCGCATCGGCATCGCGACCGGCGTAGTGGTGGTTGGCGACCTAATTGGGGAGGGGGCAGCACAGGAGCAAGAAGTGGTAGGCGATACGCCGAACTTGGCTGCCCGTCTACAGACGCACGCGGAGCCCGGTCAGGTAGTGATCGCGCCAAGCACGCGACGGCTGACTAGCGGACTCTTCGAGTACCGCGACCTTGGAAGAGTGGTGCTCAAGGGCTTGGCCGATCCAATCCAAGCATGGCAGGTACTTGCCGCGAGCCCGATGCAAAGCCGGTTTGAGGCGCAGCATGAAACCAGCCTTGCTCCCCTGGTAGGGCGCGAAGAGGAACTGGAGCTGCTTTTGCGGCGTTGGAACCAGGCTTCGCAGGGTGAAGGTCGCGTGGTCTTGCTCACGGGACAGCCGGGCGTCGGCAAATCGCGTTTAATAGCAGCGCTGCAGGAGCGGCTCCAATCTCAGTCGCATGTACGAATACGCTACTTCTGCTCGCCACAACACAGCGAGAGCGCCCTATACCCGGTCATCAATCAGCTCGAACGCGCCGCTCGGTTCGAGCGCGGCGATGCACCCGAGCAGAAGCTGGTCAAGCTCCAAAACCTGTTGGCACCAATCCTCCCCGAGCAAGTCGCGGACCTAGGGCTTCTGGCCGATCTCCTCTCGGTGCCGAGAGTTGGGCAGCGCGGATCGTTTGAGATGGACCCTCAGAAGCGGAAGGAGAAAACCTTCGCTGCGCTCTTTGCGCAGCTCCGGCGCGTGGAGCAGCAACGGCCGGTGCTTATGATCTACGAGGATGTCCAATGGATTGATCCGACGACGCTGGAACTGCTTGCGCTTATGGTGGAACGAGCCCAGCATATGCGGCTGTTGATGGTCGTCAGCGCGCGGCCGGATTTTACGGCGCACTGGCCGGATTACGCGCATGTAAGGACGGCCTCTCTTACGCGGCTGAACCGACGCGACGCGACTACGCTCATAACTGATGTTGCTCAGGGTAGAGCCCTACCCGACGAAGTGATCAACCAGATCCTTGTTCGCACGGACGGCGTGCCACTCTTCATCGAGGAGCTGACCAAGACGGTGCTCGAAAGCGGGCTGCTGCGAAAACGGGAGCATGACTATGTGCTTGACGGTCCGTTGGCGACGGTAGCGATCCCCACGACGCTCCATGACTCGCTGATGGCACGGCTCGACCGACTGACTTCGGTGCGACGAGTGGCTCAGGTCGGTGCCGCGCTGGGGCGCCAATTCTCGCACGAGTTGCTGCACGCTGCGGCGGAGATGCCAGAGCGCCAATTGAGTGATGCGTTGGAGCAGCTTGTTCGCGCCGAGCTACTCTTCCAGCGCGGTACGCCACCGAGTGCGCAATATACCTTCAAACATGCGCTGGTGCAGGATGTTGCGTATGCCAGTCTGCTTCGGGCAAATCGCCAGCAGCTGCATGCTCGGATCGCAAGAGCGTACGAGACCCACTTTCCGGAAGTCGTACGCGCGGAGCCCGAACTTGTCGCCCATCATTTCACAGAGGCCGGACTCAGTGAGGCTGCGATCGAATATTGGCAACAGGCCGGCGACCTGGCGATGGCGCGCTCGGGCCACTCTGAGGCCATTCGTCACTTTTCCGTTGCGCTGGACCTCTTGACCAGGCTTGGCGAAAAACCCGATCGCGCAGCGAAGGAGCTGGAAATATGTGTCAAGCTCGGCCCAGCCCTTATGATGGTAAAAGGGCCCGCGTCACCGGAGGCTGATGCGATCTATAGCCGCGCCGTGGCTCTCGAGACGGGCGAGGAAAGCTCGGCGCGGTTCAAGGCGCTCTGGGGCCGCTGCTACTGCTCGATGGCCTCCGGACGCTTGAGCGAAGCGGCAGCTGATGCCGAGGAGTTGTTCGCGTTCGCGCAACGCCTCGGGGCTGATGATCTCGTTCTGGAGGGTCATCATGCGAAGTGGTCGGCATCGCTTTGGTGTGGGAGCCTGGCCGCTGTAGACGAGCATTCTCAAGAGGGCATATCACGATATGATTGCACCCGGCATCATGCTCTCGCGTTCACCTTCAGTGGTCATGACCCCGGAGTGTGCGCTCGCGGCGTCAAGGCGATCAGCATGGCGCTGTCAGGCTTCCCTCAAAGGGCTATGGAGCTTGGCGCGGAGGCCCTCACTTTGGCCCGGAGCTTGTCCCATCCGTACACCCTTGTCCTGGCAATGTGGCAGTTTGGGATCGCTCTTCAGGTCGTCCGCCAGAGGCGAAGCTGCGGCGATCTTGCGACTGAATTGATCGAGCTGTCGCAGGAACACGACTTTCCGGCGATGCGCGGCGCTGGAATGTTCTTCTCGGGCTGGGCGACGGCGGATGGCGGCGAACTCGAGCAGGGGATCGCTTTGATGGAGCAGGGGTTCGCGCTGTTTTCGGTTGGCCGCCGTATCACGCGACCTTACATGCTGGCAACTCTGGCAAGCGCCAAAGCCGATTTCGGCAATCCGGGTGAAGGGCTCGAATTGTTGGAGGATGCACTGGCCTCGATAGAGGTGAGCGGTGAGCGTTGGTGGCTGGCCGAAGTGCACCGCCTCAGGGGTCGGCTGCTCGTGGCACGCGGGCAGCATGATGAAGGGGAAGCCTGCTTTCGACGTGCAATTGAGGTCAGCAGCGAGCAGAGGGCGACGATGCTTGAGCTTCGTGCTGCCACAAGCCTGGCGCGCCTCTGGAACGACCGAGGGAGGAACGCCGAAGCACATGATCTCCTCGCCCCGATCTACGGCTGGTTCACCGAGGGGTTCGAAACCCTCGATTTGAAGGAGGCCGAAATCTTGCTCGACGTGCTGGCGTCCGCCCACGAGGCGTAGTGCAAACTCGCAGGCCGTCGCAGATTTGCCGATTGGAGTGCGTGGTGGGTCTCGGCATGATAGGGGCACGGCGAACGAATAGCTGCCCATCTTCACGGCCGTGGCGCGCCACTTCGGTACGCTATTAACGCCGAAACGCGCCGTTCTCCCGATGCAAGCCGTCGAGTTGCATCCGCCGACCGCGCAGTCTCACAATCTCAATT
>VAZG01000280.1 GCA_005885285.1 Alphaproteobacteria bacterium | reverse complement strand
CACGTCACTTATCGCGGTCTGGTATTCGAGCGACTCTTCTAGATCACGCGTGCGCTGGCGCAATTCGTTGAGCAGCCGCGCGTTCTCGATCGCGATGACCGCTTGGTCGGCAAAGGTCGTGACTAGCGCGATCTGTCTGTCGGTGAATGGCTCGATGCGCGAGCGGCCAAATGTGATGACGCCGATCAATGCATCCTCGCGGATCAGAGGCACTCCCAGCATTGTGCGCTGACCGCCGATCTGGACCGCTTCGGCCCGGGTGTATTCGGGGTCGGCCGCTGCGTCCACGATATGCACCGCGCGCCGTTCGAGCGCGGTGCGGCCCGCCAAAGTGCCGCGACTCAGCGGGATTGGATAGCGGGTTTGGAATTTCTTGTATTCTACCGGAACCCCGAACGCGGCCACCATGCGATTGAGGCCATCTTGCAGTCGGAAGATAAAGCCAGAGTCGGCTTGGCAGATGCGCGCCGCCTTTTCCAGCATCGCGTCGAACACAGGGGCGAGATCGCCGGGCGAGGAATTGATGGCCTGCAACACCTCGGCGGTCGCGGTTTGCTGCTCCAGCGCTTCGCGGGTTTCGGTCAAGAGCCGCGCATTCTCCATCGCGATCACCGCCTGCGCCGCAAAGTTTTGCAATAGCGCGATCTGGTTGTCGCAGAACGGGCGCACCTCCTGGCGGTAAATGACGAAGATGCCCAGTAGTGCGCCATCTTTATGGAAGGGAACGGCCAGACCTGTTCGTGCGCCGCCCAGCTCGACAGTGGCGCGACGCAGGCCGCTTTTCGCGTGGGAGCTGGACGCGGCGAGGTCTGCCACATGCACGAACTTGTGCCCCCGCGCAATATCACCAAGCGCGGCGGAATCCGAGAGTTTTATCGGGTTCCTGAGAAATTCGGCATAGGCGGTAGGCACGGCATAATGCGCAGCCGCCTGGAAACGGTCGCTGTGATAGGTCCACAATATGCCAAATTCGGCTTCGCACAGTCGGACGGCCTTTTCGAGAATCGCGTCGAACACCGGAACGAGATTACCGGCCGACGCGCTGATGACGCCCAAAACCTCGACCGCCGCGGCCTCCCGTTCGCGAGCTGCCGCCAGCTCTATCTCAAGCGCGTCGATACGAGCTTGCATCTCGGCAAAGGACGAGCGCAACGCATTCTTAGGACCCCCGCGAACCGGCCTTCTCGCGCTCTGCCTCATATCCCGCGCCTCCGGGTACCCGGCTGCTATTAACCTTTTCTTCTCTTGTTCAGCCGGGCCACATCTGAGTTTAAGCACAAGTCGCAGCTTTCGCATCCCCGATTGGCCCTTCCGCGGCGAGATCAGTGCCGGGGGTCTGAATCCTCCGAAGAAGGAACCCGCGGGTGGCCGATATCTCGCGTGACGGCGAATACGCTTTCGGTCAGACCTCGTCATTCCGGGGGCCGGCGGGAAGGTCTGGTATCGTTAAGGGTTTTCGGATGCCTGCCGGGCGCAGGCGCGCGGGGATGCACGGAGGCAGGCGTCCGAAAAGCCTCGAGGGAGGAAACCGCGGGGGAGTTCGCACCGACGCTGGTGTCGGTCTATGGGGATTTAGGGGCGGTGTGTGCCGTGATCTTTCGGTTTTCGAACACGGACGACGGCTGGGTAATCACCGCGGCGTTGGTTTTGGTCGCCGTGTGCAGGATCGGAAGGGTGGTTTTGTCGTGAGCGATCGGCGTTTTGGCGGTCGAAGGTGGCGCTGACAGTTGCGGTCGGCGGAGGGTCGCCGTCGCCGGTGAAATAGCGGCGTCGCACAGAAGCGGTGATGGGGGACGGCGACAGGGGTGCGATGGTCATGAACTGTCGAGCCCGATCGATGGGATGGGCCACTGGCGCGGCTGGCAGCCGGGTTCGAAGGTCTCGAGGATGATCATCCGCCCGCCGCAGCAAGGACAAGCATTCGGCTCTGCGTCTTGGTGACCACCGTCAGCGCGGCCGCTCTCAGCGTTCGAGGGAGCTGGACCGGGTGCACCGAGGAGCTGACGGGCCAATGCGATATTGGCGGCCCGGCTGGCATTGGCGAAGAGGCCGTAGTGGCGGATGCGGTGGAACCCGTCGGGCAGGACGTGGATCAGGAAGCGGCGGATGAACTCGTCGGCGTCGAGCGTCATGAGCTTGTAGCGAGCGTCGCCCTTGGCTCGGTAATCCTTCCATTTGAAAGTCACGCGCTCGCCGTCGAAGGCGATGAGCCGGCTATTGGCAATAGCAATCCGGTGCGTGTAGCGAGACAGGTAGGCGAGCACGGCGCCGGGTCCGCCAAAAGGCCGCTTGGCATAGACCACCCATTCGTGCTTGCGCAGTGCGGCGAGGTGAGCTTTGAAGGCGGCAGGCTCGGCCAACGCGGCCTGATCGGCGAAAAACTCCAATCGCCCGGTCTGGTACGCGGCGGTCAGCCTTTCCAGAAACAGCCGCCGGAACAGGCGCGAGAGCACTCGGACCGCCAGAAAGAAACCCGGTCGGCAGGCAATCCAGTGCTGGCGATTGGGTGAGAAGCCGCCGCCGGGAACGATGATATGAGCGTGCGGATGGTGAGTCAGAGCCGATCCCCAGGTATGCAGCACAGCAGTGAGGCCGATTTGCGCGCCGAGGTGCTTGGGGTCGGCCGCGATGGTGATCAAGGTTTCGGCGGCGGTTTTGAGCAACAGGTCATAGACGACCGATTTGTTCTGGTAGGCGATGTCGGCGACCGGTCCCGGCAGGGTGAAGACGACATGGAAATAGGGCACCGGCAGCAGCTCAGCTCGGCGGTCGGTGAGCCACTCCTTGGCAGCGGCGGCCTGGCACTTTGGGCAATGCCGATTGCGACAGGAGTTGTAAGAGATGCGCAAGTGGGCGCAGGCTTCGCAGCGCTCGACATGACCGCCCAACGCCGCCGTTCGGCAGCGCTCGATCGCCGACATGACCTTGAGTTGGCCGAGGCTCACATGGCCGGCGTGAGACGCACGCC
The DNA here is from genome assembly GCA_005885285.1 of Alphaproteobacteria bacterium. Classification (GTDB taxonomy): domain Bacteria; phylum Pseudomonadota; class Alphaproteobacteria; order Rhizobiales; family Xanthobacteraceae; genus Bradyrhizobium. The sequence continues at coordinate 503 of VAZG01000280.1, read as the reverse complement.
AGGCCGGCCCCCGGTGGCGGAAGATGTCCGCCACCTCGACCGCTGGCCGTGACAACGGTCGCGCGTCAACCGGGCATCTTTAACAGGAAGTCGAGCGGGCTTGTCACTTGGCCGAGCGCGCTGATGGCGACGCGGGTGTAGAGCGCCGTCGTGTCGAGCTTCTTGTGTCCGAGCAGAACCTGGATGACCCGGATATCGGTTTTTTGCTCCAAGAGATGCGTGGCAAAGCTGTGCCGCAATGTGTGAACGCCGACACGTTTGGTAATGCCGGCACGCCCCGCCGCCAGGCGAACGATCCGGTGGAGCTGGCGCGCACTCGTATGCTGCCCGCGGTAGCCAGGAAACAGCCAGGGCTGCCCGGGAGACATCCATCCCTTCTTGCGCGCGGCGCGCCACCAGTCGCGCAATATCTTGAGAAGCTTGGGCGAGAGAATGACATAGCGATCCTTCTTGCCCTTGCCCTGCTCGACCCGGATGACCATCCGGTCACGATCGATATCGGT
>VAZG01000009.1 GCA_005885285.1 Alphaproteobacteria bacterium | reverse complement strand
CGGCCAGGGCACCAAGCTTCGCCGCTGCGCGGCTACGCTTGGCGCAGCCGACCTCCGCTCTTTCGTACGCAGCGGCTAAGCTCGTCCGACATAGCTTGTTGGCGAAGCCGGACGACGTAGCGATAATTTCCTATTCGATTGTCAAACAGCCAAGAGGGATATGCGTCCGCATTCCCGCGGCAGGATCTGCCCGAGGCTTGCTGGACGGAGCGCCTCAGCGAATAGAGGGCGCAGGGAAACCCGGGTGCTCGCCGCACCCACAGCCTCGCACGCAAACAAAAAAGCGCACGAGCGTAGTCGCCACAGGTTCGCCGAAACAATCCGACCTTCCCTGCGCAATGGTTTACGGCTTATTCCGCGCTCTCCCCGGCGACCGGGCTTTCTTGCCACCGTCGCCTGCGGATCGCTCCACAGACTTGACGCCAGCGTCGGGGCGTCAGGACCACACGGCTTTGCCGTCCGCGATGTCGTCGCTCGTCTTGCGACGCCACCGCGTCCATCGCATCCCGCACCCAACGTTCGTGACGACCGCGAAGCGCCCCTCTTAATCGAGGCGGGACAGTTGGGAAAGAAATCGCTGATTTGGGGTAAGCGTCAAGCTTCCGCCTGGTCATGATCAGTCATGGCTGTGCGGCGCAATTGCACATTGACGAAGCGGTGGTGTAGTGGGGTCCTTGCAGCATCTAACTCTAGCCCGACGGGCAACGGCGGATATGGCGTCTACCGGTGTTGCATATATTTTGACTTATGCAACACCTACTCAGCGCCGGACGCCGCCGCTCGCGGCTTATTCTGATTATGACGGTGCCCGGTATTACAATGTCTTTTACTGGCTGGATCTTGGTATGTCTCTCACGCGAAAGCAGGCTTTACACGCGGTCGACATGACCGCACGCAAGCGACGCTAGGGCGCGCACTTATAATTGAGGGTCACAGCTAGACACGACGGCTGCCTGCGTTAGCAGCGGTCGCGCGTGATGCGGCTTTTGCCGCCCGGGACTCGTCAAAGGAGCGGCCATTGGGCCTGCAGACTGATGAAAACACGCCGATCCCAATCGAGACAAAGGACGGTTCGCGAAACCGCCCTTTGTCGTAGCAAATGTTAGTCACAATATCCCGACCGGCCATAAGCTGGGTTGAATGAACAAGGCGCAGCGCCGTTGTACGGCACAGGGGCAGGCGGCCGCGGCGGAAGTTCTTCCGCATAAGAATAGGAGTACTCTGAATGGTCAATGTAGGCCGGGGGCGCCGGGTACACTGATCGATATCCTTCATATATTGCCGGTGCTCTGTATACCTGCCCTGGTGGCACATAACCCGGCGCGTATGCGGGGGGTTCGTAGTACCTGGCGCCAGGCGCGCCGTAAGTCGGGTAACCGTTTTCGGTCCCGACATGAACGTGGGCAGACGCGATATAGACGCCTCCCGGCGCGACGTAGACGGATTGCAGCTCGCCTGCCGAAACTTGCGATGACCACAGAACGCCAAGCGCAAGGATAAGAATGCCGTATCTCATGGTGACAGTACTCCTGCTACGCTACTCTCTGCCCTTCGCGAAGCTTACCGATCATTAACCAAAGAACAAACGATAACTGCGAACGAGTGTGTCCCATTTTCGAACAAATTGACTCTTTCGGTATCGTGCAAGATGCGTGTTGGTGGGAGCGCGACGACAAGGTAACTCTGGCAAGCGGCAAGTGTTGGCGAACGATCATCAAAGTCGGCGAGGCTGGGCGTCAAGAAATCATACACAGCGAACGCACTGGCTGAACCGACACGGCACGCGACGTTACTCGTCCTCCATTCCCGTGATGGAGGCGCTGATGGCGCGCGGATCGCGGCTTGGCCAGCGTCCGCTTTCGACCTGCGCGAGGAAATCGCCGACGATCCGGTTGTACTCATCGGGCTCTTCGATGTTGATCGCATGGCCCGCGTTCGGCATCACCGCGAGCGCCGCCGAAGGGATGGACTGTTTCATGAGAATGCCCGGCAAAAGACACGGCCAGTCCTCATCCCCGGTAATGATGAGCGTTGGCACGGTGAGGCGCCGCATTTCCCCGACCAGCGTATAAAGCGACGGCCGCTCCTTTTGCACGCCCTGCTGCGTGTTGGCCGATCCGACGGGAGAATGCTCGGCCAGCATTCTCTTGAACTCGGCGTGGCCGCGCGGATCCTTGTTTTCATACTGAACGCGGGTCGGCCCATAGGCGTAGCGTTCGGCAAAGGCTGGCATGCCATCGGTCCTTATCACGCTGGCAATCGCGTCGGCTTCGGCCCGGAAGGCCTCGCACTTATCGAGTTCAGCGCCGTAACCGCAGCCGCCGATGCAGAGCGATCGCGCCCGCTGCGGATGCCGCAGGCCGAAATGCAGCGTCGCGAAGCCGCCCATCGACAGTCCGACGATATGCGCCTGCCGCTCGCCGATGTGATCGAGCACGGCGAGGATATCGTCGGCGGCGCGGGCCTGCGAATAGGAGGCGACATGCTTCGGCACGTCGGACGGTGGGAAGCCGCGCGCGTTGAACGCGATGGCGCGATAGCGCTTGCCAAAATGGCGCATCTGCGGCTCGTAGCTGCGCAAATCGCCGGCAAATTCGTGAACCAAGATCACGGGACAGCCCGATCCTGTTTCCTCGAAATACAAGCGCACCCCGTCATCCGTCGTGGCGTAAGGCATGTTGGTCTCCGAAGCGATATCCGGGATCGCGACATCCGAAATCCACAGATGCGCAGTTTACCATCGGGCGTGTATTGGCGCGCGACCCGTTGGCCGATCCGGGTGAACTCGTGAGGACGACGTTCCAACGTCACGGTCAGAAAGTCCCGGATTTCGCGGAACTTGTCATCGGCGGCGCTTCGCGCCGACCCGCTAGCCTATGACCCGGTGATCCCCGGCCGGAATTTCGCAGTGGAAAATCCAAATCGGTCCGATAACGGAAATACATAAGTTATATGATGCTTCTTGTTTGTGTCGGCTGTGGCCCGCACAATCAGGCGCGCGCAACGAGGGTCCGAGACCCACCTGCGCCGCGGCTCAAACGCCAGAGGCAGTCGGTGATGTCGCTTCAGTTTGGAAACAATGTGCTCGACCTTTGGCTTGGGGGCTCGCACCAGGACGAAGTGCACGTCCATGATGTAGAGGCGAAGCGCAAAGGGGTGACTGACCGCGATCAAGTACAGGCCGTGGTGCAGGCGCTCCAACGGCAACAGAGCCAAGCCACCGGGACGATACCCGCTCGTGCAGAGCCGATAAACGAGGTAGCGCGGGCCTTTCTCCTATCGGGCCCCAAGCAAGACGCCAGAATTCTGTCAAGCCCCACGCCAAACGCCGGGCCCCCTCCGCGTGCGATACAAAGCGCCAGGACCTCGCCGACGGCCACGCAAACCGCCAGAGCCCTGCCGAACTCTACGCGGAACACGGAGATCGCGCCCAACGCCTCGCAACGCGCAGAGATCAAAGATCCCAGCCGGCTGGCCGCCAATGACAGTCTCATAAAAGCCAGATATGCCTCAACGATCTTGAGGGTTGCCCGCACATCTGATCATGAAACCGCCGTTCGCCTGGTGCGCGCAATTTCACGCGACTTGCCGCTGCACAGTGAGATTCCAGAAATCGCGTACCTCCATCGACGCGCGATTGCAGCATTTGATCAATTGGCAACCGGCCTTGTCGAGGCGACGAGCCTCAAGCAGCAGCCTCTTTGGAAGACAGCGCTGGATGCGGCGGTGGAATGGCTTCGTGCTGTCCAGCCCAGCGATGGTCACTGACCGAGATAGGCGAGTGCGCCTCATCTCCCTGGTCTGCAGCCCGAGCGAGGCTGGGCGGCGGATTACACTGTATCGCTAATCCGCCCTTCGCTGGCGGCAATTCTCGTCAATCGATCTGGCTTGGGCGCTTGCTCTGCGTGTGGGTTTCCGCCGGCGCCGGCCGGACGTCGAACGATCGCGGCCGGGTCAGCACCTCCGGCTGCAGAATCTGGTCGAGTTGCTCGCGCGTCAACAGCTGCTTTTCCAGCACCAGGTCGTAGACGCTTTTGTCGGCGAGCAGCGCTTGCTGGGCGATCTCGGTGGCGTTGGCGTAGCCGATATAGGGATTGAGCGCGGTCACGATCCCGATCGAACGTTCGACGCCGCGGCGCAGATGCTCGCGATTGGCGGTGATACCGCTCACGCACTTCGCAGCCAGCGTCAGGCAGCCGGAGCGGAGATGGTTGACGCTCTTGAACAGGCTGTGGGCGATGATCGGCTCGAAGGCATTGAGCTGCAATTGGCCGGCCTCGGCGGCAAAGGAAACCGTGACGTCGTTGCCGATCACCTCGAACGCGATCTGGTTGACGACCTCCGGAATGACCGGATTGACCTTGCCCGGCATGATGCTGGAGCCCGCCTGCATCGGCGGCAGGTTGATCTCGTTGAGACCGACGCGGGGCCCAGAAGACAGCAGCCGCAGATCGTTGCAGGTTTTCGACAGCTTGACCGCGACCCGCTTCAGCACACCGGAGAGCTGAACGAAGCTGCCGCAATCCTGCGTCGCCTCGACCAGGTTTGCCGCCGTCACCACCGGAATGCCCGTGACGTCGCGCAGATGCCGGCATACCGAAGCGGCATAGTCCGGATGAGAATTGATGCCGGTGCCGATCGCGGTCGCGCCCATGTTGATTTCGCAGACCAGAAGCACCGCTTCCCTCAGCCGTTGCTCGTCTTCGACCAGCATCACCGCATAGGTGGAGAATTCCTGCCCCAGCGTCATCGGCACCGCGTCCTGCAATTGGGTGCGGCCCATCTTGACGATGTCCCTGAACTCCTCGGACTTCGCCTCGAAGGCCTGACGCAGCACCGCCATGGCATCGACCAGCCGCATGATTCCGGAATATGCCGCGAGCTTGAGCGCCGTCGGATAGACGTCGTTGGTGCTCTGGCTCATGTTGACGTGCTCGTTCGGATGCAAGAAATGATAGTCGCCCTTGGGCCGAGCGAGCAGCTCCAGCGCGCGGTTGGCGATGACCTCGTTGGCATTCATGTTGGTCGATGTTCCGGCACCGCCCTGAATGACGTCGACCACGAATTGTTCGTGCAGCCGGCCCGCCCTGATTTCCTCCGCGGCGGCGACGATGGCGCCGGCCCGCGTGTCATCGAGCAGTCCGAGTTCGCGGTTGCTCTTCGCGGCACAAAGCTTGATCGATGCCAATGCCGCGATGAGGTCGGGATAGATCGAGATTTTCGTCCCGCTAATCGGAAAATTCTCGATCGCCCGCAAGGTGTGGACGCCATAATAGGCATCCGCCGGAACGTCCCGGTCGCCCAACAGATCGTGTTCGCGCCGCGTCCTCATCGAAAAGCCTTTCGTCCGGGGTGTTCGTGGAACCTGATAAGATCAGGCTGCGGCGGAGTTTCCAAGTCCCGTTGACTGACGCCGAGACTTTGTCTCGCGCCGCGCAAAAGGTTCCTGTCTGACGCGCTGCGCGTGAGGTCTCGGCACGTTCGGCAATCTGTGGCATAATTCTTCGGCGTTGGACCGAAAGAGCCCGACGATCAAAAGAGGTTGCGATCAAGGGAGGTTGCTATGTCCATGTACATGCTTCTCTGCAATTACACCGATCAGGCTATTCGCAACATGAAGGATGCGCCGAGCCGCCGAGCCGCGGCGCGGGAAACAGCCAAGAAATTCGGTGTGGAGATCAAAGCCGGTTACCTCGCACTGGGAGCCTACGATCTCATCATCCACCTGGAAGCCCGTGACGAGGAGAGCGTCGCCAAGTTCGTCCTCTCGCTGGCATCGGGAGGGAACCTGCGCACGACGACGATCAAGGTATTTTCCGAAGCCGAAACCGACAGGATCGTCGCCGCGGTGGCGTGAGCTCGCGCCAACATGATCCTCCCGCCGCCGCACCCCATTAATCCGCACCCCCATGAATATGGCTGTCGTAAAGGGTGTTGGCGGGATTAGACTGCGTCGGCCGCGCCAACAGCGGCAGAGGCAGGCTTGATGACCGAGTTGAGCGACGAGCGTCCTTCGCAGGCAATCACGGTTTTGCTTGTCGAGGATGACGCGCCGACATCCTGGCGGCTGCAGGACGCGCTGGCCAAGGCCGGATTTCAGGTCACCGCCGCTGCGACGCTGGCCGAGGCCCGCGCCTGCCTGACGGAAAGCGGCCCGAAGGTGCTGCTGACCGATCTGCAACTGCCGGATGGACACGGCGTCGAATTGATCCGCGAGACGCGGCGGCGCTTTCCCGCGACCGAGATCATGGTGATCTCCATTCTCGGCGACGAAGAGAGCGTGATCTCAGCCATCACGGTCGGCGCCACCGGCTATTTGCTCAAGGATGCGTTCCCGACCGATATCGCGGCGACCGTTCACGAACTCGTCGCCGGGCATTCGCCAATTTCGGCCTCGATCGCCCGCTTCATCGTGCGCAGGACCCAAAACCATCCGGAACCCGCGCCCGGGCCGCCGCTCGATACCGTGAGGCTGACACCGCGCGAAATCGATATCCTGTGGGGCATCGCCAAAGGCTTCAGCTATGCCGAGATCGCCGGCCATCTTGGATTATCGCGCCAGACCGTGCCGGGCCACATCAAGAACATCTACCGCAAGCTCGAAGTCCACACCCGCGGCGAGGCGGTGTTCGAGGCGCTCCAGCAGGGCTTGATCCGGCTGTGACCGAGATGGCGGCGAAACCGGCTTTGCCCGGCCGCCAGCGCCGGCGGCTGCGGGCTTCGCGTCTTGCGCAGTACGCTTTGGTCCAGGTGCTGATCGCGATCGCCTGCGTTTTCGTGCTGCATCAGTCGCTGCCGCAGCCTCCCGCCGGCTATCTCGTGAACGCGTTCAACACAAAGGAAGGCGGCACCGAGCGTGGCGTTACGCTGCCGCACTATACCTCTTCGCGGTTTTCGATGAATGATCCGCCGCTCTACTCCGGCCACTTCGTTTGGCCGAGCAGCGAGGCGCAACGCGCCTGGTCGGTGTATTTGCCGCGCTTCAACAATGGGGTCGAGGTTGCCGTCAACGGCGTCGTGATCCTGGACTCAAGGCGCGATCCGGCAGCCAACCGGCCCGATCGCAATGCGCCCGAGATCGCGGTCATTCCGGCCTCGCTGCTTCACGAGGGAGAGAACGACCTTGCTGTTCGGCTGTTTGTGTGGGGTCCGCTGACCGGATTCCTCGACAGCATCTATGCCGGTCCGGATCCGGTACTGCGTCCCTATTACGAACAGCGGACGCTGGTGTTCGTCACCCTGCCGGTGGTGTTTTCCGCGTGGCAGGCGATCCTTGCGGTGATCCTGACCATCATGTGGGCGGTGCGCCGTCATGAGCCCGCGTACGGCCTCCTGGCGGCCGCGATGACGCTGGGTGTCGCGCAAGCATTCTTGCCGACAGCGGCGGACCAGTCGCAATATTCCAGGCTGAACGCGATCCTGATCACGTCCGCGCCGCTGGAAAGCGGTTTCGTCCTGACCTTTGCGACGCTGTTTCTTGGCGGCCGGTGGCCGCGCTTCGGGGCGCTGATCTTTGCTCCCGGCGTGCTGCTGGTCGCGGTCGGGCTATTCGGAGACCAGGCGCTGATCAGCGAATTCTTTCTATTCGTTGGCGTGCCGATAATTGGTCTCTATCTGGTGCTGTTGGCGCTGATCGTCGCGCGGTCGGTGTTGAAGCGACACGACGTCGCCAGTTTCGTGCTGGGCTGCGCCGTCACGATCGTGTTGACCTGCTGGATTCGCGACATGCTCTCGGTGCTCCAGATCGCGCCCGACGGGCGGATCTTCGTCGCGCGCTTGTCCTATTCGGCGCTGCTGGTCGCGATCGGCGCCGGGCTGACCTGGCGATTTGCCCGCGCGCTCAATCAGGTCGACGGCTTTGCCGGCCGCCTGGTCACCCAGGTGCGCCAGGCCGAGGACAAATTGAAGGCGAGCTTCGCCCGCGAGGAGGAGCGCGCCCGCGCCGCGGCGCTGGCGCTGGAGCGCACGCGGCTGATGCGCGACCTTCATGACGGATTGGGCGGCCAGCTCGTCAGCATCGTCGCGCTCAGCGAACGCGGCGAGGCGGGCGCGCCGATCGGCGAAGCGGCCCGAGCGGCGTTGAAGGATCTTCGCCTTGTCATCGATTCGATGGACGACATCGGCGGCGACCTGATGCTGGCGCTCGGATCGTGGCGCGAGCGCGCCACCGCGCAGTTGCGTCCGCATGATATCGCGCTGGACTGGCGAGCGGTGTCGCCACAGGGCCTGCCGGTTTATCCCGAATTGCGGCCGTGGCACGTCATCCAGATCGTGCGGCTTCTGGATGAGGCTTTGACCAATGCCGTCAAGCATGCTCGCGCGCGCCGCATCATGGTCACCATCGAAACCCTCACCGACGCGTCGGGCGCTTATGGCCGCATCAGTGTCGAAGACGACGGCACGGGATTTGCGCTCACGCCGGATGGCGCAGCCGCCGCGGCCGGTCAGAAAGCGGCGCGCGGCCTGCGCAACATGCGAAGCCGCGCCGCACGCTGCGGAGCGGCGCTCGATTTGGTCTCGACCGCCGGCGGCACGCGCGTGAGGCTGACATTGCCTCGCCGCTTTCCGGATAGCGACGCCGCCGGCGCTTGAGCTGCGCCGATCATCAGCGGCGTATGCGGGTGTAGCCGACGTGGCGCACGCCATAGGGGGTCACGCGGGTATAACCGACATGCCGCACGGTGACGGGAGCGATGGGGGCGACGCGAACCGGCGCCACGACAACGGGGGCGGTGCGAACCACGCAACCCTGCGGCACGCCGGCGGTCTTGCAATAAACCACCGCCGCCTCGGCGGGCGCAGCGGTCAGCGAAACCGTCGCCAGCGTTGAAAGGGCCGTCAGGGCGACGGCAGCACTCACCCATTTTGATTTGTTCGACATGGTATCTCTCCTGTTTCAAGCGGCCTTGCGACGGACCGGTTGGTCTTCGCAGCCGACGCGGATGCACATGGGCCGTGGCCGGGTGCTGCGATATGCCATGAAGATGGGGGGTCGGCCGCAAAGGGCAGATTCCCTCGTTTCAGGCCTGAAAACCGCTCTTTTGCAGGGATTGCCGGATGCCATGAACATGGCATGGACCCTGGGCGCCACCTCGACGATGTTCGCCGCGCTTAATCACAAAGCCCCACATGAACTCTTCGAAAGGTGAACCCCGTGAAAAAGTCCGTGAAACTCTCTTCCGCTATCGCAAGTGTCTTCTTGCTGGCGGGCCTGTCCCAAGCCATGGCGCAAGTTGCGCCGAGCATGCAGGAGAAGATGGCCTGTCGCAGCGATGCCGAATCGTTGTGCTCGCAGTTCGTCGGCAAGCCGCCGCAGATGCAGGCGTGCCTGCGTAACAACAAGGCGCAGCTCTCCGTCTCCTGCCGCAAGGTCGTGGAAGCCCACGGCGGGTGAGCCCCAAAGCATGATCCGGAAAAGTGGGCACCGGTTTTCCGAAAAAGATCATGCTCAAACAAAAATATAGAGCGGGATGACGATTCGAAGAAAAGTCATCCTGCTCTGGCAGCGATCTAACGAGTTAAATCAGAGTTGAAACTTGCGCGCCGCGCTCAAATCTGCGCGGCGACTTTTTCAAGCCCGATGATGCGGGCGAGCTTGCGCACTTCGTCTTTCTGATCTTCGCGCAACTGGAACAACAACGGCATCGCGGCCGATTTCAGTTCCTGCACCTCCGCCGAATCCGGGTCGATCGGCGGGCCGGCGTTCGGATCGGTCTGGCGCGTGGCGTGGATCTTGCGCGCCACGGCGCGCAGCGCGGATTCGACCGCCGGCCAATAGGATTCCTGCGAGGCCGAAAGTCTTAAGCGCTCCTTGATGCCGGCGATCTGGACATCGCTGAGCAGCGCGTAGGTCTTCTGCGGCGGCTTGCTTGCGCCTTTGGGCTTCGCGGGCACGGCCGGCGCGATCGGCTGCGCAGGCGCGGTCACTACTTTCGCCGCCTCGATATCGGCGGGCGAGCTCGCCGCATAGGCCTGGCGCAGCGGCTCGCTCAAGCTTGCGGTCGACTGCGGCGGCTCGAACGATGCCAGCGCGAGCTTCATCACAGTCAATTTGTCGGTCTTGTTTTCGCGATTGGCGACGATGGGACTATTGACGACCGCTGATGCGGTTGCCACGCCCGCCGCCGGTACGCTGTCGCGGCCGAGAATGCTGACGACCGCGGCCCCCGCCACGAGCAAACACGTCATCGCGATCATAGTGATGGCTTTGGTCAATCAATGCTCCCCTAGCCTACCCCATCCCAGGCACGGCTTAATTTGCCAAAAACTG
>VAZG01000279.1 GCA_005885285.1 Alphaproteobacteria bacterium | reverse complement strand
CTGAGCTACCGCGATGTCGAGGAGCTGCTGGCCGAACGAGGGCTCGACATCTCCTACGAAACGGTGCGGCGCTGGGTACTGAAGTTCGGTCCCGCGATCGCGCAACGCCTGCGTCGGCGTCGCCCTCGGCCGAGCGATCGCTGGCATTTGGACGAGATGGTGGTGCGGATCGCCGGTGAGCGGATGTATCTGTGGCATGCCGTCGATCACGAGGGCGAGGTCCTCGACATGCTGTTTCAGCGCCGACGCGACACTCGGGCGGCCCTACGGCTGATGCGCAAGCTGCTCAAGAAGCAAGGTTTCGCGCCGAAATTGCTGGTCACCGACAAGCTGCGCTCCTACGCCGCGGCGTTCCGGCGTCTTCGACTGACCTGTCGGCATGAGCAAGGGCTTCTGAAAAACAATAGGGCGGAGAATTCGCATCAGGTAGTCCGACGGCGCGAGCGCAAGCTGCAGCGGTTCAAGTCGGCTCGATCCGCCCAGCGCTTCCTCAGCGTGCACGGTGCGGTTCACAATACCTTCAACTTTCAACGCCACCTCATCTCCCGATCCACACTGCGGATCTTCCGAGCCGAAGCTAGCGCACAGTGGCAAGATGCCGTCGCAGCGGCATGACTCGCGGCGAGCCTTGGCTCTCGATGCGTGTTCGGTAGAGTTGCCGTGACAAAGCCTTCTCGAATGCTGGTCCTCAGTCGCAGGAAATCGCGGGCGATTATCGGAGGATGCCGTTGCTCGCATTTTTTTCGCGCATGGCAACCAGCAACGACGGCACGTGGCCGTTGTGACGCTGGATGACTGAGACCAACTCGGAATGCTGCGTGCTGGCGGTGCTGATGCCGTTGACGAGAACATCGGTGACCTTGTAGCCATGATTGGTCGGGTTGAGCCGCCAATTGACCCTGATCGCCGCGCCACCATTGATCTGGACCCGGCTCGATACGGTGACCGCTTCCCCATCCGACTGGCTCCCCAGTACCTCGAAGCTTGCGCCGCCGAGGGCGCGGAGGGCGGTGGAATAGCCGACGATGACATAATCCTCGTAAAGTTCGACGAACTCCTGCCGCTGCACCGCGGTCGCGGTACGCCAATATGTCCCGAGAGCAAAACGGGCGCAGGCTTCGACGTCGAAATACTGACGGAAGAGCTCGCGGAACCGCTTCTGATTGGCCGCCGCCGTATCCCCGTTGGGCATAGCGGCGATGGCGCGGCTCCCGAGATCGCTGACAATGCTCGCCGGATCATTCGTGGCGGCCAAGCTTCGCGGGGTACCCTCGATAAGGCTGAAAAATAAAGCAAAAGCCGACAACAGCAACAACCGTTGTATCATTTTGAACCTCCAAAGGCGCTCGTGCGCGTCGGCGTTCCGGCGCCTGCGGGCCCGAAGAGGGCTTCTTCAGTACGATTATCGCGCCGAAAACTCGCATCAGGCAGTGCGACGGCGAAAGCGGACGACACAGCGGGCGCCAAACCGGCCCGCCCCTCAGGAGCTTGTCCTTAACATGAAACTACACCGCCAATTGTGCGCCGGCTATGCAGAAATGACGGATTTTACGGATTGGCTATCGCCCCCTGGAGCTGGGCCCAACCCGATATATGCTGTTGCGTGGGTCTCGCGCCAAATACGCGTGTGCGCTGCGTGACGCCGATCCGAGGACGGTAAACCAGGTCAACTATGCATAGCCAGCGCTTCCGCCCGCGGAAGAGGCCACTTTGAGGCGGATCCGCCTCCTGACACTGCAAATTTGTGGAAAATGCATAGGCGGGCGCGGTCAGCCAATGGTCTTCTGGGGCGGCTCCAGATTTTTGGACAGCGGGATAAGTTAAAGGCTGACCGGTCCAATAGGGCGTGGAAGGTGGGTGAAACGGGGGATCAGCACAGCGCGGCACGGAAGGCGTGAGATGAGATACCGGCGCTTTCGGGGGAGAAGACCTTACCTGGGGTGCCGGCGGAGGCTGGCGCTATCTCCTCAAACGATAAATCGTTCGGTCGGAGACTAATGCGATCACGGCAAATCAGGCGCATCTTCTTCGCAGAGTTCTTTCGGCTTGTTTGCGTCGTCTGGCCGATCCTCTCCGGGGTTCTTTTTGCAATGGTCGGACCTGGACTTCTGATCGGGCACATAGAGGGGTGGCGCATCGTTGACGCTCTTTACTTCACCTTTGTCACCGGTCTCACCATCGGTTACGGTGATCTGACGCCCCGACATGTCGTGTCGCGATTGCTCGCGGTAGTGATTGGCCTTGCCGGTATCGTGCTGACCGGCCTCGTCGCGGCGGTTAGCGTGCAGGCCCTCCACGTGACGGCCCGCAAGTCTGCAGACTGAAACAGGCCGCCGGCCGAGCTTCGCTCAACCGACATGCACCACACGGCAAGGGCCAAAGGAAGGGTACCCATGCCCATCAGATCGTACCTCATGAATCCCTTGCTTAAAGAAATCCGTCGCAACCCCGTGCTCTGGCTGTTGGCCTTTGTGCCCGTGGTGTTGATCGCCCAGCACGTCAAGCCGGAAGCGCACACGCTGCTGTTTGTGCTCTCCGTGCTGGCTATCGTGCCGCTGGCTGCACTGCTGAGTCACGCCACGGAATCGGTAGCAGCTAAAACGGGTGATACTGTTGGTGGGCTTCTCAACGCTACGCTGGGAAACTTGACCGAACTGGTCATCGCGCTCGCCGCATTGCGCGCCGGGCAATACACGCTGGTGAAGGCGTCCGTCGCAGGAGCGATTGTCGCCAACACACTGTTCTTATTGGGCGCGTCGTTTCTCCTGGGCGGTCTGAGGCACCACGTGCAGGAATACAACCGGATCAACGCCCGCCTCCAGACAAGCCTGCTCTTTCTGGCAACGATTGCGATGCTGATCCCTTCGGCGGTCTCAGAAGCCGACAATATGGCGGTTTCGGCATTCACACAGCAATTAAGCGTGGGTTTGTCGGCGCTGCTCATCGCCGCCTACGGATTGGGGCTGCTATTCTCGCTCAAGACACATCGAGAGATCTTTGGCGGCGCGGACCACGCGGAGGCCGGCGAAGCGCCTTGGCCGATTCGTTTGGCCCTGGCGACGCTGGCCGGCGTCACGTTGCTGGTCGCACTGGTGAGCGAGGTTTTTGTCGAGTCCGTGCAGCAGGCGGCGACAGCCTTCGGGATGACCCCCGCATTCGTGGGTTTCATCGTCGTGGCGCTGGTGGGCGGCGCAGCCGAGATGGCTTCGGCGTTTTCCGCCGCTGGCAAAAATCGGATGGATTTGAGCGTGAGCATCGGGCTGGGCTCCGCGTCCCAAATCGCACTCTTTGTCGCCCCGATGCTGGTGCTCCTCAGCTACGTTATCGGCCCAGCCCCAATGGACCTGCAATTCTGGCCAGGCGCGGTGGTCATGGTGCTCATTTCCACGGTTACCGCGTTCCTGGTTACCAGCAGCGGGCGCTCAGCGTGGTTTGTCGGGGTGCTTGTAATGATGGTGTATCTGATTTTTGCCATGACGCTTTACCTGTTGCCGCCTCGAATTCAGTGAAAGCCAGGCTGACCGCCACGACGACTCCATCACGCCACGTGTCTGCGGGCCGGGCGCAAGCGATGTCCCCCAGATAGTTGACCGCGACGGTGTTGCGGACAATGCGTCGGTTGATCCGGAGATGGCTGTCGGCATCCGCAGGTATTCCCGTGCGCTCAGGCTTTCGGCATGGCGCACCGCCAACGCGATTACCGGGTCGAGTTGATCAAGCCACTCCGGTAGCTCCCGATCCAGAAAACTGCGCAGTTCGATCGCGCTCAGCCCGCCGTCGAGAAACACGCCGTAGGCCGCCTCCGACTCCGGCAAGGTGAAATCGTTCGCGACGGCGCCGGCGCGAACGAGTGTGTCGACGGCTTCCTGCACGGCTTCGGCGATCCCGGCATCGCAGTCGCGCCACAGGAACGGATCGCCGACACCGATGCGAACCCCGGTGAGATCGCGCGCGCCGCCTTGCGCGACCAACGCGAATGGATCGATGCCGGCGGGATCGAGCGCGGCGAACCCAAAGGCGAGGTCGCAGACGCTGCGCGCCAGCAGGCCCGGCGTGTCGAAGGTGAAGGACAGCGGCACGACGCCTTCGGTGGACCAGCGCCCGATGGTGACTTTGAGGCCGGCATTGCCGGTCATGCAGACGGGGATGCGCACCGAGCCCGCGGTGTCGCTGCCGAACGCGAGCAAGGCCGAGCCTTCCAGCAGACTGACGCCGGCGCCGCTCGACGAGCCGCCGACCGAGCGATGCGCCGCCGCATCCCATGGATTGTACGGCGATCCGTGATGGCTGTTCCGGCCGGTGCCGCCGAACGCAAACTCGACCATGTGGGTCTTGCCCGTGATCACGCCGAGTTGGCGGCGGAGCGTCGCCACCAGCGGTCCGTCCCGTTCCCAACGTTGGGCCGGCAGGCGCCGGCTCGATCCGGCAAAGCAGGGATCTCTTGTCCGCCCAGGGGAGTTTCGAACCCTGATTCCGGCGAGGCAGTCAGCCTGCAGCTCGACACCCACGGTGGTTCGCAACGGACTCGCTCCTGGAGGGAGCAGGATTCGAACCATCGGTCCCTCGTTGAGAGGCCATTGTTTCGAGACCGCCCTTTTTTTGGCGCGGGAAGTAGGTTCGCAGGAGACGCGCCGCTGGAGGGAGGTGGATTCGAACCATCGGTCCCTGTCGCGAGGGAGCCGGTTTATATGAGCCAAGCCAGGACCGGGCCCCGCTGGTGTCGTCTTGGCAGCTGGGTGGCTGGGTGGTGAGCCGGACGAGAATATCGGACGACCTGGCGCCCCTGGCGAGCCAGGCATGGAGGTCGCCCAGGTGACGCCCCGAAGTGGCCTCAGGTGGCGGTTTCGTAGCGAAGACCGCGAAGGGCAAGCAGGGTCTCAATTTCATCGTGGGTCAAAGTAAAATCGAAAATGTCAAGGCTGTCTCGCATGTGAGCGACATCTGTTGTACCGGTGAGGGGCAGCATCCCAAGCTCGAAAGCGAAACGATAGACTACCTGAGCAACCGTCTTGTTATAACCGTGGGCAATCTGGGTCACGCACGGTTTCAGGAGAGCCTGACGATTTCCAGAAAGTAGGGAAAAGGCTTGGTAGATAATATTTTCCTTCTGACATAGCGTAAATAGTTATACCAGTTAGTTACCTGAGGTATAGGCCATTTGAAATCCGGAGGGTGAGTCGCTTAACCGCACCCATTTTCGGCATTCAATGCACCACCAGTCGAACCAGTACATCAGTCTGCTTTCAAGGTGAGGCAAGGCGTGGCGAGGTAGATTTCGCATGGAACGGCTCCGCTTGGCAGCCCTGGGAGGATTTGGGCGATCTGGGCGCCTCTGTACCAGCCGCGATATCTCTCGGCGCCAACACGATGAACGCGTACGTCCTCAGCAGCGACGGAGCGACATATCAGGATCGATCACCGCCTCCAATTGGCTGGGCTGGGCGAACTTATCTGATTTCGGGTTATTTGGCGTCGGCGCCT
>VAZG01000278.1 GCA_005885285.1 Alphaproteobacteria bacterium | reverse complement strand
AACGGGACCGGCTTTTCGTGATGGCTGGGCTTGACCCGGCCATCCCTGTCTTTGAATGATGCCAGGACATGCCCGAATTTTTATCCCAACGGTAACTTCATGAATCGTGCTTCGAAGATCGTCTTTGGCGCCACCTTGTTCGCACTTTGGTGCGGACCAAAGCCGGCGGCGGCGCAACCAGTTCCAGCGCCAGCTAGACCAACCGCAGCCCCCTCGCCCCGCACCGCCTCCTGTCATAATGGCGCCAACTTCGATCGCTTCCTCGCCGATCTCAAACAGCAGGCGGCTGCCGCCGGCGTCTCGCAACGCGCCCTCGCCGAGGCCGCGCCCTACCTCGTGTACGACCAGGGGATCGTCAACCGCGATCGCGGCCAGCGCGTGTTCGGCCAGATCTTTACCGAATTCGCCGGCCGCATGGCTGCGACCTATCGGATGCAGCAGGGACAGGCCCGCATCAAGACTTACTCCGCCGCCTTTGCGCGCGCCGAGAAGGAATATGGCGTGCCGCCCGCGGTGATCGCCGCGTTCTGGGGATTGGAGAGTGACTTCGGCGCCAATATGGGCACCCTGCCGACGCTGCGCTCGCTGGTATCGCTGGCCTATGATTGCCGCCGCTCAGAGATGTTTGCGAACGAAACCATCGCCGCGCTCAAGATCATCGACCGCGGCGATCTCTCGCCCGATGAGATGATCGGCTCCTGGGCCGGCGAGCTCGGCCAGACGCAATTTCTGCCGACGCATTATTTCAACTACGCCGTCGATTACGACGGCGACGGCCGCCGCAACCTTTTGAGCAGCCCGCCCGATGTGATCGGCTCGACCGCGAACTACATCGCCAACGGGTTGAAATGGCGGCGCGGCGAGCCGTGGCTGGAGGAAGTGCGGGTGCCGCCAACTCTTCCCTGGGATCAGGCCGACCTCACCATTCAACTGCCCCGTTCGAAATGGGTGCAGTTCGGCGTCAGCTATCCGGACGGCCGCGCGCTGCCAAATGACAATCTGCCGGCGTCGCTGCTGCTGCCCATGGGCCGCATGGGGCCGGCGTTTTTGGCCTACCCCAATTTCGCCGCCTACACCGAATGGAATAATTCGCTGATCTATTCGACCACCGCCGGTTATCTCGCGAGCCGCATCGCAGGCGCCGCGCCGATGCATCGTCCGGCGGCGGCGGTCGCGCAACTGCCGTTCGCCCAAATCAAGGAATTGCAGCAGCACCTGGTGCACGCCGGCTTCACGGTCGGCAAGGTCGACGGCGTGCTCGGCCAGCAGAGCCGCAGCGCGGTCAAGGCGATGCAGATCAAATACGGCCTGCCGGCCGACTCCTGGCCGACATCGGAGCTGTTGGCGCGGATGCGCGGCCCTCGTGCCCAACCCCAGCCTGAGGCGGCATTGCCCGCTGCCGCGCGCTAGAGGTGGTTTTTTCCCGACGGGGCACTATGTCAGTGGCACTTTACCGTCCCCCCGCCACGAAAAGAGCATCACATGTCCTTTTACGACGCTACCGTTCCCGTTTTCATCCAGACGCTCGGCGCGCTTTCAGGCTTGCTCACCAAAGCCGAAGCCCATTGCAAGGCCAAGAATATCGCGCCCGAGGTGCTGCTCGGCGCGCGGCTCTATCCGGATATGCTGCCGCTGACGAAGCAGATTCAGCTCGCCTGCGATTTCGCGACCAAGGGCTGCGCCCGCCTCACCCATGGCGAAGTGCCGTCCACACCCGACACCGAAAAGACTTTCGGCGACTTGAAGCAGCGGATCGCTGGCGCCATCGACTATGTGAAGACGTTCAAGCCGGCGCAGTTCGAAGGCGCCGACGCCAAGGAGGTTACCTTCCCGGTTGGCCCGAACAATTCCTTGACGCTGAAGGGGCAGGAATTCGTCAATCGTTTCGCTTTTCCGAATTTTTATTTCCATGCCGCGACCACGCATGGAATTTTGCGCCACAACGGCGTCGAAATCGGCAAGCGTGATTTTCTCGGGGCGGCTTAGTCGCTCGCCCCCTCCGGGTGGCCTGCGCGCAGGTCACCCGCGAAATCCGAATGGCTCGCGGCATTGCAGAGTTCGCGGCGATGCACAATTGCATTACGTGCGTCATCATCTCGCGAAAGCAACAACATGAGCCAGCCGACCAAACTCTTCGAGCCCTTCAAGCTCGGCCCGATCACGCTGCCTAACCGCTTCGTGATGGCGCCGCTGACGCGCAATCGCGCCATTCCGCCCGGCATGGTGCCGAGCCCGTTGGCAACAGAATATTACGGGCAACGCGCTTCTGCCGGCCTGCTGGTCACCGAGGCCAGTCAAGTCTCGCAGCAGGGCCAGGGCTATCAGGACACGCCCGGTATCTACTCCAAAGAACAGGTCGCAGGCTGGCGCAAGGTGACCGACCGCGTGCATGAGCGCGGCGGGCGCATCTTCATCCAGATCTGGCATGTCGGGCGCATCTCGCATACCTCGCTGCAGCCGCGCGGCGGCGCGCCGGTCGCGCCGTCAGCGATCCGCGCCAAGGGCAAGACCTTCGTCAACGGCACCTTCACCGAGATCTCCGAGCCGCGCGCGCTCGAACTTGCAGAAATTCCAGGGATCATCGAAGACTTCAAGCGCGGTGCCGCGAATGCGTTGACCGCCGGATTTGACGGCGTCGAAATCCATGGCGCCAATGGCTATCTGCTCGATCAGTTCGCTAAGGACGGCACCAACAAACGGACCGACGCCTATGGCGGGGGTATCGAGAACCGCGCCAGGCTGATGCTTGAGGTCGCGAAGGTCGTGGCCGCCGAGGCCGGCGCGGATCGGACCGGCATCCGCATCTCTCCGGTAACGCCGGCCAATGATGTCTCCGACTCCAATCCGCAGCCGCTGTTCGACTACATCGTCGATCATCTGAGCGCGCTGAAGCTCGCTTACATCCACGTCATCGAGGGCGCGACCGGCGGCCCGCGCGACATCGCGCCGTTCGACTACGGCTCTTTGCGGAGGAGCTTCGGGGGTGCCTACGTCGCCAACAACGGCTATGACTTCGAGCTCGCGACCAAGGTGCTCGCGGCGGACGCGGCCGATTTGATCGCGTTCGGCAAGCCGTTCATCTCGAACCCCGATTTGGTCGAGCGTTTGAGGCGGGGCGCGCCGCTGAACGAGTGGGACAAGGCGACCTTCTATGGCGGCGACGCCAGGGGCTACACGGATTATCCGACGCTGGAAGCTGCGGAGGCGGCGCAGTAGGGGCACCGGACCTCAGCCCGTCATTGCGAGAAGCGAAGCGACGAAGCAATCCAGACTGCTTGCGCGGCTCTGGATTGCTTCGCTTCGCTCGCAATGACGCTTATAATTGCCGGCATGACCCAGCCCAGCGCCGAGGACATCGTTCGCCGTGCCACCGCCGCCTTCAACTCCGGCCAGCGGGAGGACGCGCGCCGGCTGTGTGAAGAAGGCCTGGGCCGCGAACCCTTTGAGCCCATGCTCAATCATCTGATGGCTGCGGTGCTTTTCTCACAAGGCGAGATTTCGCCGGCTCGCAACCACGTCGAGACCAGCCTAGAAGGCGCGAACGCTCGACCAGGCGGGCCTTCGATCGCAGGCGCGCGAGGCGTGGCGGGCTGTTCTGGACGTCATCCCGCAAAGCATGGAGGCCGCAGCGCGGCTCGGACGCTTGGCGTGGGAAGACGCCGACTACGCGGCCGCAGCGATCTTGCTGGAACGTGCGACCGCAAACGAGGCTCCGGCACCGGTCTGGTTCGATCTCGGTCTGGTCCGTCAGGATTTGCGCGACTATCACGGCGCCGCCACCGCCTACCGCAAGGCGATCGAACTAAAGCCTGATTATGCCGAAGCTGCGCTCAATCTCGGTATCGTGCTCCAGGAATTAGGCGATCTCGAGAGCGCGATGCGCGCCTACGCGCAAGCCTATCGCTTGCGGCCGCAAATGTTCGGCTCGATCGCCATGGCGCTAACGTCGGCGCCGCACGGCCGGCTGTGGTTAGACGAAGCTGAGCTTCGCCGCTCACTCAGCGGTTAACCGTCCCCTTCGGGCGCGGAAATGTTTGCGATAGACGTTTGGCGCGGCCAGCACTTCCGTGACGGTTTTCGAATAGGCGGATTTGTGCGCTTCGTCGAAGCTTTCGAATTCAAGCGATAGCGCTGCGCGCGGAACCGCAAAGCATTGCGCCACCGGCGTGCCCCTCGGCAGTACGCCGGAGAAATCGGGCTCGGTCCAGATCGCCGGAAAGTTGATGCCGCCGTCGTGAAAGCGATCGGCATCGACAAGCCCCGAGATCAGGCGAAACGGCAGCTCGTCGCGATTAACGGGATGCGTGGCGAACAACGACCAGCCGGGCTCGAGCTCGATGGTCCAGAAACTGTTGAATTTGAGCGCGGCCCGGCCGTCCCTCGCGAACGGCGCATCGGCGAACTGCGCCGCGACGTGAAAGCTCAAAGGCGCACGCGGATGTCCCGACGTCGCCGGCTCCGGAATCCTCCAGTCCCACGAAAACGCGCCGTTATCCACCGTGACGTCGCAAGGCAGCAGGATCATGACGCCATAGGCCATCGCGTCGACAAAGGGCGGGCATTGCTTCACGGTGCGGATGTCCCGTCCGTGGATTTCCGACCGCGCTTTCGCCGGCATGGCGCGGAGCCAATTGGGAAGCGTGCTTCGCGCCAGCACCGGCCGCGGCAGATGATCCGACAACGCCGGATCGCAACGGAAGATCATGCGCATGGGCGGACTCCTGAGGTCGCGGCCGATACGTAAGGCGATGAAGACGTTCGCGCTCCCTCTCCCCGCTTGCGGGGAGACGGTTGGGGTGAGGGGGATTCTCCACGAAATCGGACTCGCGGAGAGTCCCCCTCACCGGGCGCTACGCGCCGACCTCTCCCCGCAAGCGGGGCGAGGTAAGAAAAAGGCCGGGATCGCTTCCGGCCTTCTATTTCTTCGTGGATGGCCGGGTCATTGGTGCGAAGACGCGCTTCGCGCTTTTGCCCCGGCCATGACGATCATGCGAGGCCTCAATTCGAGGCGCGCTTCGGCGGCGAGGCCGGCCACGACTTGATCAGCGTGTCGTAGTCGACGGTTTCGCCCTTTGGCTTCTCGTTGGCGAGCTTGCGCTGGGGGGCGATGTTGCCGTCCTTCTCTGACTTCGCGAACCAGTAGTCAGGCTTCTCCTTTTTGTTCATCTTTGGTCCACAGGCGCCCTGTACGCCGGACTTTTCCAGACGTTCCAACACCGAGTCTTGGGCTGCTGCAAGCGAATCCATCGCGGCCTGCGGCGTCTTCGCACCGGACGACGCATCGCCGATGTTCTGCCACCACAATTGCGCAAGCTTCGGATAGTCCGGCACGTTGTTGCCGGTCGGGGTCCACTGCACGCGCGCCGGCGAGCGGTAGAACTCGATCAGCCCGCCGAGTTTTGGCGCGCGCTCGGTGAACGATTTGTCCCAGATGTCGGACTCGCGAATGAAGGTGAGACCGACATGGCTCTTCTTCAAGGACACCGTCTTGGAGACGATGAATTGCAGATAGAGCCAGGCTGCCTTGCGGCGATCGGCCGGCGTGGACTTGAGCAGGGTCGCGGAGCCCACGTCCTGATAGCCGAGCTTCATGCCGTCTTTCCAGTAGGAGCCGTGCGGCGACGGTGCCATGCGCCACTTCGGCGTGCCGTCCGCATTCATCACCGGTAGCCCCGGCTTCACCATGTCTGCGGTAAACGCCG
>VAZG01000277.1 GCA_005885285.1 Alphaproteobacteria bacterium | reverse complement strand
AGGGCCGACGGCGTTCACACGAATGCCCTCCGGCGAGTGGTCGGCGGCGAGCGCCCGCGTCAAGCCCGCGACCGCAGCCTTGGTGGTGTCGTACTGCAGGTTGCCGCCGCCTGCGACGACGGAACGTACGGAGGCGACGTTAACGATGGCGCCGCCCTTGTTGCGGCGCATCAGCGGAACCGCCGCCTTGGCACAGAAGACGTAGCTCAGCAGGTTGACCTTGAGGATCTCGTTCCAGCTCGCCGCGCTCGCCTCCTCGACCTTCTCGTATTTGCGGATGCCGGCATTGTTGATGAGGATGTCGAGGCGCCCGAACTTCTGCGCGGCACCGTTGACGAAGGCGAGGCATGCGGCCTCGGTACCAACGTCAGCCTGCGTGAAGGTGACCTTGGCGCCGGCGGTCTCGAGCTCGGCCGCCACGCGCTGGCCGCGCTCGCCGTCCCGATCGCAGAATGCCACGCTCGCGCCCTCGGCGAGAAAACGCCTGACCGTCGCCTCGCCGATCCCCGATGCCCCGCCCGTCACCGCTGCGACCTTGCCGTCGAGCCTTCCCATGTTCGCCACCTTTCATTGCATTGCGAAACGCGCATCCACGATACGTCGTACCCATCCGGCGGGCACCGCCATAGAGGACGTTATCACTAGCAAGATCGCCGGGTCACGAGAACCTGAAGCCGACTTACGCCTGAGACGACCGCGGTCAGTCCTGACACGTTCTTGGAACCACCGGCTCAGCGCCGATCCCGGCTGATGCCGAAGCCATAGCTAGGCCGCTTCGATCATCGTGGTCCGCGGGTGCGCATTCCCAGGCACCCGTTAATCCTGCGGGCGCGAGGGCCTATTGAGTATTTGAACAACAAAATTGCTTGTAGTAGGCACGCCGATGGTTTGGAACAGACTCATCCGGAGGAAGCGTTCACTTGACCCATATGCTGATCGCGGTCACGGCGATGTTTCTGCAACAAACCTGCGGCTCGATCGCCAGGGCGCTGCCGGCGGTGCTTGCGCCGTTGATCATCGCAGAACTACATGCCAATGCCGCCTGGGTCGGGATCTATTTCTCGTTGACTGCATTTGCCGGGCTGATCGGACGGCGGCGCCTCTTTTAACGACGCCGAATGACCATGGCGACGTGTCCGCCGCCGATGCCGCGGGTTTTCCGTGGTATGGCTACGAGCGAGCCCGCACCCTATCATCAGTCAGGGCAGCCAGGCGTCCCTGGCAAAAGCGGAGGAGCAAGCGATGAACGCGACCACCAGCCCGATTTACCGCTGGCGCGTGGGCGAGGTCGAAATCACCCGCGTGCTCGAGTTCGAGGCAGCCTTGTTTGAGCCGGCCGTAATTCATCCCGAAGCATCCCCGGAGATCATTGCGCGGCATCGACCTTGGCTCCAGCCGATGTTAATGGACCCGGCCAGCGGTCTCATGATTTTCGCGTTTCACAGCACAGTCATAAAGACCCCGCAAGCGACCATCTTGGTCGACACCTGTTCGGGAAATGACAAGGAGCGCCCGCACAAGCTTCGCTATCACCGGAAGAACTGGCCTTATCTCGCGAATCTCGCCGCCGCTGGTGTTGCGCCCGACGACATCGACTATGTGCTTTGCACGCATCTGCATGCTGATCATGTCGGCTGGAACACGCGGCTTTCCAACGGCCGATGGGTGCCGACTTTCCCCAACGCGCGCTATTTGTTCGCCCGCGAAGAATGGGAGCACTGGCGGGTGGCTGAATGGCGAGCCGCCTACACGACCGATCCGTATTATGAGGACAGCCTGCTGCCGGTCATGGAGAGTGGCCAAGCCGAACTGATTGCCACGGACTATTCCTTCGATGACCACGTATGGATCGAGTCGTGGCGCGGGCACACACCTGGCCACGTCTGCGTTCTGGTGGGGTCCCGGCAAGCATCCGTGGTGTTAAGCGGCGATATCATGCACACGCCGCTGCAGTGCGCCGAACCCCAGCTCAACAGCTGCTTCTGTGTTGACGCCGAGATGGCACGCGCAACACGGCGACGTTTCCTCGAAACCTTTGCCGACAGTACCGTGATGATCATCCCCGCTCATTTCCCGACCCCGACCGCCGGCTGGATACGGTCGCATGACGGATCGTTCCGCTTCCACTTCGACTATCCCGCTGAGAGCACCAGCGAGCGGCGGTGGTGGTACTGCTCCAGGATGTCCGGTCGGGGCCAAGCCGAGCGGGGAGCGGTCGAGGTGTTCCCCCAATCCGGTGCCGCTCCTTTCCCGGAATGCGGGGCGGCTCGCCAGTGGTGACGCCAGTTGCGCCGGAACCGGTCTTTCGTCCCATTCGGTCACCGGCGGGATACGCCTTCAACGGGGGTACGGTTTCCCAGAGCCCAGATCGTCGATAATCCATGCATTGGATGTTCGGAAGCTGAAGGGCATTGCCCCCGCGACCGCGCGCCAGGTTCGAAACAACGGCATTTTTATTGCGGAATTCGGCGTGAAGCGGCTCCTGATGAAAGCGAAGCAGGCGAACTCGGCGGCTGCGTGTTCGGGCGATTTTACGTCGAAGGAGATTGCGTCCGCGACCTTCACATGAACGAAGGACCTACGAAGGGCTTCATTCATCAGGCCGGAAACGACTCGAACGATCGGAACGACATCTGGCAAGACGGCGCCTTGATCGGATGGGCGAGCTGGCGCAACAATGGTGCGGCTTCGGCGAGCGAATCGACAATGGCGTTCCCGCAACAATGTTGGCTTATGGGCCGGGACAGGAGATCTTTTATCCGTACTATTAACAGCTCCTGCAAACGAGCGCTGCAGGTGCTGTGCAAACTTTCAACGCCGATGCGAGTGGTCCTCGTTGGCATTGCTTTCCTAGCTGTCTGTTTCGTCGTGAACCTGGTTTATCAAATTCTGCATAAGCCGACGGAAGTGTTTGCCCTGATCCCCGGTGAATCTAATAAAGCGCCGATCGAAACCTGGCGACAATATGCGCCGCTCTTTCGGGAATACTCCACCACTTCCATCTCGCCTGAGCTGCTGGCCGCGCTCGCCCAGGTCGAAAGCGCCGGCAATCCCATTGCGAGGACCTATTGGCGGTGGAGTCTGACCTCGGATCCGTTCGCGGTCTACCAGCCCGCTTCGAGCGCCGTCGGGATGTACCAGATGACTGACGCGGCGCTCGCGGAGGTGCAAGGCTATTGCATTCTCCACCATACCGTCGTCGAGAGCGGATGTTCTGCAACCGCGTTCCATTCTCGCGTCGTGCCGCGCCATGCCACAGAATTTACGGCGGTGTTCCTGGACCGAAAACTCGCGGCGATTCTTGGCCATCGCCGAAAATCCACACTCAGCCGTCAGCAAAG
>VAZG01000276.1 GCA_005885285.1 Alphaproteobacteria bacterium | reverse complement strand
GGCCAATCGAGGTCTTCATCCGCCGGTGCCTACGCGTTTGTGACGATCTGCTGTGCCTCCTCTACGATCGCCTGCAAGTGCTGTTCATCCTTGAAGCTTTCGGCGTAGATCTTGTAGACGGCCTCCGTCCCCGAGGGGCGTGCCGCAAACCAGCCGTTTCGGGTCACGACCTTCAATCCTCCAAGGGGGGCGTCGTTCCCTGGGGCGCGGGTGAGCGTTGCCGAAATCGAATCGCCGGCCAACTTCGGCGCCTTAACCGCCTCAGGCGATAGTCTTTCGAGCTTCGCCTTCTGCTCCAGTGTCGCGGGCGCGTCGATCCGCGTGTAGTACGCGGTCCCGAACTCAGCTGTTAGCGCGCGGTAATGCTCGCCCGGGTCCTTGCCGGTGCGGGCGGTGATCTCGGCCGCCAGCAGATTCATGATCAAGCCATCCTTGTCGGTCGTCCATACGCTGCCGTCACGCCGCAAGAAGCTGGCCCCGGCGCTCTCCTCGCCGCCAAAGCAGCACGAGCCGTCGAACAGACCCGGCGCAAACCATTTGAAACCGACCGGCACTTCGAACAGGCGGCGCCCGAGCTTCTGCACAACGCAATCGATCATGCTGCTGCTGACCAGGGTCTTCCCGACCGCCGCCACCACCGGCCAGTCAGGGCGATGCGTCAGTAGATAAGCGATCGCCACGGACAGGTAGTGGTTTGGGTTCATCAGCCCTGCAGCGGGGGTAACAATACCGTGCCGGTCGGCGTCCGCATCATTGGCGAAGGCCACCCGGTAGCGATCCTTGAGGCCGACGAGCCGGGCCATTGCGTAAGGACTGGAGCAGTCCATGCGGATAGCGCCGTCGTGGTCGACGGTCATGAACGAGAAGGTTGGATCGACCTTGGGATTGACGACGGCTATCTCCAACTTATAGATCGCATTGATCGGCTCCCAGTAATGAACGGCAGCGCCGCCAAGCGGGTCGACGGCGATCTGGAGCGCGGCGCCGCGAATTGCATCCATGTCGATGACATTGCGCAAATCGTTGACGTAGGGCAGGAGGAAATCTTCCTCGTGCGTCGTCTCCGCCCTGATCGCAATGGTGAAAGTCACTCGCTCCACGCCGGCATTGTCGTTGCGCAGAAGCTCATTGGCCCTGTTTTCGATCCACTTGGTTACATCTGTATCCGCCGGCCCGCCGTTGGTCGGGTTGTACTTGAACCCGCCGTCTTCCGGCGGGTTGTGCGAGGGCGTGACGACGATGCCATCGGCGAGGTGCTCTGTTCGCAGCCGATTGCGGACGAGGATCGCCCGTGAGATCACCGGCGTCGGCGTCACACCGTCATCCCGCTGAATCATGGCCTCGATGCCGTTTGCAGCTAGCACTTCGAGCGCAGTTCGCTGCGCCGGCCCTGAAAGCGCGTGCGTGTCCTTTCCCATGTAAAGCGGGCCGCTGGTACGCTGGGATTTGCGGTACTCACAGATGGCTTGCGTGATGGCGAGGATGTGAGCTTCGGTGAACGACCCGCGGTACGGCGAACCGCGATGCCCACTGGTGCCGAAGCTGACGAGTTGACCGGGATCATCAAGATCAGGCCGCCGCTCGTAATATTCGCGTTCGAGCCGAACCGGATCGACTAGCATCTCCTTTGGCGCCGGTTTGCCGGCCAGGGGCGAAATCGGCATTTCTGCAGATCCTCTCGTCCTACGGCACTGCACAGGGCTTTGCATTCCAAATCTCGGTGGCGTACTGAGCTATCGTGCGGTCGCTGGAAAACATTCCCGAGCCGGCAATGTTCAATACCGCCTTGCGGGCCCATCCCCTCCCGTCCGCGTAGAGGTTACAGAGGTTCTGATCCGCATCAAGATAGGATTTGAGGTCCGCCAAATGCATGTAGTGGTCGCCGTGCCTCAGCAGCGCGTCATGGATAGGGGTGAAAATCCCGGGCTCGTAGCGGCTGAAGTAGTCGGACGAGATCAGATCCAATGCGGCACGAGTTTCCGGGTCATTGTCGTAGTGCCAATGCGGGTTGTACCAGCCGCGGCTATCGGTGACCTCTTGAGCGCTTAGGCCGAACAGGAAGAAATTCTCTTCGCCGGCCTCTTCCGCCATCTCGATTGTTGCACCGTCGCGCGTGCCGATCGTCAGGGCTCCGTTCATCATGAGCTTCATATTGCTCGTGCCGCTGGCTTCATATCCAGCGGTCGAGATCTGGTTGGAGACATCGGCCGCAGGAATTAACTTTTCCGCGAGCGAAACATTATAGTCGGGCAGAAACACGACCTTGAGACGGCCGCGGCCAACCGGATCGCTGTCAATGGTGCCGGCCAGGTTGTTGATGAACTTGATAATCAGCTTGGCGAGTTGGTAAGCCGGCGCCGCCTTGCCGGCGAAAAAGAACGTCCGTGGCGGCGTGTCGAGCCGGGGATTCTCGCGGATTCGATTGTAGAGAACGATAACTCGCAAAGCATTGAGTAGTTGCCGCTTGTATTCGTGGATGCGCTTGATTTGGCAGTCAAAGATGGTGTCCGGATCGACCGTGCAGCCCGCGGTCGATTTGAGCCAATCGGCGAATTGTGATTTAGCCTCGCGCTTGGCGCCGCGGAGCGCATCACCAAAGGCCGGGTTATCGGCATGAAGCCTGAGGTTGGTCAATTTCCCAAGGTCGGTCACCCAGCCGTCGCCAATGGCTTCGGTGATGATGCTAGCGAGAGCCGAGTTTGCCAGCAGCAGCCAGCGCCGTGGGGTCACGCCGTTGGTCTTGTTGTTGAACCGTTCCGGAAACATCTCGGCCAGGTCTTTTACGGTCAGCCTGCGCAGCAGCTCCGAGTGAATCGCCGCGACCCCGTTGGTACTATGCGAGCCGGCAATAGCAAGGTTGGCCATGCGAACCCGGCGCTCGGCGCCGTCCTCGATCAGGCTCATGCGCTTGATGCGCTCCTCATCGCCCGGAAAGCGGGCTCGCACGGCGTCGAGAAAGCGACGGTTGACCTCGAAAATTATCTCCAAATGTCGCGGCAACATCATCTCGAACCAGGCAAGCGGCCACTTTTCGAGGGCTTCGGGCAACAGCGTGTGGTTCGTGTACGCCAATGTCCTTTCAGTAATTTCCCAGGCTTGGTCCCATGTGAGGCCGGCCTCATCGAGCAGGATGCGCATCAATTCCGGCACGGCCATAGCCGGGTGCGTATCGTTCAGCTGGATCGCGACTTTCTCGGGAAACTGTCCCCAATCGGCGTTGCTGCGGAGAAAGCGCCGCACCAGGTCGGCTAGCGAGCAAGCAACGAGAAAATATTCCTGCACGAAGCGCAACGCCTGCCCCATGCTCGTCGAGTCGTTGGGATAGAGCACGCGCGTCAATGATTCCGCCGCCAATCTGCCGGCGAGAGCAGCGACAAAGTCGCCGCTGCTGAATTCATGAAAATCGAAATAGTTCGGTGCAGCTGCAGCCCATAACCTCAGGATATTGATGGTCTTGCCAGCGTAACCGACCACCGGTCGGTCAAACGGCAGGCCGATGACAGTGGATGGTCTGCCCACGACGGCGCGCAGGCTGCCCTCGTTCACTGCAAACGAACAGTTGAGCTTGATTTCTACTTTCTCGTTCGGCCGTGCCACCTCCCAGGGGTCGCCGTCGCGCAGCCAATCATCCGGCTCTTCGAGCTGCCAGCCGTCGCGAATTGATTGTTTGAAGATGCCGTAT
>VAZG01000275.1 GCA_005885285.1 Alphaproteobacteria bacterium | reverse complement strand
CGCTGACGGATTACAATACGGCCCTCGATATTGAGGCCGATGCGCCGGGTGTGCTGATGAACCGCGCGTGGATCTACATCAGCCGCAGCCGATACGATGCTGCCATGCAGGATCTCAACAAGGCCATCGAGCGGTTTTCGCCCGCGGCCGCGGGGCGCGCCCGATACTACCGGGGCTTCACCTTCTTGAAGATGAAGGACTATCCCTCGGCGATGTCCGACTTGAATGAATCCTTGAAAGTCGAGCCGAACAATCCGGATCCATACCTGACACGGGGTGACGTCGAGCAAGCCCAGCAGCAATATGATGCGGCCTTGCGCGATTACGATGAATTCAGCAAGCGTGCCCCGCGCAATCCGCGCGGGCTGATCGGGCGCGGCTCGGTATTGGAAGCAACCGGTCGTCCCAAGGAGGCCTTGCTTGCCTATGAAAGCGCCGTGGCGCTGGAGCCGGCGAACGCCCAGGCGCTTGCCGCGCGCGACCGGCTGCGCTCGCAGCAGGATGCCGGCGATCAAGCGAAATAGAGTCGGGGAAAGCTAGAGCATGATCCGGAAAAGTGGACACCGGTTTTCCGAAAAGATCATGCTCAATCAAAAACCTAAAGCGCGATGACGATCTAACCTAATCTCATCGCGCTTTAGGCCGCCGCGGCGGCCGTCACCACTTGCGCCAGCAGCGCCTCGCGTTTGGACTGCGAGCGATAGCCCTTCATGGTTGCGGCGAAACGCTCGAGGATGCCGTCCTCGAACGCGGTGACGATGGTGTCGTGGACATAGCTCTTGCGACAGATCGCCGGCGTATTGGACAATTCATCCGCGGCGGCGCGAACCGCGTCCAGCACCTGTTTCTTGCGACCGCGCGCGCTCGCCGCCGGCGAAATCCGCGACAGCGATTCCAGCACCACGGCGGAGGCCATCAGGGTACGGAAATCCTTCAGCGAAATCTTGATACCGGCGATCTCGCGCAGGAACGCGTTGACCGTGGTGGTGGACACCGCGCGGACGGTGCCGAAACCGTCGCGGTACTGGAACATGCGCTTGCCGGGCAGGCTGCGCAGGATGCCGATCGCGCGCACGAGCTTCGCCGCATCGCATTCCTTGCGCACGGCCTTGCCGCCTTTGGCCTTGAACGTCAGCACCACGCAATCGTCTTCCAGCGTGACGTTGGATTTGTGAAGCGTGGTGGCGCCGCGGGTGCCGTTGAGGCGCGCATAGGACTCATTGCCAGGTCGGATCGCGGTACGCGCGATCAGCTCGATCACCGCGGCGAGCGCGAATTCGCGCGTCGGCTCCTCGCCGGACAGATGCATCGAGACGTTGCGGCGGATCTTTGGCAGCGCCGCGACCAGTTTGGCCAGCCGATGCGCCTTGCGGTGTTCACGGACCTTTTCCCAGTCGGCGTGATAGCGGTATTGCAGCCGGCCCGCGGCATCGCGGCCGACCGCCTGCAAATGCGAATTCGGGTCGGGCGAGTACCGCACTTCGATATAGGCCGGCGGCACCGCCATCGCGTTCAGCCGGCGGATGGTGCCGACGTGGCGGATCGCCGTGCCGTTGGCGCGGACGAAGGAATAGCTTTTCCCGCGCTTGATGCGGCGGATGGTCAATTCGTTCTGGTCGCCGAGTTTGAGGCCCAGTTCCTCCGCCAAAGCTTGCACCGAGGTGGCGATGGCAATGTCGGGCTTTGCGGCGGGCTGTTTGGGCAGTTGACCGAGCGCTTGCGCCAGAGCCACGGCAGGATCGGCGGAACCAGGCCGCGTAGCCTCGAAATTCTGCTGATCTTCCATGGTCGTAATCGCCTTGCTCCGTGTCTTCTTCGGGAAACGCTACCTCGCGCGGCTTCGTTCCCGGTTAAGGCCCTTCGGCTCGGGCAGGCCATTTAGGGGTTAACCGCCGGCATTGCGAGTCGCGAATCGATCGCGAGCGGTTATTAGATACCGATCATGGATGCCATCCGCCCGGTAACGTTGATTTTTTGAGGTGGATCAAGGAGCCACCGCGACCGCTTCGCTCAACTAACGTTCAACAAAAAGGGGCTGGAGCGCGCAAAGCCAACCAAGGTCCAAGCTGCTTCCGCCTTGTCGCCGCGCTGCCAGGCGACGCATAATCGCGTCAAACAAGACGGTCGCGGCAACCCATGTCTGGGTCAGGCGAGGTGAGTGGAGGGGACGATGTCCGAGAAGATTTACGACGTATCGGGGGATTGGGCGAAACGAGCCTGGGTCGATGGCGCCAAATACCAGGAAATGTATGCGCGCTCGGTTGCGGATCCCAATGGATTCTGGGCCGAACACGGCAAGCGCATCGGCTGGATGAAGCCCTTCAGCAAGGTCGAGAACGTTTCGTTCGCGCCCGGCAACATCTCGATCAAATGGTTCGAGGACGGCGTCCTCAACGTTGCCTGGAACTGCATCGACCGGCATCTGGCGAAGCGCGGTGACCAGACCGCGATCATCTGGGAGGGCGACAATCCGTCGGAGTCCAAGCACATCACCTACCGGCAACTGCACGACGAGGTCTGCAAGTTCGCCAACATCCTGCGCACCCGCAATGTCAAGAAGGGCGACCGTGTCACGATCTACCTTCCGATGATCCCGGAAGCGGCCTACGCGATGCTGGCCTGCGCGCGGATCGGTGCGATCCACTCGGTGGTGTTCGCCGGCTTCTCGCCCGACAGCCTCGCCCAGCGCATCACCGATTGTAAGTCCAGGGTGGTCATCACCGCCGACGAGGGCTTGCGCGGCGGCAAGAAGGTGCCGCTCAAAGCCAATGTCGATGCGGCGATCGCCAAGACCGGCGGCGTCGATTGGGTCGTCGTGGTCAAGCGTACCGGCGCCGCCGTCGACATGAGCCCCTCGCGCGATCTCTGGTACCACGAAGCCGCCAAGATGGTGACGACGGAATGCCCGTGCGAGCACATGCACGCCGAGGATCCGCTGTTCATCCTCTACACGTCAGGTTCGACCGGCCAGCCCAAGGGCGTGCTGCACACCTCGGGCGGCTATCTGGTGTTCGCCGCGATGACGCACCAATATGTCTTCGACTATCACGACGGCGACATCTACTGGTGCACCGCCGACGTTGGCTGGGTCACCGGCCACAGCTACATCCTCTATGGGCCGCTCGCGAACGGCGCCACCACGCTGATGTCTATACCGCGCCGACCGCGATCCGCGC
This sequence comes from Alphaproteobacteria bacterium, assembly GCA_005885285.1. Taxonomy (GTDB): domain Bacteria; phylum Pseudomonadota; class Alphaproteobacteria; order Rhizobiales; family Xanthobacteraceae; genus Bradyrhizobium. Next base: position 2,972 of record VAZG01000275.1, on the reverse strand, counting down.
GCTGATGCAGGGCGGCGACGAGCCGGTGAAGCGGACCTCGCGGCAGTCGCTGCGGCTGCTCGGCACCGTCGGCGAGCCGATCAACCCGGAAGCGTGGGAATGGTACCATCGCGTGGTCGGCGACGAGCGCTGCCCGATCGTCGATACCTGGTGGCAAACCGAGACCGGCGGCATCCTGATCACGCCGCTGCCCGGCGCTATCAAACTGAAACCCGGTTCGGCGACGCTGCCGTTCTTCGGCGTGGTGCCGGAAATCGTCGATGCCGAGGGCAAGGTGCAGGAAGGCGAAGCGAGCGGCAATCTCTGCATTGCGAAATCCTGGCCGGGGATGATGCGCACGGTCTATGGCGACCACGCGCGCTTCGAGCAGACTTACTTTTCGACCTACAAGGGCAAATATTTCACCGGCGACGGCTGTCGCCGGGATGCCGACGGCTATTACTGGATTACCGGCCGCGTCGATGACGTGATCAACGTGTCCGGTCACCGCATGGGCACCGCCGAGGTCGAGAGTTCGCTGGTCGCGCACGAGGCGGTTTCGGAGGCCGCCGTGGTCGGCTATCCCCACGACATCAAGGGCCAGGGCATCTATGCCTATGTCACGCTGATGTCCGGCAAGGAGCCGAGCGAGACCTTGCGCAAGGAGCTGGTGGCCTGGGTGCGCAAGGATATCGGCCCGATCGCCTCCCCGGATCTGATCCAGTTCGCGCCGGGCTTGCCGAAGACCCGCTCCGGCAAGATCATGCGCCGCATCCTGCGCAAGATCGCCGAAGACGAGCCCTCAAGCCTCGGCGACACCTCGACGCTGGCCGATCCGGCGGTGGTCGACGATCTCGTGAAAAATCGCCAGAACAAGAAGGGGGCTGCCGTCTAGAGCATGATCCGGAAAAGTGGGCACCGGTTTTCCGAAAAAGATCATGCTCAAACAAAAATATAGAGCGGGATGACGATTCGAAGAAAAGTCATCCTGCTCTAGACCCCCGGCAGCGCCGGCACTGACACCCCGAAGAAGAAGGCTGCCGAACAGGCGCCTGCCGCGCGGCATCTGCTGGTGACGTGCTGATCACGCCAAAGTCAGCAACTGTGGCGCTCGTGCGGCGGTTTCCGGGCGAGTGTTGTTTTCAGGTCATTTACTTTGTTTCCGACATTTTCTTTATCTCCGCCCTACCGAGTGAGTCCCATGGCCGTGTGGAAACCGTCCGGTTAACGCACTCGGTTAAAAATGCTTGGGAAAAATAGTCGAGAAAATACTTGGGCGAGCCGGCTTCTTGCCGGTTTTGTGGAAAGCAAGCGGAGAAACTGATGTCGATGAGGATTGCGGTGGCGTTGGCCGCCACCATCGGGGCGGGATTGCTGATGACGGATGCGGCCCAGGCCCGGCCGGAAATGGTCGGCGTGCACGGCGACTATTCGCCGGGAACGATCGTGATACGGACCAACGAGCGCCACCTCTATCTCATTCTCGACCAGGGTCATGCCATGCGCTACCCGGTCGGGGTCGGCAAAGCCGGCAAGCAATGGGCGGGTACCACCCGGATCGACGGCAAATACCGCAATCCGGCCTGGTCGCCGCCGCAGGAAGTCAAGCACGACAAGCCGAACATGCCCGACATTATTCCCGGCGGTTCGCCGCGCAACCCGATGGGCGTCGCGGCGATGACCTTGGCCGGCGGCGAATATGCCATCCACGGCACCAACATGCCGGGTTCGGTCGGCGGCTTCGTTTCCTACGGCTGCATCCGCATGCTCAATCCCGACATCACCGACCTGTACGAACGCGTGTCCATCGGCACGACGGTGGTGGTGACGCGCTGAAGTGCAATTTCGTCATTCCGGGCGCGAGTGAAACGAGCGAACCTGGGATGAGGTGCGCTCAAAAATCCGAGGCGATGCCCTTGTGCTCCCAGTCGCCGTAGCGCGTGGGTTCCGGGCCCTTCGGACCCTGGAATTCCTTTGCGATCGGCTTAGTGTCGGCTGCCGCGGCCTTGCGGCGCGCTTCGGCCTCTGCGAGCGCGCGCTGTGCCGCCGGCGCGAGCTGCTTGCGTCGCTCTTGCGATGAAACCGTTGCCGGGCGGGAAGAATCGTCCGTCATGCCAACCTCCAATGCGTCGTCGAGGCTTCGTCGTTTAGATCATGTCGCGATGCTGGAATCGGAAGGGGTGGTTCTTATATTTGGCATATTCCCATGCCAAAGGTCTTTTCCTTGACTGATGGCATGAGCACCAAAGCGCCTCGCTATCCGCTCTCCCGAGATGTCCCTGCTCCATGCCCGCTCAACGATTCGCACGGCCATCCGAGGTGCCCGGTCTCGCGGCACGCCGGATCGCGGCGGACATCCTCGACGGCGTCCTGCACAAGCACCGCACCCTTGACGATCAGCTCGACGGCATCGGCGCGCATCCAGCGCTGAAGACGCTGGCCGATCGCGATCGCGCCCTGATGCGGCGGCTGGTGGCAACGATCCTGCGCCGGCTCGGCACGCTCGGGCATGTGCTGTCGCGGCTGCTCGATCGCGGCATCCCGACCGACGCGCCGCGCGTGCAGAGCGCGCTCTTGATCGGAGCGGCGCAAATTCTCTGGATGGATGTGCCCGATCATGCCGCGGTCGATCTGTCGGTGCGGCTCGTGCAAGCGGACCGGCGCGCCGCGAAATATGCCGGGCTCGTCAATGCGGTGCTGCGCCGTTGCGCGCGCGAGGGCGCAGCCCTGATCGACGAGGTCAAGGCGCAGACGCTCGACATTCCGCCATGGCTGCTCAACCGGTGGATCGCGCATTATGGCGAGGCCACCGCAAGGCAGATCGCGCTTGCGATCAGCCATGAGCCGTCGCTCGACATCACCGTCAAATCCGATCCCGCACAGTGGGCAACGCGGCTGCATGGCGAAACGCTGCCGACCGAAACCGTTCGCACGCTGCTGCAGGGTTCGGTGACCATGCTGCCCGGCTTCAACGAGGGCCAATGGTGGGTGCA
>VAZG01000152.1 GCA_005885285.1 Alphaproteobacteria bacterium | reverse complement strand
CGGTCGGTAACCCCATCAAGATGTCGGACAGTCCGAGCGAGGTGACGCGTTCGCCACTGCTGGGCGAGCACACCGACGAGATCCTGCGGCAGGTTCTGGGCTTCAGCGATCACCAGGTGGCGGAGATCCACGATTCCGGTGCGCTCGACCCCCCGCGCAAGCAAGCGGCCGAGTAACCAGCCAGCACCTCCGATTGGAACTAGCTAGCTCGAAAGCCGCCGGTTTCCGGCGGCTTTTTCGTTATTCGGTAACGCCAATCACCGCGGTTATGTTGCATTGCAAACAGCGTTATGCTGCTATGCAAACAACTCTATTGTGTCTGGTATCTGGTATACATAGATTGACCCCAGACAACGGCGCGGCGCTCGCGTCACCTACACGAAGAGGGAACCCAATGTTCGAAGCTATGTCCAAGACTGCATCCATCGGCCTCGTGCCATCCACCACTTTGTTCGGCCGCTTCTTGGCCACGCTCGATCGCGTCCTGATGGCCAGTGCTCGCGCCGCCATCCGGAACGGCGACCTGCCCTATTTCGGGCTCTGACACCCCAAAAAACGCTTGTTCGGAGCGGCTTTGTCGGCTCCCGCATCGAGTTCGCAAGGCGAACCTCCCGACCGAAGACCCCGGCTTTCCGGGGTCTTTTTTTGTGGTCTGGCCCGCCCGCCGGTGAACGCGTCATTCTGCCGGCCGCAACATTGGTGCGCAAACCGACCGCCCACGGAAAGAATGGCTTGCGCTCTGGCATAACACATACCAATATGCTTGGATCGGTAACGCCGCTAGTCCTAACAGAGCGTGCCTCGGGAGGAGCTATGACGGATACAGTTCACGTGACGGCCCCCGCGGCCGCAGGCGTCAGCGATGCGTATCGCTGGACGCAGTTGGCCATCGGCGTCGGCGCGATGGTAATGATCGCTAATTATCAATACGGCTGGACGTTCTTCGTCCCCGACATCCAGAAAAAGTTTGGATGGGATCGTGCGTCGATCCAGTGGGCGTTCACACTGTTCGTGGTGTTCGAAACCTGGCTGGTGCCGATCGAGGGCTGGTTTGTCGATAAATACGGCCCGCGCCTGGTGGTCTTGGCTGGCGGCATCCTCTGCGGCCTCGGATGGGTGATGAACTCCGAAGCAACCACGCTGAACGGCTATTACTTCGGCATGATCATCGCGGGCATCGGCGCTGGCGCCGTTTACGGGACCTGTGTCGGCAACGCGCTGAAATGGTTTCCGGACAAGCGCGGCCTTGCCGCTGGCATCACGGCGGCGGGATTTGGCGCGGGCTCAGCCCTGACGGTCGCGCCAATTCAGGCGATGATCAAGGATTCCGGTTTCCAGTCGACGTTCCTTTACTTCGGACTCGGACAAGGCGTGATCATCGTCATTCTCGCATTTTTCCTATTTGCACCAAAGTCGGGACAGGTCCCCGCCCCTATTCAGAGCGCCAACATCTTCCAGACCCGCCGGAACTATCAGCCCACGGAAGTCATCCGCCATCCGATTTTCTGGCTGATGTATTTGATGTTTGTGCTCGTTGGCGCCGGTGGATTGATGGTCACCGCCAATCTCAAGCCGATCGCGGTCGACTGGAAGATCGACAACGTCCCGGTCACGCTGATGGCGATGACGATGACGGCGGTGACGTTCGCCGCGACGCTCGATCGCATCCTCAACGGTTTGACCCGGCCGTTCTTTGGCTGGGTCTCCGACATGATTGGCCGCGAGAACACCATGTTCATCGCCTTCGGTCTCGAAGGCATTGGCATCTGGGCGCTTTACATGGTGGGCCAAAATCCGGTCTGGTTCGTGCTGCTCTCCGGGATCGTGTTTTTCGCCTGGGGCGAAATCTATTCCCTCTTCCCATCGACCTGCACCGACACCTTCGGCGCGAAATTCGCGACCACAAACGCTGGCCTGCTCTATACGGCCAAAGGCACCGCAGCCTTGTTGGTGCCGGTCGCGAATTATATGCAGCAGTCGTCCGGCTCATGGGATCGCGTGTTCCTGATTGCAGCGGGTGCGAATATCCTGGCTTCGCTGCTCGCACTCGTTGTTCTCAAGCCGTGGCGCAAGATTGTAGTCGCCAGATCCCAGACGGCCTGACCCGCACTGCACGATTCTATTTGCAAAAGCGCGCTCTTCCTTCGGGATGAGCGCGCTTCTTGCGCTTTAGACTTCTCCAACTTCTGGTATACCTAGGGCGCTTCTCGCGACCGTACGCGCGTCGCGTCCGCCGACCGCAGCGAAGCCGGATGCAAGGGAACGTCAGTATTACTGCCTTTTTTTGCTATCTTCCTGAAGAGAAGGTTTCGAATTGACAATTGGCATAATGTATACCACTGTGGCGTTCACGGAGGCGTTCCGCCGATGAACCGGTGAGGGAGGTTGCGATGCAAGTCGGAGACATCCTGCGTAAAAAGACGTCGCGCGTTGTGACGGTTCGCATGAACGAGACTGTCGGCATTGCCGCACAGCTGATGCGCGCGAGCAATATCAGCGCGCTCGTGGTCAAAGACGTCGTTCGCACCGAAGGCAACACCGCAGTCGGCATGTTCACCGAACGTGATGTCGTTCGCGCGATCGCCGAACACGGCGCCGCCGGTGTCAATATCAAGGTCTCGCAACTGATTTCAGTGCAGCAACTGATCGCCTGCAGTTCGACCGACACGCTGGAACATGTGCGTCATCTGATGAACCGGCACCACGTCCGCCATCTTCCGGTGATCGACAATTACAGCCTGATCGGCGTCATCAGCATGCGCGACGTCTCGACAGCCTTCGACGAGGCCACGAGATCAGCGGCACCCGCCGCTGCCTGAACCAACAACGCTGCTTCAAGCCTAGCCAACCGGATTTTGAGATCGGCTCGACGTCCGCCGTCGAACCGTGCTGACATTTGCAACCCTGACTTCGAGAGAGTTTCATGAAGATCTGCATCTACGGCGCCGGCGCAATCGGTGGGTATCTCGGTGTACAGCTCGCGCGCGCGGGTGCGGACGTCAGCCTGGTTGCACGGGGCCCGCATCTTGCCGCCATGCGCGCCAGCGGATTGAAGCTGTTGATGGGCGATCAGGAGCACGTCGTGGACGTGCGCTGCACCGATAACCCGGCCGAGCTCGGGCCGCAGGATTTCGTCATCATTTGCCTGAAGGCCCATTCCATCACCGGGGTGCTCACTTCAATGCAGCCGCTGCTCGGTCCGCACACGCGGATCGTCACCGCTGTCAATGGAATTCCCTATTGGTACTTCTACCGGCATGGCGGACGCTACGAGGGCTCGACGCTCGAGAGCATCGACCCCGGCGCCCGGCAATGGCGCGAACTTACACCCGAGCGCGCGATCGGCTGCATCGTCTATCCCGCCAGCGAAATCGAAGCGCCCGGTGTGATCCGCCACGTCTATGGCGATCGCTTTCCGCTGGGCGAGCCCTCGGGCGAAACCACCGCCGACGTGCAGCGGCTTTCGGAAGCTTTCACCAACGCCGGCATGCAGGCGCCGGTGCTCGATCGCATCCGCGATGAGATCTGGCTCAAGCTGTGGGGCAATGTCTGCCTCAATCCGATCTCGGCCCTCACCCACGCAACGCTCGACGTGATCTGCTCCGATCCGACCACGCGCGCCCTGTCGAAGGCAATCATGCTGGAGAGCCAGACGATCGCCGAAACTTTTGGCGTCAAATTCCGGGTCGACGTCGAACGGCGCATCGAAGGCGCACGTAAGGTCGGCGCGCACAAGACCTCGATGCTGCAGGATCTTGAACGTGGACGCCCGATGGAAATCGATCCGCTGGTGACGGTGGTCCAGGAAATGGGGCGGCTGACCGGGATTGCTACCCCTGCCCTCGACACGGTTCTAGCGCTGGTCGCCCAGCGCGCTAAGGTCGCGGGGCTATATGACAATGTCGCGCCCGTCGCGGCAAAAGCCCCCGCCTTTGCGTGATCGCCAAGCAATGACACATTGGGTCCGTTTCCGCCACCGCGATGCGATCGGCTTTGGAACGCTCACGCGATCCGAGATCAATGTCCATGACGGTGAATTGTTCGGTCAATCACAGCCAAGCGGCTGTCACCTCGCTCTATCCGACGTCGAACTGCTGGCGCCGGCCGAGCCGTCGAAGATCATCGCCCTATGGAATAATTTTCATGCCCTTGCGGCGAAACTGAATGTCAGGGAGCCCGACGATCCGCTTTATCTCTTGAAGGCGCCGACGACGATCGCAGCCCCGAACGCAATCGTCAGGCAGCCGGCATCGTACGATGGCAAGGTGACCTACGAGGGCGAACTCGGCATCGTCATCGGACGCAGATGCAGCGAGGTGTCGGCTAGAGAGGCCGACGCGTGCATTTTTGGCTACACCTGCGTCAACGACATCACGGCATCTGACATCATCGGCAAGGATGCCACGTTTGCCCAGTGGGCTCGCGCCAAAGGGTATGACGATTTCTGCCCGTTCGGGCCTGTCATTGCCTCGGCGATCGACCCCGAAAAGCTCGTGGTACGAACCATTCTCAACGGCGTCGAGCGTCAGAACTATCCGATTTCCGACATGATCTTCAGCTCCCAGCAGATAGTCAGCCGTATCTCGCATGACATGACGCTGCTGCCGGGTGACTTGATTTGCTGCGGCACCTCGATCGGCGTCGGCGTGATGAAAGAGCCGGTCAACACCGTCACCATTGCGATCGACGGCATTGGCGAACTGCACAACCAGTTTCGCCAGTAAGTCCCATTCGGCAGCGCCGCAAGGCCTGCAAATCGCCCCCGTGGTCCGCGATTCCCGCATGAAACGGGCGTGGACATTTCCGGGTCCTGACGGCATCCTGACCTCTGAAAAATCCAGAAAAAGACGAACGCGCGAAAAGGCGCGCCGGGGAAACAGAGGGCGGAGATGTTGAAAACCCGATTTACCGAACTCGTCGGCGTCGAGCATCCGATCGTTCAGGGCGGCATGCAGTGGGTGGGCCGGGCTGAGCTGGTCGCGGCCGTGGCCAATGCCGGCGCGCTCGGCTTCATCACCGCGCTGACGCAACCAACGCCGGAAGATCTCACCAAGGAAATCGCGCGCTGTCGCGGCCTGACCGACAAACCGTTCGGCGTCAATCTCACCATCCTGCCCTCGATCAAGCCGCCGCCTTACGCGGAATACCGCCAGGCCATCATTGAGAGCGGCATCAAGGTGGTGGAGACCGCCGGCAACAAGCCTCAGGAGCACGTCACCGAATTCAAGAAACACGGCATCAAGGTCGTGCACAAATGCACCAGCGTCCGCCACGCATTGTCGGCGGAGCGCATGGGGGTCGACGCGATCTCGATCGACGGCTTTGAATGCGCCGGCCATCCCGGCGAGGACGACACCCCCGGGCTGATCCTGATCCCGGTTGCCGCCGACAAGGTGAAGATCCCGCTGATCGCCTCCGGTGGCTTTGGCGACGGCCGCGGCCTGGTCGCGGCACTGGCGCTGGGGGCCGAAGGGATCAACATGGGCACGCGCTTCATGTGCACCAAGGAGAGCCCGATCCACCAGCTGATCAAGGAAAAGATCGTCGCCAATGACGAGCGCGAGACCGAGTTGATCTTCCGCACCATGCGCAACACCTCGCGCGTCGCCAGGAACGCGATCTCTACCAAGGTCGTCGCGATGGAAAAGGAGGGCGCTACTTTCGAGCAGGTCCGCGATCTCGTGGCAGGCTCCCGCGGCAAGATGGTCTACGCGAACGGCGATGCCGATGAAGGCATCTGGTCGGCGGGCCAGGTGCAGGGATTGATTTACGACATCCCCTCCTGCGCGGAACTGATATCACGCATTATGCGCGAGGCCGAAACCATCATTCGAAGCCGGCTCGAAGGCATGATGTCCGGCGCCGCCCAACGACAAGCCGCGGAATAAACCGCTTCTCACTACGATTGAGAGATGATCCCATGAAGGCCTATGTCTTCGGCGCCAACGGCGCCGCCATCACTGACGTCGCAAAACCCGCGCCAAAGGGCACGCAAGTGCTGGTCCGCGTCCATGCCTGCGGGCTCAATCGTGCCGATCTCGGCATGACCAAAGGCCACGCCCATGGCTCCGCCGGCGGCGCAGGCACCGTGCTCGGCATGGAATGGGCCGGCGAGGTTGCCGAGCTTGGCCAGGAGGCCCGGGGCGTCAAGATCGGCGACAAGGTCATGGGCTCGGGCGGCGCAGCATTTGCCGAATACACGCTCGCCGACCACGGCCGGCTGTTTCGCAGCCCCTCCAACATGAACTTCGAAGAAGCGGCGACGCTACCCGTCGCGCTCGCCACCATGCACAACGCCGTCGTTACCAACGGCGCGTTACGGCCGGGCCAGACCGTGCTGATCCAGGGCGCGAGCTCCGGCGTAGGCCTGATGGCCATGCAGATCGCAAAGCTCAAGGGCGCGAAAACCGTGATCGGCTCTTCGACCGATGCGATACGCCGTGGACGCCTCAAGGAATTCGGCGCCGACCTCGCAATCGATTCCAGCGATCCCGGCTGGGTCGATTCCGTGCTGAAGGCAACCGATGGCGAAGGCGTCGACCTGATCGTCGACCAGGTCTCGGGCAAGGTCGCGAACCAAAATCTCGCCGCCACCAAGATCAAGGGCCGCATCGTCAACGTCGGCCGGCTCGGCGGCACCCACGCCGATTTCAATTTCGACCTGCACGCTGCGCGCCGCATCCATTATATCGGCGTCACCTTCCGCACCCGCACCATCGAGGAAATCCGCGAGATCTTTGACGAAGTCCGCAAGGATATCTGGGGAGCGGTGGAGGCGCGCAAATTGCAACTGCCGATCGACCGTGTGTTCAAGTTCGACGATATCGGCAAGGCATTCGAGCACATGGAAGCCAACCAGCACCTCGGCAAGATCGTCGTAACGCTGTAATGGGCTGTTTAAGATCAGAACAATTCGCAACGTCGGTTGCTGCGAATCATTGGCGACTATCGGATCCCGCTCGGCGCTTTAATCTTACATAGCCGACTGCTACACCCGCGCCCATGAGGGCCCAGATTCCCAACGCCAAATCCGCTGTCGCGGCGATCTCGGTATTCGCCAGCGCTGGCATGGCCGTGGCGAAATTCGTGGTCGGCATCGCCATCGGCAGCCTCGCGCTGATCTCCGAAGCCCTGCACTCTTCGGTCGACGTGGTCGCGACCGTGATCACCTGGGTCGTGGTGCGGGTTTCCGACCTGCCTGCGGACGAGGAGCATCAATACGGCCATGGCAAGCTCGAGAGCGTCTCCGCGCTCGGCGTCATCGCCATGCTCTATGTGCTCTCCGGCGGCATCCTGGTCGCATCCTGGGGCCGCCTGCGCGAAGGCACGCCGCCGCCGGCGATCTCGGCTATTCCGTTTATCGTGCTGCTGGTCGATATCGCCGTGAACCTGTGGCGCGCCTCTGCGCTGCATCGCGCTGCGCGCGATACCAAGAGCCAGGCGCTGGCCGCCGATGCGCTGCATTTTGCCTCCGACGTGCTTGGGGCGATCGCCGTCATCATCGGGCTTGCGCTGGCGGGGCTGGGTTACTGGTGGGGTGATGCCGCCGCCGCCATCGCGGTTGCCATCATGATCGCGCTGCTGGGCTTGCGGATGGCGCGCTCCACCGTCGAAACCCTGCTCGACCGCGCCCCCGAAGGCGCATCGCAGAAAGCCGGGGCTGCGATCAGGGCGGTGCCCGGCGTGGTCGGCGTCGAACGCTTGAGGGTCCGGATGGTCGGGCCCACGCACTTCATCGATGCCGTCGTGCAGGTGCCGCGCACCTATCCGATCGGCCGCGTTGACGACATCAAGCGCAAGGCGCTGGAGGCGGTCAGCGCCGCGCTCGGCGATGCCGATCTGACCTTCACCACCGTTCCGGTCGCACGCAGCAATGAGAGCGTGCGTGAACGCATCATGGTGATCGCACGCAATTCCGGCCTCGCCGTGCACCACGTCACCGTGCACGATCTCGGTGGCAAGCTCATCGTCGGCATCGACCTCGAAGTCGACGGTGCGATGACCCTCACCGCCGCGCACAATATCGCCCACGGCCTGGAGCGCAGCATCCGCGACGATTTTGGCGAGGACGTCGAGGTCGACACTCATATTGAGCCGCTGGAGCCGGAATTGCCGCTCGGTGCCGACGCCGCGCCCGCTCGCGTAGAGACCATCAAGGCGGCATTGTCGCGTCTTGCCGCCGATAGCGCCATCCACGACATCCATAACGTGCGTGTCCGCGACACCGATGCTGGCGAAATCGTGAACTTCCATTGCCGGGCCGCACCTTCGATGAGCGTGATCAAGGTTCACGAGAACGTCGATGAGATCGAACGGGGGTTGCGCCGCGCGTTCCCGACCGTGAAGCGCGTGATCAGTCACGCCGAGCCGCCGCGCACGTAGACGGCTGCGTTCCCGTTTCGGACTCACTTTCGGAGTCAAGATTTCGCACGGGACAGCATTTATTTCGTATTAACGAATCGTTGACTCTCGACAGCCCGCAAAAACTGGATTCAAATCGCTTTGATTCGGAAGCGACATGGGGTTCTTTCGAACCGCGTAGAAAAGAATCCGGTGGGGGTCTAAGGCATGGCGCGAGCGCATGCGGCGAGCGTGTGCGTCCAATCCGATTCGATCAAAGGATTGGCGCAATCGATCGCAAAGCCGGCCTACCATAGGCTGTTGATTGCGGAGCCGGCGCTTCGCCGCGCCGTGCCCACGCTCATCATCGCCTTCCTGATCACCATCTGCCTCGGCGCCTTCGTTCAGGTGGTCGACCAGAACCGTCAAAAGCGCGCCGCCGGCAAACGCGATCTCGCAGCGCTAGCCGATCTGCTTTCCGAGCGGATCGACCGCCTCGCCTCCGCCCGGCAAACGCGCCTCGCCAATCTCGAGCATCTCGCAGCCCTGCTGCCCGATCTCATTCCGTCCTGGGGCTTTGCCGCCGGCCGCCACGTCGTCGTCACCGGCGGCGTCGACCGTCGTATCCTTGCCCGCGTTCCCGTTGAATCCAATTTCAGCGAAGCCGATCGGATTCTCGACGAGATCAGCACCGCGCAACTGCTCGCCGCGCCCAACCTCCAGGGCGACGCCGGCGACATGACGCTGCCGAACGGCAACGGCGCGCTGGCGATCGCGCGGCTCATCAAGGCGTTGCCCGGTCAGGTGATCGTCATCCAGGAAAAGGTCGATCCGTTGTGGGGATCGGATGCCGCGCTGTCAGTGACGCTATCGGCGACGACCGGCTTTGTCGTGCTGATCCTGGGCTTTGCATTCCACTGGCAATCAACCCGCGCCCGCGAGGGCGATCTCATCAACGACGCCGTGCGCGGGCGGATCGATACCGCGCTCAATCGCGGCCGCTGCGGATTGTGGGATTGGGACCTCTCACGCGGCCGCATCTTCTGGTCGCAGTCGATGTTCACGATGCTTGGTCTGGAGAACCGCAGCGATCTCCTGACCTTCGGCGAGGTCAACTCGCTGGTGAACTCCGACGATATCAATCTGTTCGAGATCGCCGATCAGCTCATTTCATCCAGGATTAATCACATCGATCAGACTTTTCGCATGCAGCATGTCGATGGCCATTGGATCTGGCTGCGCGTGCGCTGCGAACTCACCCAGGATGCCAGCGATTCAAGCAGGCACCTGATCGGCATTGCCGTCGACATCACCGAGCAGAAGAGCCTCGCGGAGAAGACCGTCGAGGCCGATCTACGGCTGCGCGACGCGATCGAGACCATTCCCGAGGCGTTCGTGCTGTGGGACGCCGGCGACCGGCTGGTGCTCTGCAATTCGCACTTCCAGAAACTGCACCGGCTGCCGGACTCGGCGGTGATCCCCGGAACCTCGTACGAAACCGTGATTGAGGTCGGCAGCATGCCCGAGATCAAGACCCGGCTGCTGGAGACCGCCAACCAGGCGCCGGGCGCGCGGACCTTCGAGGCCCAGCTCGAGGACGGCAGCTGGCTGCATATCAGCGAACGCCGCACCAAGGACGGCGGCTATGTCTCGGTCGGCACTGACATCACCCGCATCAAGGAGCACGAGCAGAAACTGGTCGACAACGATTTGCGCCTGCGCGCCACCGTCATCGACCTGAAACGCTCCCAGGCTGCGCTCGAACGACAGGCAGTGGAGCTCGCCGATCTCGCCGAGAAATACTCCAGGGAAAAGACCCGCGCCGAGGAGGCCAACCAGACCAAATCCAAGTTCCTGGCCAATATGAGTCACGAGCTGCGCACGCCGCTCAACGCTATCATCGGTTTCTCCGAGATCATGGAAAGCGGCATGTTCGGCAAGCTTGGCTCGGAGAAATATCAGGAATACTGCCACGACATCCTCACCAGCGGCCACTATCTGCTGGAAGTCATCAACGACATCCTCGACATGTCCAAGATCGAGGCCGGACGGATGAAGCTCGACATGGAGCCGCTCGATCTGTCCAAGACGCTCGCCGAATCGCTGCGCGTGGTGGCGGGTCGCGCCCACGACAAGCATCTGGTGATCGACGCCAACATCGAGCAAGCGATTTGCATGGTGGCGGACCGCCGCGCGACCAAGCAGATCCTGGTCAACTTGCTGTCCAATGCCGTGAAATTCACGCCCGACGGCGGCAAGGTAGTGGTGCGCAGCCGATTGCTCGGCGACACCATCGTGCTGACGATCGCCGACACCGGTATCGGTATCGCGCAACATTCGCTGGCGCGGCTCGGACAGCCGTTCGAACAGGTCGAAAGCCAGCTCACCAAGACCTATCACGGTTCGGGGCTGGGGCTCGCGATTGCGCGGTCGTTGACGCATCTGCATGGCGGCACGATGCGATTGCGCTCGAAGCTCGGCACCGGCACGGTAGTCTGCGTCTCGCTGCCGCGCGATCCGCGCAACCCCAAGGTCGGAATATCGGCGGCGGCCTGATTTCTCTTCTCTTCAGGAACGTAGCGTCGGCGCGACTTCGCGCGCGACGTGCACTAATGCTGCAATCAGCGGCGTCATCGGGTCGCGCTGCGGGATCACCATCCCGATGCTGTAATCGACCACGGGATCGACGATCGGGATGCTGCGGACGGCATCGGCGAGCCCGAGCGTTTCCGCAAGTTTGGCCGGCATCACGCTGGCCCAGCGCCCGGTCTTCACGTGCGTATAGAGCACCAGCAGCGAATTCGACGTCAGCGTCGGCGTCGCTTCGGCACCGACCGAGCGCAGTGCGCGATCGATGATGCGGCGGTTCTGCATGTCCGGCGTCAGCAGGCACAGCGGCACCTGGCCTACCTCTTTCCAGGTGACGGAATCGCGATCGCCGAACATGGCGTCCGGCGACGTCAGCAGCCGATAGCTTTCGTTATAGAGCGGAATGGTGCGGACCTTGCCGATCGGCTCGTTCTCGATGTAGGTCAGCCC
>VAZG01000308.1 GCA_005885285.1 Alphaproteobacteria bacterium | reverse complement strand
GTCTTCAGCATCGGATTCTCCCAGTCTGCTTCGGAGCATCTTCACGATCTCCCTAATATCGATCGGCGCTCATCGTCTCCGTAATCGATGTTACCTGCTCTCAGATAGGCCTGAAGAAGTTCGAAAACCGGATTCGAGAGATCGGGAAAGTCCTTTTGCAACCTCGCGTAAAACATAGATCGCGGCCAAGCGAACCTCAAGGTTGGGATCGCGCAGTTGACCGACGGCTCGATTAAATAGTTCCGTAACATGGGCGCGTCTGGCTAGATCGGCCTGCACATTAGCGGACCGGGCTTGCAACGCGGCAGGGGACAGCTGTCGCCACGCCAAAATGGCGCCAACGATGGCGGCAATCGTCAGCGCCAGATTTTCACAGATCCAGCACCAGCCGCGCCGGATCTTCCAGGCTCTCCTTGACGCGCACCAGGAACGTCACGGCTTCCTTGCCGTCGATGACGCGGTGATCGTAGGACAGCGCCAGGTACATCATCGGACGCACCTCGACCTTGCCGCCGATCGCCATTGGGCGCTCCTGAATCTTGTGCATGCCCAAAATGCCCGACTGCGGCGCGTTCAATATCGGCGTCGACATCAGTGAACCGTAGATGCCGCCATTGGTGATGGTGAACGTGCCGCCCTGCATCTCGTCGATCTTGAGCTGACCGTCGCGGGCGCGACGGCCATAGTCGGCGATTGATTTCTCGATCTCGGCGATCGACTTCAGGTCGCAGTCGCGCACCACCGGCACCACCAGGCCCTTGTCGGTGCCGACGGCAACGCCGATGTGGTAATAATTCTTGTAGATGAGGTCGCTGCCGTCGATCTCGGCGTTCGCCGCCGGAATGTCCTTGAGCGCCTGCACGCAGGCCTTGGTGAAGAAACCCATG
Organism: Alphaproteobacteria bacterium; assembly: GCA_005885285.1. GTDB lineage: Bacteria > Pseudomonadota > Alphaproteobacteria > Rhizobiales > Xanthobacteraceae > Bradyrhizobium. The sequence goes on along the minus strand of VAZG01000308.1, from coordinate 5,291 downwards.
AAGCCGAGCTTGCTGCCGTGCTTCTTCTCGAACACGTCCTTGTATTGCGCGCGCATCGCCATGATGTGGGTCATGTCGACCTCGTTGAAGGTCGTCAGCATCGCAGCCGTGTTCTGCACGTCCTTTAGGCGGCGCGCGATGGTCTGGCGCAGCCGCGTCATCTTCACCCGCTCCTCGCGCGCGGCATCGTCAGCGGGCGACGGCGCACGGACTTGCACCGCGGCCGCGGACTGATTGACCGGAGTCGGCGCGGAAGCCGCCTTCTCGATTGCGGCCAGCATGTCGCCCTTGGTGACGCGGCCGTCCTTGCCGGAGCCCGGAACCGTCGCCGCATCGACGCCGCTCTCGGCCGAGATCCTGCGCACCGACGGCGCCAACGGCGCGTCCGCCGGGGGCGCCTTCGACGTGGCGGCAGCAGGCGCCGGCGCAGCAGAGGGCGGCGGAGGCGGCGCGGCGGCCTTGGCGGGCGCGGCGGGAGGCTTTGCGGCGGCTCCCGCCGCGCCATCATTGATCTGCCCGAGCAACGCGCCGACCGCAACGGTCTCGCCATCCTTGGCAACGATGTCGCCGAGCGTGCCCGCCGAAGGCGCCGGGACTTCGATCGTGACCTTGTCGGTCTCGAGTTCGACCAGGGGCTCATCGACTGCGACGGCATCGCCGGCCTTCTTGAACCAGCGGCCGATGGTGGCCTCGGTCACGGATTCACCGAGCGTCGGAACGCGAATTTCAGTCATCGTCTGTTTCCCCTTGCGTCATGGCCCGGCATAGTAGTCTGCATTTTTGCAGACTGCGTATACTTGTCTGCGCCCGGCCATCCACGCCTTGATCGGTCAAAAGTAAAACGTGTATGCCCGCGACGAGCGCGGGCATGACGACTTTGGCAAATGTCTAATTCAACGCCTCGTCCAACAGCGCCTTGAGCTGCGCCAGGTGCTTGGACATCAAACCGGTAGCCGTGGCGGCAGCCGCCGCACGCCCGGCATAGCGCGGGCGCTTGTTCGGCGCGTTGATCTGGTTCAACACCCATTCAAGATAGGGCTCGATGAAGTGCCACGCGCCCATGTTGCGCGGCTCTTCCTGGCACCAGACCACTTCGGCGCCCTTGAAGCGGCCAAGCTCCTGTACCAGCGCCTTCAGCGGCACCGGATAAAGCTGCTCGACGCGCATGATGTAGACGTCATCGACGCCGCGCTTCTCGCGCTCCTCGTAAAGATCGTAATAGACCTTGCCCGAGCACAGCACGACGCGCTTGATCTTGTCGTCGGCTACCAGCTTGATCTTCTCGTCGCGCAGCATCTGCGCGTCATCGTAGAGGATGCGGTGGAACGTGGTGCCCGCCCCCAATTCGTCGAGCCGCGAGACCGCGCGTTTGTGGCGCAGCAGCGACTTCGGCGTCATCATGATCAGCGGCTTTCTGATCTCGCGATGCAACTGGCGCCGCAGCGCATGGAAGTAGTTGGCCGGCGTGGTCGGATAGACCACCTGCATGTTGTCTTCGGCGCACATCTGCAAGAACCGCTCGAGCCGTGCGGAAGAATGCTCCGGCCCCTGGCCTTCATAGCCATGGGGCAATAGGCAGACCAGACCCGACATCCGCAGCCATTTGCGTTCGCCCGAGGAAATGAACTGGTCGAACAGCACCTGCGCGCCGTTGGCGAAATCGCCGAACTGCGCCTCCCACATCGCGAGCGCATTCGGCTCGGCCAGCGAGTAGCCATATTCGAAGCCGAGCACGGCCTCTTCCGACAATAGCGAGTTGATGACTTCGTAATGGCCCTGATCGCCGCCGAGGTGATTGAACGGCGTGTAGCGGCTCTCGTCCTCCTGGTCGATCAGCACCGAGTGGCGCTGCGAGAACGTGCCGCGCTCAGAGTCCTGTCCGGACAGCCGCACGTGATGGCCTTCCTGCAGCAGCGAGCAGAACGCCAAGGCTTCGCCGGTCGCCCAGTCGATTCCGGCGCCGCCCTCGATCGCTTTCGCGCGATTATCCAGGAAGCGTCCGATGGTGCGATGAATCCGAAAGCCGTCGGGCACCTTGGTGATCTTGCGGCCGATGCCCTTTAAGACGGCAACGTCGACCCCGGTGACGCCGCGGCGCGCATCCTCTTCCTGATCGGCGTGTTTGAAGCCCGCCCACTTGCCGTCAAGCCAGTCGGCCTTGTTGGGCTTGTAGCCGGTACCAGCCTCGAATTCGGCGTCGAGCCGCGCGCGCCAGTCGGCCTTGGCCTTGTCGACCTCGCCTTCGGTCATCACGCCCTCGGCGATCAGGCGCCGGGCGTAAATCTCGAGCGTCGACGGATGGCCTGCGATCTTCTTGTACATCACCGGCTGGGTGAACGCCGGCTCATCGCCCTCGTTGTGTCCGTGCCGGCGATAGCAGAACATGTCGATGACGACCGGCTTGTGGAATTTCTGCCGGAACTCGATCGCGACCTTGGCCGCGAACACCACGGCTTCCGGATCGTCGCCGTTCACATGGAAGATCGGCGCGTCGATCATCTTCGCCACATCGGAAGGATAGGGCGAGGAGCGCGAGTAGCGCGGATAGGTGGTGAAGCCGATCTGGTTGTTGACGATGAAGTGCAGCGAACCGCCGGTTCGATAGCCCTTGAGGTCGGAGAGGCCGAAGCATTCAGCTACCACGCCCTGCCCGGCAAACGCCGCGTCGCCATGCATCAATAGCGGCAGCACCGAGATGCGCTGGTCCGGCGGATCGCCATGCTGGTCCTGCTTGGCGCGCACCTTGCCGAGCACCACGGGATCGACGATCTCCAGGTGCGAGGGGTTGGCGGTCAGCGACAGGTGAATGCGGTTGTTGTCGAACTCGCGGTCCGACGACGCGCCGAGATGATATTTGACGTCGCCGGAGCCTTCGACCGCTTCCGGATTGACCGAGCCGCCCTTGAATTCATGGAATAGCGCGCGGTGCGGCTTACCCATCACTTGGGTCAGCACGTTGAGGCGACCGCGATGCGGCATGCCCACCACGATTTCCTTTACGCCGAGATTGCCGCCGCGCTTGATGATCTGTTCGAGCGCCGGGATCAGCGATTCGGCGCCGTCGAGACCGAAGCGCTTGGTGCCGGTGAATTTGACGTCGCAGAATTTCTCAAAGCCTTCGGCTTCGACCAGCTTGTTGAGGATCGCGCGCCGGCCCTCGCGGGTGAAGCTGATTTCCTTGTCCGGGCCCTCGATGCGCTCCTGGATCCAGGATTTCTGCGCAGCGTTACTGATGTGCATGAACTCGACGCCGAGCGTCTGGCAGTAGGTGCGCTCGCAGATCGCGACGATCTCGCGCAAGCTCGCGTATTCCATGCCGAGCACATGGTCGAGGAATATCTTGCGATCGAAGTCGCCCTCGACGAAGCCGTAGGAACGCGGATCGAGCTCTTCGCGGTCGCGCGGCGCTTCGATGCCGAGCGGATCGAGGTTGGCGTGGAAGTGGCCGCGCATCCGGTAGGCGCGGATCAGCATCAGCGCGCGCACGGAATCGCGGGTCGCCTGATGCAAGTCGGCCGCGGTGACCTCGGCGCCTCTGGCCTGGCCTTTGGCCTGCGCCTTAGCCGCAAGCTTGGCGCCAACCACCTTTTCGACTTCGGCCCAGTTGCCGTCGAGCGCGGACGTCAGCTCGTCCTGCGGCGTCAGCGGCCAGTTGTTGCGGCCCCAGGACGGGCCCTCGGCGTTCTTTTGGACGTCGGCTGGACTGTCTTTCAGGCTCTTGAAGAACTCCTGCCACTCGGGGTCGAGCGAGGCCGGGTCCTTTTCGTAGCGGGCGTAGATATCGTCGATGTAGGTGGCGTTGGTGCCCTGCAAAAACGAAGAAAGGGCAAAGGCGGCATTCGCGTCCTGACGAGACATAATGGCGTCCTGGTGATTTCGACTTCGCGCGCAGAAAATGGCGCAAACGCTGATCCGGGCTAGGGATCAGCGAGGTCAAACAGCTTTAACCTATTTAGGACGAATCTTCGCGCCGAAAAGGACTAAAAACTGAATTAGGATTTCAATTTTTCCACAAGGGTGTGCCCGAGCCTCGCAGGCGACGGCGAGACAGTAATTCCGGCCGATTCCATGGCCGCGGCCTTGGAAACTGCATCGCCCTTGCCGCCAGAGATGATCGCACCGGCATGACCCATGCGACGGCCGGGAGGCGCGGTGACGCCGGCGATGAAGCCGACCATCGGCTTCTTGCGGCCGCGCTTGGCCTCGTCTTTCAGGAATTGCGCTGCGTCTTCCTCGGCCGCACCGCCGATCTCGCCGATCATGACGATCGACGTGGTTTTGGGATCGCCTAAGAACATTTCCAGGACGTCGATGAATTCGGTACCCTTGACCGGATCTCCGCCGATGCCGACCGCGGTGGTCTGGCCAAGACCTTCCTGGGTGGTCTGGAACACCGCCTCATAAGTCAGCGTGCCTGAGCGCGAGACGATGCCGACACTGCCGGGCTTGAAGATGTTCGCCGGCATGATGCCGATCTTGCATTCGCCGGCCGTCATCACGCCTGGGCAGTTCGGCCCAATCAGCCGCGACTTCGATCCTGACAGCGACCGCTTTACCCGCACCATATCGAGCACCGGAATGCCTTCGGTAATGCAGACGATCAGCGGGATTTCGGCGTCTATCGCCTCGCAGATCGCATCCGCCGCACCCGGCGGCGGCACATAAATCACGGATGCATCGGCGCCGGTCTTTTCGCGCGCCTCCACCACCGTATCGAACACCGGCAGGCCGAGATGTTTCGACCCGCCTTTGCCGGGCGAGGTGCCGCCGACCATCTTGGTGCCGTAGGCAATGGCAGCCTCGGAATGAAAGGTGCCGTTCTTGCCGGTAAAGCCCTGGCAAATGACTTTGGTGTTTTTGTCGATCAGGACGGACATGGATGAGACTGCTTTCGCGGGGCGGGAGGGAGTTAATGGATGCGCCGGTAAACGCCGGTGAGCACGTCGGCCCATCCTTCCGCGTCGGGCGAGAACTGGATTTTCATCGAGTAGGTGTTGTCGTCGATCACTTCGTAGACGTGTCGAGCATTGCCGCGCAGCGAGCCGCGCACCAGGATCAGCGATTTGCCGCTCCACCCCCCCGAAGCCGGCGACGGCGGATAATAGCCGAGCGAGTCATGCCAGAATAATTTGTAAAGCCGGTCCTCGCGATCGTAGGTGAACACGCCGTGGGTGGCGAAACTCTCCTTGCCGTCGCGGCTCTGACGCGTGTCCTGAATGAGATAGAAGCCGTTGAGGTCGATGCGGGCGACCACATGCGAGGTCGCGGGCCCGCCCGCATTCCAGCGCGAG
>VAZG01000151.1 GCA_005885285.1 Alphaproteobacteria bacterium | reverse complement strand
GCCTGGTCGGCCTCGTCGCCAGCGAGGCGACGCCGCTCAATCTGAACGACGCGCAAAGCCACCCCGCCTTCTCGTACCGTCCGGAAACCGGCGAAGAGATCTACCACTCCTTCCTCGGCGTGCCGATCCTGCGCGCCGGCAACACGCTCGGCGTGCTGGTGGTGCAGAACCGCGCCAAGCGCACCTATGTCGAGGAAGAGGTCGAGGCGCTGCAGACCACCGCCATGGTGCTGGCGGAGATGATCGCCTCGGGCGAATTGACGGCGCTGGCGCAGCCGGGCGCCGAGCCTGCCGCGCGGCATTCGCAGCACAAGACCGGCGCGATCCTGTCCGACGGCATCGCGCTCGGCCATGTCGTGCTGCACGAACCGCGTGTCGTCATCACCAACTATATTGCCGAGGACCTGCCCAAGGAAATCAAGCGGCTCGACACCGCGATGACCAAGCTGCGCGCCGATCTCGACCGCATGCTGGAACGTGGCGACGTCGCGGACGGCGGCGAGCATCGCGACGTGCTGGAAGCCTATCGCATGTTCGCCAACGACCACGGCTGGTCGCACAAGCTCCATGAGGCGGTCGCCACCGGCCTCACCGCGGAAGCCGCGGTCGAACGCGTGCAGTCCGACACCCGCGCGCGCATGCTGCGTTCGACCGATCCATATTTGCGCGACCGCCTGCACGATCTCGAGGACCTCGGCTATCGCCTGATGCGACAATTGGTCGGACAGGATCACGCGCCCTCGCGCGAACATCTGCCCGACAACGCCATCCTGATCGCGCGCGCGATGGGCCCCGCGGCCCTGCTCGACTACGACCGCAAGCGCCTGCGCGGGCTGGTGCTGGAGGAAGGTACCGCCAATTCGCACGTCTCGATCGTGGCCCGGGCACTCGGAATCCCTGCGGTCGGCGAAGTGCCGAACGCGCCCGGCATCGCCGATCCCGGCGATGCCATCATTGTCGACGGCACCTCGGGCGAAATCTATGTCCGCCCGTCGGCGGAAATCGAATCGGCCTATGCCGAACGGGTGCGCTTCCGCGCCCGGCGCCAGGCGCAATATGTCGCCCTGCGCGACAGGCCCTGCGTGACCAGGGACGGCCAGCCGGTCGAGCTGATGATCAATGCCGGTCTTGCCATCGACCTGCCGCATATTGACGACACCGGCAGCGCCGGCATCGGCCTGTTCCGCACCGAACTGCAATTCATGGTGGGCCAGAGCCTGCCGCGCACCAGCGACCAGTTGGCGCTGTACCGCGCGGTGCTGGATGCCGCCGGCTCCAAGCCCGTCACCTTCCGCACGCTCGATATCGGCGGCGACAAGGCGCTGCCCTATATGGAAGCCGTGATCGAGGAAAATCCCGCGCTCGGCTGGCGCGCGATCCGGCTCGGCCTTGACCGGCCGGGCCTGCTGCGCGGCCAGATCCGCGCGCTGCTGCGTGCCGGCGGCGGCCGTGCGCTGCGCATCATGTTCCCGATGATCTCGGAAGTGGCCGAATTCGATGCCGCGAAAGCCATCGTCGAGCGCGAGCTGACATATTTGCGCCAGCACGGCCACACGCTGCCGGAGCGTATCGACATCGGCACCATGGTAGAGGTTCCGGCATTGCTCTATCAGCTCGACGAGCTGTTGAAGAAGGTCGATTTCGTCTCGGTCGGATCGAACGACCTGTTCCAGTTCCTGTTCGCGGTCGACCGCGGTAACGCCAAGGTGTCCGAGCGGTTCGATACCATGTCGGCGCCGATCATGCGGGCGTTGCGCGATATCGCGCGCAAGGCGCAGGCTGCAAAGAAATCCGCCTCGCTCTGCGGCGAGATGGCGTCAAAGCCGATTGGCGCGCTGGCGCTGATCGCGCTCGGCTATCGCTCGCTGTCGCTGTCGGCGACCGCGCTCGGACCGGTCAAGGCGATGATCCTCGACCTCGATGCCAAAAAAGCCGAGGCGATGATGATACCGTTATTGGAGCAACCGGCCGGCAGCGTGTCGATCCGCGAGCGGCTGACTGCATTTGCCGAAGCCGAGAGGCTGGCGTTGTAGCGAGGCGGTTGCCGAACGGCGCTCCGCTCCTAAAGCTCTGCTATTTGAGAATGACCTATGTCGATGCTGCCCGAAACCAAACTGGATGTCCTGCTGGCGCATCACGCCTCGCTGGAGGCACAGTCGCTCGGCCAGGTGAGTTCGCAGGAATACGTGCAGATCACGCGCGAGCTCGCCGAGCTCAATCCGCTGATCGATGCGGTCAAGGCCTATCGCGCCATCGTCAAGGAACTGGCCGATACCGAGGCCCTGATCGCCGATCCCGCGAGCGATGCGGAAATGCGCGGCATGGCGGAAGCCGAGCGCGAGACGCTGCAAGCACGCCGCGCCGAGCTGGAGCAGAAGATCCGCGTCGCGCTGTTGCCCAAGGACGCCATGGATGACCGCAACGTCATGCTGGAGATCCGCGCCGGCACCGGCGGCGACGAGGCCGCGCTGTTCGCCGGCGATCTGTTCCGGATGTACGAGCGTTTTGCCAATCTGCAGGGCTGGAAGGTCGACGTGATCTCGGGCAGCGAGGGTACCATGGGCGGCTACAAGGAGATCATCGCCGAGGTGGCCGGCCGCGGCGCATTTGCGAAACTGAAATTCGAATCCGGCGTCCACCGGGTGCAGCGCGTGCCCGATACCGAGACGCAAGGGCGCATCCACACTTCGGCGGCCACGGTGGCGGTGCTGCCCGAGGTCGAGGATGTCGATGTCGAGATCAAGAACGACGACTTGCGGATCGAGACCATGCGCGCGCAAGGCGCGGGCGGCCAGCATGTCAACAAGACCGAATCGGCGATCCGCATCACCCACATCCCGACCGGTATCGTGGTCAGCATGCAGGACAGCCGGTCGCAGCACAAGAACCGGGCGTCGGCCATGAACATCCTGCGCTCGCGCGTCTACGACGCCGAGCGTCAGCGCGTCGAGGCAGCGCGCTCGGCGGATCGCCGCGAGAAGGTCGGCTCCGGCGACCGCTCCGAGCGCATCCGCACCTATAATTTTCCGCAAGGCCGCGTCACCGACCACCGTATCAACCTGACGCTCTATAAGTTGCCCCAGGTGATCTCGGGCGAAGCCTTAGGCGAACTGATCGACGCGCTGACCACCGAGCACCAGGCGGCGCAACTCGCCGCCCAGGGCGCCGCAGCGTGAGATCAGCTCAATCCTTTGCCGGACAGACCGTCGAGAGTGCGCGGCGCAGCCTGACAACGCGTTTCACCTCCGGTGGAATCGATTCGGCCGAACTCGACGCGCGGCTCTTGATCGGCGCCGTGCTTGGCCTTGATCTCACCGGCATGATTATCGCCGCGAACCGGCTGCTCTCGCCGGACGAATCGGCGCGCCTTGAAGATTTTGTGCGCCGCCGCCTGGGAGGTGAGCCGGTCGCGCGCATTCTGGGCATTAAGGAATTCTGGGGATTGCCGCTCAAGCTCTCGGCGGAAACGTTGGTGCCGCGGCCGGATACCGAAACGGTGGTCGAGCTGGCGCTGGAAATGCTGCGCGCCAATCCTGCCGCGAACGGCCCAAGGAACCTCCCAAGGAACCACTCATGGCGAATAGCCGATCTCGGCACCGGTTCCGGCGCGATCCTGCTCGCGTTGCTGCGTGAACTGCCGGACGCCCGCGGATTCGGAACCGACATCAGCGCGGCGGCGCTGCAAGTGGCGCAAGCCAACGCCGCTGATCTGGGCCTCGCTGACCGCGCGACGTTCATATCGTGCGATTATGCGGCGGGGCTAAGCGGTCCATTCGACTTGATCGTCTCGAACCCGCCCTATGTCCGCTCCGCCGACATCGCAGGGCTAGCGGCAGAGGTCCGTGATCACGACCCGCACCGGGCGCTGGACGGCGGCATGGACGGGTTTGACGCGTATCGCGCTCTGATCCCGCAGGCGGCGCGCCTGTTGGCGCCCCGCGGCGCGCTCGTCGTCGAATCCGGACAAGGCCAAAGCGGTCAGATCGAAGATTTGATGACGGCTGCAGGGTTAACGGGCGAAAGCGCGCCCAGAGTTGATTTGGCGGGCATCCCCCGCGCCGTGGCGGGCCGAAAAATGCCGTTATAAAAGCCCGATTGGGGCACAAAAAACCACTTGGAATATTCCCCGGGAGCGACTACGTTCCGCTTACAGCATCGGCGCAGGCCCCGTAGACAAACGGGTGAAAGCCAGAGTTCTCAAAGCGAGAGCCGCGCCGGGTAAAAGGTTCCAAAACGCAGGTCCTATTGAGCGCGATGGCTAACAGAGCTGCGCTGCTTGCGACCGCAAAGCGAACGAAAGCCTGATATTGCGCTTGAAGAGCTACGCAAAAAAAACGGGCTTGTTTTGGTAGGCTGAATCATTGTTCGCCGGCGATTTGGGCTGGCGGGTGGGGAACGCGTCTTTGTTGAACGCGATGTTAACGAAATCGGCACGAGTGGGAACTGCATCGTGATTCGGCGCGCGAAAGCGCGTGGGCTGATCGATCGAGACGGCTATCGGAACGGCAATTCAACGCTGCTAACTTCAGGGCTGGAATAAAGGCAAGACATGAGAAACGGTCAAAACAACAAGCGGATGCGTAACCGGAACAATAATAACAACAACAATAACAACCGGCGTGGGCAAAACCCGATGACCCGGGTGTTCGAGTCCAACGGACCCGATATCAAGATCCGTGGGACCGCATCCCACGTGGCCGAAAAATACGTCCAGCTCGCGCGCGATGCGCGCTCTTCCGGCGATCCTGTGGCCGCCGAGAACTACTATCAGCACGCCGAGCACTATTTCCGCCTGATCGCGGCCGCCCAGGAGCAGTTCCGTCAGAACCAGCCGCAGCAGCCGCCGCGCCCCGACGGTGAAGTGGTCACCGAGGAGGGTGAGGACGAAGGCGACAATTTTTCGAGTTTTGGCCAGGAGCCGGGCTTCGTTCCGGTGCAGCAACAACCCTATGTGCGCGACAACAGCCCGCGCGATCATCAGCGCGAGGGGCAACCCTATCAGCGCGACCAGCAGCCGCGGGAACACCGCGACCGCGAGCATCGTCCACAGCCGCAATACCAGCCGCAGCAGCCTCAACCGCAGCCGGTGGTCGCGGACAGTGGCGGGGTCGACCGCCTGCCCTCGTTCATCACCGGCCCGCAGCCGCAGATCAACGGCGGCCAAGGCGGATTTGAAGGCAATGGCGGCGGCGAGCGTTTCCCGCGCCGGCGGCGCCGGCCGCACGGCCCGCGGCCCGAAGGCCTGCCCGCGCCGGCGCAGTCCAGCGACGATTTCAATCCGGGGAATGAGTAGCTAGCGCGTCGCCGGCGATGACGGCACCAGCACCGGCTGCAGCGCCGGGATGAGCCGCGTCCGTTCGCGCTTGGCGGGGATCGCGCGATAGACTTGCTTGGTCGCTTCCACGATATGCACGCCGGCGAACGGCAGCGAGAGCGCCTCGCCGAGGCGTTCCCATGCCAAGGCCGAACGCAGGAACCAGCCGCCGGCAACCGGCGGCATGAACAGCGCCTCGCCCCACGCGGTCGGCGTGAACCAAGTCTGCCGCAGCAATTGCGTGATCTGCGAGCGCGAGTAAGGCCGGCCATGACCGAACGGCGTGGCATCGGTGCGGGTCCACACCCCACGCCGGTTCGGGATGATCGCGATCATCCGGCCTGACGGCGCCAGCACCCGCCACACCTCGCGCAGCAGTCCTTCCGGATCGTCGGACATTTCCAACGCGTGAACCAGGAGGATGCGATCGATCGCAGCGTCCGCGAGCGGCAACGAGAACTCCTCGACCAGCGTTGCCAGCGCGGGCCGCCCAGTCGGCCATTTCAGCACGCCCTGCGCCGCCGGCATGAAGGCAAGGCACCGCTCGCTATCCTCGCGGAACAGGCCGAGATAGGGCGTCGGATAGCCGATGCCGAGCACACGCAGGTCTTTCGCGTCCGGCCATCGTTCGCGAATGCCGCGATTGATGAGCTGCCGCGCCACGATGCCAAGGCGCCGCGAATAGAAATCGCGCAGGTCAATAACGTCCATGATACTAATCTAACACGGCGCTATGCCCTGCGGCGTGCAGAATATTGCATTGCTCCTGAAGCGTTAACGCCATATTTCTCGACGGGGCTCCGTTAAGAAATGCGAGGAGATATCATGGCCGCCGAGATCCGTCTGTTCCCCTGCCTCACCGATAATTTCGGCGCCCTGATCCACGATCCCGCGACCAGGGCGACCGCCTCGATCGACGCACCGGAGGCCGGCCCCATCGTGAAGGCACTGGAACACGAAGGCTGGCAGCTCACCGATATTCTGATCACCCATCACCACCACGATCATGTCGGCGGCGTCGCTGCGCTGAAGCAGAAATATAATTGCCGCGTCGTCGCTCCGCATGACAAGTCGACCAAGATCGCCAATGTCGATCTGCGCGCGGCCCATGGCGACGTGGTGAAAGTCGGCGGCCTGCTAGCCCGGGTGCTGGAAACGCCGGGCCATACGCTCGACCACATCAGCTACGTGTTCGACAACGAAAAAACGGTGTTCGCCGCCGACACGCTGTTCTCGATCGGCTGCGGACGAGTGATCGAGGGCACACATCCGATGATGTGGGACTCGCTCCTGAAGCTGCGGGCGCTGCCCGATGATTTCAAGCTCTATTGCGGCCATGAATATACCGCGGCCAATATCAAATTCGCGCTCACGGTCGAACCCGACAACGCCGCGCTGAAGGCGCGCGCCGAGGAAGTGACGCGGCTGCGCGCGGCCAACAGGCCGACCGTGCCGACGCTGATGGGGGAGGAGAAGAAGGCCAATGTGTTCCTGCGCGCCGACGATCCGTCGATCGCCGCAAAACTGCATATGAAGGGCGTGAATGCGGCCGAGGTATTCGGCGAGTTGCGCGAGCGCAAGAACAAATCCTGATGATGACGACCGCTGCCGACATCATCGCGCGACTTGAATTGAGACCGCACCCGGAGGGCGGGCATTATCGCGAGACGTTCCGCGATTCCCGCACCGACGCCAACCGGCGCGCGCTGTCGACCGCGATCTATTTCCTCTTGGCACGCGGCGAGCGCTCGCACTGGCATCGCATCGATGCGGTCGAAGTCTGGCACTTCTATGCCGGCAGCGCGCTCAATCTGAGGATCGCCCATCACGGCTGCAGGCCGCATGCGGTCACGCTGGGGCCTGATCTTGCCGCCGGCGAACGCCCGCAAGCGATCGTGCCGGCGAACGCCTGGCAGGCGGCCGAAAGCACCGGCGACTGGACCCTGGTCGGATGCACGGTGTCGCCCGGATTCGAATTTGCGGGTTTTGAGCTGGCCAAGCCCGATTGGTTCCCCGCTCGGTGATACATCGCGGTCGGGAAACGGGTGGGTTTCCCAAGCGAAGTGGATGCCGGTTCGCGTGGCGGGAGCCAGGTTGTTTCGACATGGGCGGCCTGTGCATGAACACGTCAGAATTCTTCGAAAAAGGCAGTCTCTCGCCCTGGCAGGATGCCCGCTTTAGCCTGGGTTCTTGCAAGCTGCGGGCTCGCGCTGAAGGCCTTGGCATTTTCCTCGGTATCCCAGTCGAACAGGATGAGCAAATGATTGGGGTTTTCGGTTGAACGAAATCGGCGAACGCGCTGGCAACCATGCGCGGTTCGCGCCCCGGCATTCTCGTCAAAAACCTCTCTCCATCTATCGAAGTCCTCGACATCGCCGCGAACCATCAAGACTGGCATTTTTATCTCCATTTTTTTCAACTTCACTTTTAACTCGTCAAGCACCCGAGCTCTAACAGGCTGGCGCGAACTGCTTGGTCGAGAGGGGTGTGAGGCTCGTCGCCGATCAACGCAATCAGCTTGGAATTATCGAGCCGAAGAGGGACATCCCAGAGATAGCGAACTTCTTCGACCTCACGCAGGAGCGGGGCGAAGGGCGCGAGCAGCCGAACGGCGAGCCACGGAAAGCGGCGAATGGGCAGATCGAGCCTTCCGGCCGCGCGACGAATGGATTGAGCGAGCTCGATACCGGGTTCGATCCAATGTCCACCAAAGTGAAACATGTCGAACGACGGCAGATCGGCCTCGATATCTGCAAGTCGCGCAATCGCCTCGGCGTAGTCCGGCAGATAGGCCCAGGCATGACCCGTCGCAGGAGGACCGGGATACACGATGGCGCGCAGCGGCTCCCTCGGTTTGATCAGGACATTCGAAAAATTTGAGGATGGCCCGTGTCCACCGAACACGTCGCCGGCGCGCACGACGAGCGATCGGGTTCCGGTCGCCGCCGCCGCTCTCAGCATGTCTTCCATCTCGCTGCGAACGCGGCCCTTGCGCGTGTTCGGGTTCTGCGGCGCAGTCTCGGACAACAGCGGAGCGGCGTCCGGTCCGAAGTTATACAAGTTGCCGGGGAAGATCAGTCGCGCGTTCGAGGCTCTCGCCGCTTCGATGGAGTTACGAAGCATCGGCATCGCGAGTCCACGCCAGTTTCTGTATCGTGGTGGATTGGCCGCGTGAACGATGACGGCGACATCTCTGGCTGCGTTGACCACGTCCTCCGCCTTCATCGCATCTCCCTTGATCCAGGCGACGCCGTTACCCGATAGCGAGACGGAGACTGGCTTTGGCAAGCGGCTCAGGCACCGAAGCTGCCAGCCGCGATGCGCCAAGGCCCTTGCGACCTCGCGCCCCACGCCTCCGGTCGCTCCGATTATCAACGCCGTTTTCGTCATGCCTCTCACCAGATCCCCGCCGCGAACTGTTCCTCAGGCGGAAAAATCGTTGTCAAAATTTCCAGCTGATCTCGCCCTTGGCGGCATGGTCCTGCGCGGCGCGCGCGAGCTGGCCGGAATAGGTCAGCGCGAGGCTGGCGTTGCGCGCGAAATTGAAGCCAGCGCCTGCCTCGACCAGCAGGGCATCGCGCGCGATCGGCACGCCCCCAACCGTGAACGGCGTGCCGCCGCCGCTGAACGCCAGCAGCGTTTCCGGGGTCACGTCGCCGAATGCATGCCGCCAGCCGAGCGTGCCGCGCACGGTCAGCGGCTTGCCATCCGATAACGATACCGAGCTCGCGCCGTGCAGCCCGAGCGTGGTGAAGGTGGTGGCGAAGGCATCGCCGCCGCCGGTCAGCGCCGCGCCGCCGGTCTCCGCAAAATGACCGGTGTCGAGATGCACATAGGCGAGGCCCGCGAACGGCTCGAGCGTCACCTTGCCCAACCCAAAGCCGCGGCCGACCTCGCCGAAGACTTGCGCGGTACGCGCGTCGTAACTCGCCTTGGCGCTGTCGAAGAAACCGGGAAACACGATCGTGCGTTCGCTGTCGATGGTGTGCCAGGTGAGCGCAGCGCCGCCGCGCAGAGCCCAGGCGCCGAGCTCGCCGCCGCCATAGAGCGCGAGGTGATAGTTGTTGATGGTGGCGCTGGACCTGCGGTCGTCGATGTTGAGCAGCGACTGGGTGTAGCCGCCGGCGAATCCGAGCCGCCAACGCTCCTCAAAGGTCGCGTCCACGCCTGAGATGACGCCGCCGGTCGCGCGGCGGAGCCGAGCCGCATTGCCGTCGCTGTCGGTGCGGCCCCAGTCGCCGACGGCTTGCGCCCAGGCGGTCATGATCCGCTCCTGCGGCGCCGCTCCCGGCGCGGCCTTGAACGCCGGCTCGCTTGCGTAACCCAGCGCGCCGCTGCCGTCGACCGCGACGGCTTGCGAACCGATCGGCACGAGCGCCGCAAACGATCCGTCCGGTCGGCCGAACGGCTGCCGCAGACGGCCCAAGACCGCATCGCGGACGTAGCGCGACTCGTCGAGCATTACGCCGGCAGTGCTGGCGTGCAGCTCGCCGGAAAGCTGGTCGAACGCAAGGCGCGCCTGCGCGGGCGTGCTGCTGGCGACGACCGCGTTAAACGCCGGCCCGCGGCCAAGGCTGTCCAGGCCTGCGCCGGTCGCGACCTGGTTGCGCGTCTGCCCCGCGCTCGCAAAACTCACATTGTTGCGCGCGAAGGTCAGGAAGACATCGTTCGGATCATAAGTCAGGTTGGGCGTGAAGAAGGCGAAGCTGCCAACCGCACCTGAGAACGTGTTCGTCACCCCTCCTGACGCGGTCAGGATCGTGTAGGGCGTGTTGACGAGAAGGCTGTTTATCGCAGTCACCTGCACGGTTCCGCCGCCGAGATTGGCCGCGCCGGTCGCAGCTATCCGGTCGCTCCGCCCTAACCCGTTGACATCCACCGCATAGAACGCTCCCGGCCCGACGAGAAGATTACCGGCGACATGGAGGGTGCCGATCGCGCCGCCGGCGGCGCTGCCGGGCGCCACCGTACCGCCGGCGGCGACCAACGTTTTGCCGACGGTGCCGATGCCGGCCAACATGGCGCCGCTGGTGACCGTGCCCAGCAAAGACGTGGCAATCGAGCCGTCGACGACGAGCGTTCCACCGTTGACCGTGGTCGCACCCGTGTAGGTGTTGATGCCGGAGAGCGTCAGCGTGCCGCTGCCGACCTTGACGAGGCTGCCGCCGGTGCTGTGGCGGGAAAACCCGCCATCGGCGATGACGCCGGAGACCTCGGTGCTGAGGTTGTTCGAGCCGACCGTCAACGTGTTGCTGCCGAGGAAATAGGATCCCGCGCCCTCGATCGAGCCTGCGGTCATCCCGCCCCGGACGTCGGACATGTCGAACTCGCCGCCGGCATTGGTGATGAAGCGCGCGTTGCCGCCGGTGCTGTTGTCGAAGAAGCCGATGCTGCCGCCGGAATTGTTGGTGATTGTTGCGTTGCCCGCCGAGCTGGCTTGTGCGAACTGTATGTTGCCCCGTGTGTTGTTGATGGTGGCGTTGGCGGCTGTGCTGGTATCTTCGAAGTTTGTTGTGCTATCTGGGTTGTTGATGATCGTGGCGTTGCCAGCCGTGCTCGCGTTCGAGAAAAGCAAAAGGCTGCCGTTTGCATTATTGCTGATGATCGCGTTGCCGGCCGAGCTGTTGCCTTCGAACCTTGTGAAGCCATTTTGGTTGCTGGTGATCGTGGCGTTGGCAGCCGAACTGGCATTCAGAAATAAAGTTTCTCCGCCGATTGCGTTGGTGATGATGGCGTTGGCAGCCGTGCTGGCATTCTGGAAAACAATCGTACCGGCACTAACGAAGACCGGAGATGAGCTGGAATTGTTGACGATACCTTTATCCGTGAATTCCAATCCTTCCGTCGTGAACGTGTAAGCGGAAGCACCGGCATTGAACAGCATCGTTCCGATCAGCGTGGGCGTGGTCTGCGAAAA
>VAZG01000307.1 GCA_005885285.1 Alphaproteobacteria bacterium | reverse complement strand
ACGTGCCGGTCTCGGCGGTGGGGCTTGCGGTGCAGAACGTCGCCAATGAAAAAAAGCGATTGTTTATCACCCATTCCACCGGCACCGCCGATTTCCACGGCAAGTTCTGCTCACCCTACGCGATGCAGTGGGTGTTCGACACCCGCGCGCTCGCGGTCGGCACCGCGCAGGCCGTGGTCAAGCGCGGCGGCGATAGCTGGTTCTTCATCACCGACGATTATGCATTCGGCCATTCGCTGGAGCGCGATGCCTCGACCGTCATCAACGCCAATGGCGGCAAGGTGGTGGGCTCGGTGCGGCCGCCCCTGGCGACGCCCGACCTCTCCTCCTTCGTGCTGCAGGCGCAGGCTTCGAAAGCCAAGATCATCGGCATTGCCGCAGGCCCCCCCAACAACATGAACGAGATCAAGACTGCTTCCGAGTTCGGCGTATTCAAGGGCGGCCAGCAGATGGCCGCGCTGCTGGCACTGATCACC
The DNA here is from genome assembly GCA_005885285.1 of Alphaproteobacteria bacterium. Classification (GTDB taxonomy): domain Bacteria; phylum Pseudomonadota; class Alphaproteobacteria; order Rhizobiales; family Xanthobacteraceae; genus Bradyrhizobium. The sequence goes on along the minus strand of VAZG01000307.1, from coordinate 2,445 downwards.
GACATTCATTCGCTCGGCCTGCCGGCGGCACAGGGCCTGTTGCTGACCACCTCGTTCTATTGGGACATGGACGACAAGACCCGCGAATGGTCGAAGCGCTACTTCGCCAAGATGAACCGGATGCCGACGATGTGGCAGGCCGGCGTCTATTCATCGGTGATGGCCTATCTCAACGCTATCAAGGAGACCGGCACCGATGAGCCGTTGAAGGTGGCGGCCAAGATGCGCGAGAAGCCGATCGAGGATTTCTTCGCCCGTAACGGCAAGCTGCGCGACGACAATCTGATGGTGCACGACTTGATGCTGGTCCAGGTCAAGACGCCTGAGGAGAGCAAATATCCGTGGGATTATTACAAGATACTCGCGAAGATATCGGGACAGGATGCGTTCGGCCCGCCCGATCCGGCGTGTTCGCTGGTGAAGAAATGAAGAAGTGAGTAGCGAATAGGGAGTAGCGAGTAGATAACTCCTCTATTCGCTATTCGCTATTCGCTCACTTCATTACCCCGATCTCGCGGAAATATTTGAGCACGCCGGGATGGATCAATTCCTCCTTCGGCGCCGCGGCGACGGTACTGGCCGCGGTGGTTTCGCAGGCCTGCGCCAGCTTTTTGCAGAACGTGGCCTCCGCGCTGTGCAGCGCGCGCGCGAGTCGATAGGCGATGTCGTCAGGCAAGCTTTCGCGCGCCAGGATGAAGCTCCACGAGCCTACCGAATCGATTGGCGCCGTCTGGTTCGGATAGCTGCCCGCCGGAACCGTGAGCGGCTTGAGGAACGAATGCTTGGCCCTGATGCGCGCGATCTCGCTGGCATCAGGCGCGATGAACCGCGCGCCGGGCGGACTTGCCGCCATCGTGGAGAAGCCGGGCCAGCCGATGCCGGCGCCCCATAGTGCCGCGACCTGCCCGTCGAGTACCATCGCCGGGCCGTCGCTGGCGCGATCGAGATAAATCGACTGGAAATCATCGTCCTGCTTAAGTCCGAGGCCGTCGAGCACATACCGCGACAGGATCGGCAGCCCCGAACCCTTGGCACCGAATGCGACCCGCTTGCCGACGAGATCGCGGATAGTTTTGTACGGGCTATCGGCCCGCACCACGAACATGCCCGGGCTTGAGTACATCGCGGTCAGAATTTTAAGCTTCGTCGCCGGCCGCCCGATGCCCATCAAAGCTTCGTAGGAGGGCTCGCCGGCAACCAGGGCAATATCGAGTTGGCCGGCTTCCAACAACGGAATGTTCTCGTTGCTGCCTTTGGTGTTACGCGGCTCGATCGACAGCGTGGAGCCCGCCGCATTGATGATTTCGGCAAATGCGTTGCCGTAAAGCGGGAAGCCACCGCCAGGCGTCGCGGTTCCCAGGCTGATCGTGGTCTTTTGAATGGCCTTGCCTCCATCTTGCGCCGCGGCGCCCCCGGTCAACAGCAGAACAGCAGCGCAGACAATTCGGGAAAATTTCATTTTCGACCTCCGGCACCGCATCTCGCGTCAACGCGACCGACCGCAGGGCGCGAGAGAGGTTGTAGGCAAGGTCCGGAATTTATGGAAGCATGTGTTTCAACGACACAGACAAAATGACGGGAGCGGCCATGTTGGGATTCTTGCGTGCAGCGTCGTTCGGTGTCGTCTGCCTGATTGGCGTCGCCGCCGGGAGCTCCTATGCAACCGCCGCCGACACCTACCCGAACCGCCCGGTACGCTGGCTGATCGGTTTCGCCCCCGGCGGCCCGGTCGATATCGTGGCGCGCATCATGGCGCAGTGGCTGTCGGACCATTTCGGCCAACAGTTCGTGGTGGAAAACCGTAGCGGCTCCGGCGGCAATATCGCAACCGCGGCTGCGATCACCTCGCCGGCGGACGGCTATACGCTATTGTTCAGCGGCGCCAACAACGCGATCTCAGCCTCGCTCTACAAGAGGCTGCCGTTCGACTTCATCCGCGACACCGTGCCGGTCGCGAGCTTCATGCAAGTGCCCAACATGCTGGTGGTGTCGAACGCCATGCCGGTGAAGACCGTGGCGGAACTGATCGACTATTGCAAAGCCAATCCCGGTACGGTGGCCTATGCCTCGTCGGGCAACGGCACCTCGGTGCACATGTCTGCGGAGCTGTTCAAGGCGATGACCAAATGCGACATGATGCATGTGCCCTATCGCGGATCGGCGATCGCGCTTCCCGATGTCATCTCCAACAAGGTGCAGTTGATCTTCGACAACCTTCCTTCCGCGCTCGAACAGGCGCGCGGCGGCAGCGTGCGCGCGCTCGCCGTCACCTCGCCGCAACGCTGGCCCAGCCTACCCGACCTTCCCGCCATCGCCGAGACGGTGCCGGGATATGAGGCGACCGTGTTCTATGGCATCTCCGCGCCGAAGGGCACGCCGGGCGAAATCGTCGACATCCTTAACCGGGCCGTCGGGGAAGCGCTCAGGGACCCCAAGCTGGTGGCG
>VAZG01000306.1 GCA_005885285.1 Alphaproteobacteria bacterium | reverse complement strand
TTGCCGACGCACCCGGCTTTGCGCTGGGGGTGCAGTGGCACGCGGAATACGATCCGCAGCGTAATCCCATTAATCGCGCGCTGTTTCAGGCCTTTGGCGAGGCGCTCGCGAAGGGCAAATAGGGGAGGGCGTTGTCTCGCCGGCGCTCTCCCCGCGCCCATGTTGGACACAGGGCGACAACGATCACGAATTACTGGATTCAAAGGTACATTTTATCAATATCCACCGACGACTCGACGCCCACTTTGACGAGGTTCTTTGCGAGCCAGTCGCCCGCACATTTTCGTCCCCGGTCGCGAAGAAAGGTGAGAAAGTCCCAATCGGCGTTGTACTTGCTTGTCGAGCTGAGAGCGCTCATGAATTCGTCGTCCGCGATGCCGTGGATCAGTATGTGCTTCAGCCCTCCCTCGACGATACGGTTTTGCGTGACGAGCCTGGTGACGAAGCTGACCGCCCGCATCTCCCGCATCAGAGAAGAATTGAAGCTGATCTCGTTGATGCGGTTCAAAATATCATCTGCGGTGTGCGGCACGTCTTTGCGGAACAGCGGATTGATATGAACGATGACAATGTCGGTGCTGGTGCAGTTATAGATGAGCGGGAAGAGTGCCGGATTTCCCATGTAGCCGCCGTCCCAATAGGCTTCGCCGTCGATCTCAACCGCATGAAACATCGTGGGCAGACACGCCGAAGCCATCACGGCGGACACTGAAATTTCCGTCCCAGTGAAGATCTTCACCTTGCCGGAACGCACGTTGGTTGCGGAGAGAAACAGCTTGACCGGACAATCCGGGCGCTTCAGCACGTCAAAATCGATCGATTGCTCGACCACATCCCGCAGTGGGTGATAGTCCACCGGGTTGAACTGATACGGCGACAGCATGCGCGTCACGAAGCCGATAAGGGAGAAAACCGGCGACCAGGTTAGCTTGTGATCCCCCAGCATTCGGTCGATGGGATTTGGCTGCAACGGTCCGAGCTTGGCCGCGTCGCTGACGCGCTTCCAGAAGCCGGCGAGCGCTTTGCGTGCCCCTTCGCGGCCGTCGACGGCACGTCCATAGGCAAAGACCGCCGCGTTCATCGCTCCGGCGCTGGTGGCACTGAGGCCCTCGAAGGCGAGATCTTTCTCGTCCAGCAGCCGGTCGAGGACACCCCAGGTAAAGGCACCATGCGCTCCGCCCCCCTGGAGGGCCAAATTGACAGTCTTGACCTGAGTGGAGCCTGCGGGGCCGCTTCCCCCAGACGCGTCAGGCCTTTCTGCCGGGTTCCAGTCCGAGGTAACTTCCATTGCCGATCCCCAACCCGGTTCGCCTGCATGCGGGGTGATCTTCGTGGTTGTCAATTATTCCGGCCGTATCCAATCACAATCGAGGGAGGGATCGCCACTTCCGCCTATTAGCACGAACTTGCCAATTCGGGACGTCTGCGATCCGGTCTCTAACGAAGAGAAACCGGACATGGCGCGGGGCACATTTGAGATCGACACTTAACATGTCGGTCAACAACTCGGTGTTTCGCGAACGTCCGCCTTGCGCGACAACCGGACGTTGCCGCAAGCGCGCGATTGACCCCCAACTCAGACTTAGAATGCAATGTTACGTTCCTGCCGAAAACGCATAGCGGACATGGACCGACTTGCTGCTGGTTGGACTCGATCGCGATTGTCTCCTGAGCAGAGGACATCAATCCACGGGACGATGACGGTCCCATATCACCGTTTAACGGCCTCCAGATTAATTGCTTGAGACTGTTGAATGCAGAGTTACGTTTCCAATCGAGTACGGCCCAGGAGCTACCGCCATGAAAATCACAGCGTTAAAGCGCTTCGCTTCAGGCGTGACGCTACTTGCTTTGATGGGTTCGGCGACCGCCTTTGCGCAACAGAGCAATAAGCCCAACGTTGTTTTTATTCTCGCCGATAACGTCGGCTACGGCGACCTTGGGTCATATGGCGGCGGCGAGTTGCGCGGGGCTCCGACGCCGCGCCTCGATGCACTGGCTCAAGAGGGATTGCGTCTCACGCAATTCCTTGTGGAACCAGCTTGTACCCCCTCCCGTGCGGCGCTTATGACGGGACAATATTCGATACGCAACGGTCTGTCGCTGATCGCAATTGAGGGCAGCCCCTATACACTTCCCGCTAACGCCTTCACCATGGGCGAGTTGTTCAAGAGTGTTGGCTATGCCACCGCAATTTTCGGGAAATGGCACCTTGGAAGTGCACCCCAAAGTTTGCCGACCGCGCACGGCTTTGATGAGTTTTATGGCATTCCGCCCGATATTAGCTGGGATGCCGCAACATATCCTACGACAATCGCTCTTACGCATTCGATGAGTGAGCCCTACGAAGCGCTGCTGAGAGCGGGACCGCAGATCGTTGAGGCAAAGGCCGGTGGGCCGTTGCAGATCGTGAAACCATTTACCGAGGACGTGCGCGCCAACATCGACAATGAGTTGGTGGATAAATCAATCGATTTCATGCGGCGTCAGAAAGCCGCTGGAATGCCGTTCTTCCTCTACCTCCCCTTCTCCATGGGGCACTTTCCGAACCTGCCTTCCCAACAGTTCAGGGGCAAATCACGGATCGGCAACTACGGCGACAAGCTGATGGAAGGGGACTACCACGTCGGCCAGATCCTCGACACGCTCAAGCAACTTGGCGTTGACGACAACACCATCGTCGTCTTTGCCTCTGACAACGGCCCACAAGGCCAAACCGCCCGCGAGCACGGCAACCAGGGAACGCCGGACATGGGCAATTCCGGTCCGTTCCGCGGAGAGTTAGGCGAAGCGACTGAAGGAGCGATACGGACGGCAGGGATCATCCGTTGGCCCGGCAAGGTCAAGCCGAGCACGACCACATACGCCATGTTCTCGATCATGGATTTCCTGCCGACCTTCGCCCATATCGTCGGTGGCAAGATTCCAACGGACCGAGCGATTGACGGCGTCGATCAAACCGACGTCTTGCTCGGCAGCACAGCCATAGGGCATCGCGAAAGCATGTTGAGCTTTATCGGTGGGGACCTCGTCGCCGCGCGTTGGAAGCAGTGGCGTATTTACTTTACCGACGTTCATCCGACCGGCATCGGACCGCAGCGGCAGCCCGGTATGTTCTCCGCCAGCGCTCCGATGGCCGGCTACCCGAAGATTTACAACATTGAAATGGACCCACACGAGGATCTCATTGTAGCGGCAATGTTTGGCTGGGTATCGGGGCCCGCGCTCAAAACTGTCGATGAGTACATAGCAACGCTCAAGAGATATCCAAATCCGCCCCCGCCGAACATCACGCAATTTCGCAGCGGTGGCTAACTGATATCCGCGTCGCTACGCCGTAGCAAAATGTCCGCGTCTGACCAAAGCTGGGGTAATCGGCCGGCCCAGCTTGTGGATAGCTGAAGATTTTTGGGTGCTGCGCTTCAGGCTGATGGTGAAACGAGGTCCGTGGTTACGGCCTCAAGCATCAGAAGGAGAAGCGCAGCATGGACCATTTTGCTGGATTGGACGTATCGGTCAAGGAGACCAGCATCTGCATTGTGGATGA
>VAZG01000150.1 GCA_005885285.1 Alphaproteobacteria bacterium | reverse complement strand
GCTTTGCGAGCCGCGTCCAACCGGGCCTATCGCAATAGCAATTACTGCAAATCATGCGGTCGGGAGCCGTTCGATGTCAACGCTCTTCAATCTAACCGATTTGCGCCTTCGTATTCGATACCGGCCTCGGATCGATATTTATCAATCCAGCTCATGGCTGGAATGGACCGCGCTGTTGAACAAATGGCTGCGGTGGAGCGAACGCAGCCGGCAGCGCGCCGACCTGCGCGACCTAGACGAGCATCTGCTCAAGGATATCGGCGTTACGAGGCAACAGGCGCTGGACGAGGCCAACAGGCCTTTCTGGGATTGAATGACACACCAGAGGAGAAGCAAATGCCCGATCCGATTGTCTACGGCTTCCCGCGAAGCACCTATGTCAACATTGTCCGCCTGGTCCTGACGCACAGGGACGTGCCCTACGTCTTCCACGACCTTGAACCGGTGATGGGCAAGCCCGAACATCTGACGCTACATCCGTTCAATCGCGTCCCGGCCCTGAGGCACGGCGATTTCACCGTCTACGAGACCAGCGCCATTGTCTCGTATATCGACGAGGCGTTTGACGGACCGCGGCTGACACCGCAGGACGTTCGCGAACGGGCGCGCATGAACCAATGGGTAAGCGCGGTCAATTCCTACTACTATCCCTACATGATCTACCATGTGACCCATGAACGGCTGGTCTATCCGGAACTCGGCATTGCCTCTGATGAAAAGGTCGTGGCGCATGCGCTGCCCAAGGTCGAACTTGCGCTTGGCGTCATGGAGCGCGAACTGTCGCGGGGGCAGGACTATCTGCTTGGTCCGGAACTCACGCTTGCGGATTTCTTCATTCTGCCCAGCGCGTTTGCTTTCAGCCTGACCGAGGAAAGCAAGGCGATGTACCCCAAATATCGAAAGCCGATCGAGCACGCGCGCGAATGGGCGAATTCGCACCGCCCGAAATACTGACGACAAGCATCGACTGATCGGAGAACTTGCCGAAAACTTCGAACATGACTAAATTGATGATACGGGGATAAAGCAGGCTCCCCGTAAGACGGGCTCCGTCCAAGTTCTGCGCACCACTCGACGTGTCGGGGGATTGCGCGTGGACGACAGCGGCCCAGGATTTTTTCACGTTTTTGAACCGGTTCTGACGTCAGCGTTGGCCGCGTGCTTTCTCGCGTGCGCCGGATCAACCGCGTTCGGGGAGACAGGGGCTATCATGATTGCCATCGATCGGATGACGCCGGGATCGCCGCCGGCTGGTTTCACCTTTGCGCGCACCGGCAAGGGCCCGGAGGGCCAATGGACTGTGGTCGAAGATCCGACGGCTTCAATGGGGCGCGCGATCGAGCAGAGCAATACTGACCGCACCGACTACCGCTTCCCCCTTGCCATCCATGACAGCCTGTCCGCCGCCAATCTCGACGTCGAGTTGCGGTTCAAGGCGGTCGGCGGCAAGGTCGATCAGGCCGGCGGCATCGCCTTGCGCCTCGCAGATGCCGACAATTACTATGTGGTGCGGGCCAACGCGCTGGAGGACAATGTCCGCTTCTATCGCGTCGTCAACGGCCGCCGCGAACAACTCGCGGGTGCCAATTTGCGGGTGACCGCCAACGAATGGCATGCGCTCGGCCTTCGAGCCGAAGCCAACCGGTTCACCGTCTCCTATGACGGCAAGACACTGTTTGGCGCAACCGACAACACTTTTACGGAAGCCGGCGGCGTTGCGCTCTGGACCAAGGCCGACAGCGTCACGCGATTCGAGCAGGTCAGGATCACGCCGCTGCCGCGAGGCAGGGACTAACATGGCAACATCGCCTCATCAGCGGACGACGGCTGAGATCGCGACGGCGACCAATGCGGCAGCTTCTCCGATTTCGCTGCTCTACATGGCACGCGGCCTGCGCGGCTTCGGAGATGGCTTTGCCATCATCATTCTTCCGGCCTACATGACAGTGCTGGGCTACGATGCCATAGCCGTTGGGCTTGTTGCCACGGCATCGCTACTGGGAACGGCGCTGCTGACATTGATCGTCGGCTGGATCGCGCCGCGTCACGACTTGCGCGCGCTGATGCTCTCGGGCGCGGGCTTGATGGTGATAACCGGCCTGGCATTTCCGAACGTCGAGCATTTCGTGCTGATCGCCCTGGTGGCCTTTGTCGGCACAATCAATCCGTCCGCCGGCGATCTCGGCGTCCTCGTTCCGCTGGAGCACGCGGCGCTAGCGCGCGGCGCAAAAGACGACAGACGGACGCAGATCTTTGCCAGCTACAGCCTGATCGGGGCGCTTTCGGCAGCGGCCGGCTCCCTTGCCGCTTCGTTACCAGATTTTATCGTCGCGACGGGAAGCAGCAGACTCTCAGCGTTCCGTTTAATGTTCTACGCCTACGCCGCGCTCGGCGCCGCAAGCGCGGCGCTCTATCGTCAGGTCCCCCGCGCACGCGCCGAGGAGCAGGCCGCGCACGCCCCGCTTGGACCTTCGCGGGGCACCGTCTACAAGCTCGCCGCGCTCTTCAGCATCGACGCCTTTGCGGGCGGCTTCATCGCCCAATCGCTGTTGGTGCTCTGGCTGTTCGAACGCTTCGATCTGTCGCTGTCTGCGGCCGGCTTGTTTTTCTTCTGGTCAAGCACGCTGAGCGCGTTTTCCTATCCGGTCGCGGCATGGATCGCGAAACGCATTGGCCTCGTCAACACCATGGTGTTCACGCATATTCCCTCGAGCATATTCCTGATCCTGGCGGCCTTTGCGCCTAACCTCTACGTCGTGCTCGGTCTGTTGTTGCTGCGCGCGGCGCTGTCGCAAATGGATGTGCCGACGCGCACGTCCTACGTCATGGCTGTGGTCACGCCGGCGGAGCGGCCGGCCGCCGCCAGCGTCACCGCCGTGCCCCGCAGCCTTGCATCGGCGATCAGCCCGGCGATCTCAGGCGCGCTATTGATGACGGCCTTTTCCGGTCTCCCGCTCGTGGTCTGCGGAACGCTCAAGATCGCCTACGACCTCGCCTTGCTGTTTTCGTTCCGGCACATCAAGCCGCCGGAGGAGACGGGCTGATGCGCGGATCGAACGCAACTACCTTCGTCGCTCCGTTCAATCCGCCCTCAGAACACCAGCGCGGCACCTGAAACGAACAACAGTGCGAGCACGATTTTTCGAAACATTGCTTCATCAATGGTTCGGAAAAGCTTCAGGCCGAGCCAGGTTCCCGCGAAAACACAGGGCAATCCCATCACAAAGAACTTGAGCGTGTCGGCCGTGATGGTCCCCTTTGCGCCGAGCCAGAACCCGCTCGTCAGGAAGATCGCAACCGCAACCGGCTGGAAAATCGCCCGCTGCACGTCCTTGGGCCAGCCGCGCAATCCGCACCAGATCGTCACGAGTATGCCCGCAAGGCCGGTGAGGCCGCCGAGAACGCCATTGAAAAATCCGACGATCGCGTCGCCGGCCCGGCCGCCTGTTGCGACCGACTTCAGGGCCGGACGAAAGAACGCGTAGAGACTGTAGACCACGAGCAGGATCCCGACCGCGATACGCACGTTGCGGGGGTCCGACCAGGTCAACAGCATCACGCCGGCAGGAACGCCAAATGCTGCGCCGGCCACGAAGGGCCAAAGCTTGCGCCAGTCCAAGGCGCGCCGCAAATTCCAGACCGAGTAGCCTTGCACCAGAAGGCCGAAGGCCATGATCAGCGCCGCACTCTGCATTGGCGAGAGGATGTAAAGCCAGAGCGACGCCGCGACGAGGCCGAACGCGAATCCCGACAGGCCCGCGATGAAAGCGCCGGCAAAAGTGGCAAAGAGAAAAAGAGGAAGTTCAAGAGTGATCCCATCCATGTGCTCGCTCCACAGAAAAGCGAGCAGCGCTTGCATGGGATTGACCACTTGACGGGGAGGCTGCGACGTCCCCGTCAGTGACCCTAAGGCCGAATGGCCAGAACCGCAATCGGGTTCGGGGGAAGAACTTACCCCGCGGGCTGGAACGAACCCGCACGCGCCATCGCCCAGGCGTCGCGGAAGCGCAAATCGTCGGTGCCGTCGATCAGTTCGCCCGGACGAAGCGCCGGATAGAGCTGCGCGAAAGTACGGACCTCGGTGCTGGATGAACGCTTCGAGAAATGGATCGGGCGCAGTTGTTGCGGATGGTCGAGACCCGCGGCGGCAAGCAATTCGGCCAGCGCATGCAACGTAGCGTGGTGATAATTATAGACCCGATCGATCTTGTGCGGCACGTACAGGGCGCGAGCGCGGCTCGGATCCTGGGTGGTGACGCCAGTCGGGCAGCGGTCGGTATGGCACGAGAGCGACTGGATGCAGCCCAGCGAGAACATGAAGCCGCGCGCCGAATTGCACCAGTCGGCGCCGATCGCCATCGCGCGCGCCATGTCGAAGGCGGTGGCGATCTTTCCGGCAGCGCCAATCTTGATGCGGTCGCGCGCTTTGATGCCGACCAGCGCGTTATGGACGAAATTGACGCCCTCGCGCATCGGCATGCCCAGATGGTCCATGAATTCCAGCGGCGCGGCACCGGTCCCGCCTTCATTGCCGTCGACCACGATGAAGTCGGGATAAATCCCGCTCTCGACCATCGCCTTGCAGATCGCCAGGAATTCCCAGCGGTGGCCGATGCACATCTTGAATCCGGCGGGCTTGCCGCCGGATAGTTTTCGCATATTGCCGACAAAGGCCATCATCTCCAGCGGCGTCGAAAACGCCCGATGCGTGGCCGGCGAGATGCAGTCCTCGCCCATCGGGACGCCCCTGATCTTGGAAATCTCTTCCGAAACCTTGGCCGCCGGCAGCACCCCGCCATGCCCGGGCTTGGCGCCCTGGCTGATCTTGAGCTCCACCATCTTGATCTGACCGTCGGTTGCGATGCGCTCAAATTCGTCCGGATTGAAGCTGCCGTCGCGGTTGCGGCAACCGAAATAGCCGGAGCCGACCTCCCAGATGATGTCGCCGCCATTCTCGCGGTGATAGGGGCTGACGCCGCCCTCGCCGGTATCGTGCGCGAAGCCGCCTTTTTTCGCCCCCGCATTGAGCGCGCGTACCGCGTTGGGGCTGAGCGCGCCAAAGCTCATCGCCGAAATGTTGAACACCGAGGCCGAATACGGCTTGCTGCAATCGGGGCCGCCGACGGTGATGCGGAATTTCTCGCCGCCGGCGTGAACCTTCGGCGCTACCGAATGGTGCATCCATTCATAGCCGTCGTGATAGACGTCCTCCTGGGTGCCGAACGGCCGCTTGTCGAGCACCATCTTGGCGCGCTGATAGACCAACGCCCGGGTGTCGCGGGAAAACGGCATGCCGTCCTTTTCGCTCTCGAAGAAATACTGCCGCATTTCGGGGCGGATCTCTTCCAGGAGGAAGCGCATGTGTGCCGAGATCGGATAGTTGCGCAAAACCGCGTGGCTCTTTTGCATGAGGTCGCGGATGCCGAGCAATGTGAGGGCGCCGAAGATGATGATCGGGATCACAACGATATCGAACACTTTGTGGTCAACGATCCCGATACCCAGCAGCAACGCCGTGACGACGGCGCAAATCGTGAGAACGATGAAGCGCGGCGAGAATGGAAGCAGTATCGTTTCCATGGAACCCCTCAGGCGAATTCTGTTGTCGTTATTTTTGTTGGTCGCAGTTTATTCCGACCGTCAGAACAATGCTTTACACGATATCTCGCGGTGAGGTCATCGATATGACAAAGCATCAGCTACAAAGCTAGCGAATCATCCAGTCGAGAAGCAATCCGTCAGGTGGCCGGGGATGCCGCCGCCATGCGCGCTTTTGCAGTGCAACCTAATCTGGCTGGAACTTGCGTGGCTCAGTGCGCGTGCGGCCGCAGTTCGTCGGGGATTCCGCTTTGTTCCAGGCCGCTCTGCGCCAGCCACACATCGGTACTTTTGACGGCGCGCTCGATATGATCGGCCGTGCGCGAGAAATCGTAGGGTGATCCCACCAGCGGGCATAGCGGCGGCACCACATAATATTCGATCGCGGGATCGAGGCTTTCCAGCTCGCTCACCAATTGCCGCGCGATCAATAGCGTCAGCGCATGCAGGGCATTGGCGACCGCACCGATGGGAGGCGTCTGCGTCGCGCAGGCATGACCGGTCGGCAGGATGATCAGGCGCCTCGCGCCTTGCCTGACCGCGATCCGGATCGGCGTGTTGCTGGAGACCGCGCCATCAGACAGGTAACGCCCCTCATAATGGACCGGCGAAAAGGCACCAGGGATCGCGGTGGAAGCAACGACCGCCTCGGCGACCGATCCCTTCGACAGCACCACGCTGTCGCCCGAGATGATATCGGTCGCGACGATATGCACCGGGAGCTTCGCCTCCTCCAGATTGCGATAGGGGATGTGATCGTCGATCAATTTGCGGATGCCGTCATGGGGAATGAGAAAGTCGCGGCGCCAGAGGAACCCGAGCAGCGTCCGCCAGGTGATCGGGAACACGTCGTGCCGCCGCAAGCCGCGCCAGATGTGTTCGAGCTCAAGGATACCCTTGAGCGTGGGATTTCCCGCATAGTAGGCGCCGTTGATTGCACCGACACTTGAGCCGACCACCATGTCGGCCGTGATGCCGTGCTTGGCCAGCGAATGCATCATGCCAACCTGAATGGCGCCGAAGCTGCCCCCGCCGGCGAAGACGAACGCCGTTTTTGCAGGCCCGCGCTGGTCGGGTACGGACAAGACGAGCGTTGCTCCCTCAATCGGCGCGGCGGCTATCGTCCGCGCGGCGGTTAGAGAGTTATAGCAGTGGGGAAGCAGGGTAGGCCACCACCACGACCGTCATTCCGGGGCGCGCGGAGCGCGAGCCCGGAATCCATACTCCCACTCGTGGTTATGGATTCCGGGCCCATCGCTGCGCGATGTCCCGGAATGACGACGGGACTTAGCGCTCGACGAACGCCTTCTCGATCACAAAGTGCCCCGGCTCGGTGTGGCTGCCCTCGACAAAGCTGCGCGCCTCGAACATCTGGCGCAACTCTTCCAGCATCGCCGGGCTGCCGCACATCATGATGCGGTCTGTTGCGAGATCGAGCGGCGGCTGGCCGATATCGCCGAACAATTGCCCGGAGGTGATCAGGTCGGTGATGCGGCCGCGGTTGCGGAACGGCTCGCGCGTGACGGTCGGATAGTACACGAGCTTCTCGGACAACAGCGGCCCGAACAATTCGTCATCGCGCAGCTTTGCCACCAGCTCTTCGCCATAGGCCAGTTCGGATACCTGCCGGCAGCCGTGAACCAGAACGATGGTCTCGAAGCGTTCATAGACGTCCGGATCCTTGATCAGGCTCGCGAACGGCGCCAAACCCGTGCCGGTCGAGAGCAACAACAGCCGCTTGCCTGGAATGAGGTTATCCGAAATCAGCGTGCCGGTCGCCTTGCGCCCGACCAGGATGGTGTCGCCCTCCTTGATCTTCTGGAGCTTCGACGTCAGCGGACCATCGGCGACCTTGATCGAGAAGAATTCGAGTTGCTCTTCGTGATTGGCGCTCGCCATGCTGTAGGCACGCAGCAGCGGACGGCCATCGACCTCGAGCCCGATCATCGCGAATTGACCGTTTTGGAAACGAAACCCGGAATTTCGGGTGGCGGTGAAGCTGAATAGCGTATCGGTCCAGTGCCGGACAGAAAGAACTTTCTCTCTATAGAACGCGCTCATTGGTTTCGTTTTTCCGATTGGCCTGATGTTGGAAAGAGTGAGTTGTTCGGCTTCAAATGAACCAAAAACGCCTGATATGACTGGCGATTTCCAAGGTCCATCTACGTGAATTTCAGAGATAATCAACCCGCATTGACGCGCAATTGAGCGCGACGGAATGGCTGTCGGTTAATCTCTGCAAATCGTTCGATGAGAATTCGTTAAAAGAGAATAGAGCAAGCAATATACTTGCCGAAATCCTCGTCGATCTGCCGACTAATTACCAGCTCATGTGAGCAAGCAAGCGATGCCGAACAGCCAGCGGACATTCGTCGATGCCGTCAAGCGCTATTGCGCGCGCCACGAGATCGCGGTCGAGGTCAGATCGCAGGACTGGCTGATCGTCATGAAGCGCGGCTCGAAGCGGCATTTCGCGCTTGGCTACGATGTCGGATTGAACAGCGCAATCGCCCACAGAATCGCAAACGACAAAGGCGCGACCGCCGAGGTCTTGGAAATTTCCGGCATTCCCTGTGTGCCGCATTCGGTGTTTCTCAATCCAAAGCTGGAAACGCACATCCCACCGTCGGGATCATCGCGGGCCATGCTCGATTGGTTGAGGCAGCATCCCGAAGGCATTGTGGTCAAGCCCAACGAGGGGGCATCGGGAAGATCTGTGTTCAAGGTCTCGAACCCTTCCGCACTTGAACACGCGGTCGAAGCGATTTTTTCGTCGCATCTCACGCTTGCGATTTCCCCTTACGTCTCTATCGACGACGAAATCCGCGTGGTCGTGCTCGACGATCAACCTCTCGTCGTTTACAGCAAGAGCCGCGCTTCGAACTGGCGCCACAATCTCGACGCAGGCGCGCGGCCGGTGCTGCTGGAGCCGGGAGAAACGCGGCAGGCCTGCGTCGCGATCGCGGTGCACGCAGCGCAAGCCATCGGGATCCGCTTTGCATCGCTCGACGTCATCAGGGTCGGCGGCGTCTACAAGATTCTCGAAATCAATTCAGGCGTGATGATGGAAGCGCTCGGAAAGATTCACCCCGAACTGGTCGACGCGGCCTACAGCGCTGCGTTGGACAAGGTGTTTGAGTGAGATTGAGAGCGTAGGTTGGGCAAAGCGGCCTTGTCCGCAGTGGCTCAACGAGCGAAGGCGGAAGCGTGCCCACCATCGCGAGCGGAGTGTTGGATGGTGGGCACGCCAAGCGCGCCTTTGCCCGCCTTACATTTCTTCCCGATTAGTTATTCGCGCCCGGCGAATCGTCGAGCACGTGGAAGGCCTCCTCGAGCTGCGGCGAGATCGCGACGTTGAGCCGCTCGCCGGTCGGCAGGCGGGAGACGAACCACTTGTTGTAGAGCGGGATCAGGTCGTGGTTGGAGCCGAGCTTGCGGAACGCGCGCTCCACGACCGCATTAAGCTGGGGCTCGCCCTTGCGGAACATGATGCCGTAGGGATCGTAGGACAGATAGTCGCCAGTGACGCGAAACTTGTCCTGCGACTTGTGCCGCGCGATCAGGCCATACAGCAGGATGTCGTCGGTCGCAAACGCATCGGCCTTGCCGTCCACCAGCATCTGGTAAGACTGCTCGTGGTCGGCCGCCGCGACGATGTTCAGGCCGAGTGCAAACTTCTTGTCGACGCTGTGCATTGCCTGCTCATTGGTGGTGCCCTTCGTCACCACGACAGTCTTGCCCTTCAGGTCGGTCACGGCCGCGACGCTCGAGGCCTTCGGCACCATCAGCTTGGTGCCGGCAACGAACATCAGCGGCGAAAACGCCACCTGCTTGGCGCGCTCGGCATTGGCCGTGGTCGACCCGCATTCCAGGTCGATCTTGTTTTGCACCACCGCCGGAATGCGATCGTCCGAAGTGACCTTGACGTAGGCGATCTTCAAGTTGGGATCGTCGACCTCGACGCCGATTTCATCGACCACCGCCTCGCAGAGCTCCAGGCTGTAGCCGATCGGCCGGTTGGCCTGATCGAGAAACGAAAACGGCGGCGAGCTCTCACGGTAGCCGAGACGCACGACCTGGGTGCTCTTGATGTTGGCGAGCGTGGGGCTAAGCCCCTCGCTGCCGCCGGTCTGGGCCGATGCGGCTGTCGCCAGCAGACAGGCTGCCACCCACAGCCCGCCCGCCGATAGCGACCTTGCAGATTGACGCATGGATTGCCCCCGTCAATGGCCGGCCAATACAGCGTCACCCGGGACGGCATCACCGGGAACGGCATCATCCGCCCCGAGCTCATGCTCGGCCTTCAGCTCGCCCTCCCATTTCGCCACCACGGAGGTGGCCAGCGAGTTGCCGATCACGTTGGTTGCGCTGCGGCCCATGTCGAGGAACGTATCGATACCCATGATCATCAACAGACCTGCCTCGGGAATGCCGAACTGGCTCAAGGTCGAGGCGATCACCACCAGCGAGGCGCGCGGCACGCCGGCCACGCCCTTCGAGGTGATCATCAAGGTCGCCAGCATCGCAAGCTGCGTGCCGAGCGACATCTCGATGTGATAGGTCTGCGCGATGAAGATGCTCGCAAACGTACAGTACATCATCGTGCCGTCGAGATTGAAGGAATAGCCGAGCGGCAGGACGAAGGCCGAAATCCGCGACGAGGCACCGAAGCGGTTGAGACCCTCGAGCGTCTTGGGATAGGCGGCTTCCGAAGATGCCGTCGAGAACGCGATCATCAGGGGTTCGCGGATAAGGCGCAGCAGATGGCTGTATCTCGGCCCGATCACGATGAAGCCGACGATGACCAGGATGCCCCACAAAAGCATCAGCGAGAGATAGAAGCCGCCCATGAAGACAATGAGCTTCCACAGCACCAGCAAGCCGTTCTTCGCCACCGTCGCGGTAATAGCAGCCCACACCGCGATCGGCGCAAACAGCATCACATAGCCGGTGACCTTGAGCATGATGTGGGCGAGATCGTCGATCATCGACATGATCGGCTTCGCCCGCTCCGGCATCGCGCCGAGCGCCACCGCAAAGAACACCGCGAACACCACGATCTGCAGGATTTCATTCTGCGCCATGGCATCCGCAATCGAGGTCGGGATCAAATGGGTCAGGAATTTCTCGATCGAGAACGCCGACACCGGCAGTCCGGTCGACTGCGCCTTGTCTGGCAGCGTGCCCGGGAAGTTCGCGCCGGGTTGCAGCAGATTGACCATCACGAGGCCGAGCAGCAGCGATACGAAGGAAGCGCTGACGAACCAGCCCATGGTCTTGGCAAAAATCCGCCCCAGCTTGGCGCCACTGCCCATATGCGCAATGCCGCCGACCAGCGTGGCGAACACCAGCGGCGCGATGATCATCTTGATCAGGCGCAGGAACAGCATCGCGATCAGGTTCACGTCTGCGGCGATATCCGCTCGGATGTCGGGCAGATAGTTGTAGATCAATGTCCCCATCACGATGCCAAGTGCCATCGCAATCAGGATAAACTGCGTAAACCTGTTCGACATTTGCTGACCCCCGTAAGTCCTGTGTGCCCGAGTTTGGCAGATTTTATCGGCGACGCAACACGCTTCGCCGCCGGCCCGCGCCTCTTGCCACAATGTTCCCGTTGTAGAATGCATGCCGGCCCGTTAGCGTCGCATCCAATGCCCGAAGCATGCAGTTGCACGTTTGCTACGCGCTCCCTGCATCAATAATCGCCAAAAATCAGCCAGGGAGGAAAGCCATGAACGCGAACGTCAATCGCCAAATCTTGCTGGTGGAGAAGCCGGTCGGCAAGCTCGGCCACGAACATTTCAGGATGTCCAATGCCGCCATTCCGGAACCGAAGGATGGCGAAGCGCTGGTTCGCGTGCACTATATTTCGCTCGATGCCGCCAACCGCGCCTGGATGCATGGCGCGACCTATCGCTCAGCGGTCGAGGCCAACTCGGTGATGGCCGGCGGCGGCATCGCCGAAGTGGTCGCATCGAAGGCAGACGGACTGAAAGCCGGCGATATCGTATTCGGCGATACCGGCTGGCAGGATTACGCGGCGATACCGGCAAAACATCTCACCAGGATGCCGAAGCTGGAGCCGATGACGCATCTGCTCAGCGTATTCGGCATTGCCGGGCTCACCGCCTATTTCGGATTGCTCGATGTTGCCAAGCCGAAATCAGGCGAGACCGTCGTGGTCTCGGCCGCGGCGGGTTCGGTCGGTTCGATCGTCGGCCAGATCGCCAGGATCAAGGAATGCCGCGTCGTCGGCATCGCCGGAGGCAAGGACAAGTGCGACTGGCTAACGTCCGAACTCGGCTTCGACGCCGCGGTGGATTACAAGGGCGGCGCGGTATTCAAGGCGCTGCGCGCCGC
This sequence comes from Alphaproteobacteria bacterium, assembly GCA_005885285.1. Lineage (GTDB taxonomy): Bacteria > Pseudomonadota > Alphaproteobacteria > Rhizobiales > Xanthobacteraceae > Bradyrhizobium. Next base: position 5,508 of record VAZG01000150.1, on the reverse strand, counting down.
GACACCTAAAGGCATCGACGTCTATTTCGACAATGTCGGCGGCGACATCCTTGAGGCCTGCCTGCCGCTGATGAACAACCGCGGCCGCATCTCATGTTGCGGTGCGATCTCGCAATATGATGGCGCACCACAGGCAACCGGGCCGCGCGGCGTGCCCGGCCTGATCGTGGTGAAGCGTCTCATCATGCAGGGCTTTATTGTGATGGATTTCATGGACCAGCGCGACAAGGCATTAAGCGAGCTGCAATCCTGGGTCAGTTCCGGCAAACTGAAAGTGCAGGAAGACATCATCAACGGCCTTGAAAATACGCCGAAGGCGCTGATCGGACTGCTGGCCGGCGAGAACCGTGGCAAGCGGATGATCAAGCTGTAACAACCCCGTCAGGATTGCTGTCATCTACAATTGGCTTGCAGTGGCAGATAAAAGCGGAAAATGATGCCGCTCGCGTGGTTTTTTTCTGCTAGCTTTTCAAGATCTCACTTCGGTTGACGCGGCGGCTCAGCGACAACAAAAGGATTTGCTCAAATGACCAGCATCTCAAGAGGAGCGGCGGCGCTATGGCCACTGCTGGCGGCGGTGACATTCGCGGCAGGAACCTCGGCATTTTCGCAAGCCCCGACCGAGGCGCAGCGCGCGGCTATCAAGTCCGAGTGCCGCTCCGACTACATGGCGCATTGCTCGAGCATCCCGCCGGGTGGGGAGGCATCGCTGCAATGCCTGCAGAAAAACATGTCGAGCCTCGCGGCGGGCTGCCAGAGCGCGGTTCGCGCCGTCGAGGCGCCGGCAGCCGAATCCAAACCCGAATCGAAGCCGGAATCCGCTCCCGCCGCGGCGGAGGCAAAGCCGGCTGCAGAGCCTCCGGCGGCACCGGCCGCCAAGACGGCGGCAGGCTCGCCGGCCAAGCAGCCGAGCAGCGCCCAGATCGCCGCGATCCGCAGCGCCTGCCGCTCCGATTATCCAAAGGTCTGCGCGGGTGTTCCGACCGGCGGCGCTCCGGCACTGCAATGTCTCGAGAAGAACAAATCCAAGGTCTCGGCGAGCTGCCAGAAGGCGGTCGCTGCGGCAGGCGGTGGTGGGGCGCCCGCGGCGGGCGGCACTCCGGCAACGGCTGCGACTGCAAACCCGGACGCGGCGCCTGCGGCGGCCGCGCCTGCGGTGCTGGTGTTGCGGCCGATGCGGCCGCGCGAGGTGCTGTTTGTGATGCGCTCAGCCTGCGGCGGCGACGTCCGCGCGCTTTGTCCCGGTGTTGAACCGGGCGGCGGCCGCATTATCGAGTGCCTCGCGACGCAGGCTGCTTCGCTTTCACCCGCATGCCAAGGCGTGCTGGCCCCGTTCGCCGCGCGGTGACTCCATACCATTTGAAAATGATCCGTAGAACATTGCTTGCTGGACGATCAACGGAAACCAAGAACGACGAGAACACACCAAGAAAAGAAAAGAGGGAGATCAACATGCGCTCATTCCTGCTCATTGCAGCCGCTCTCCTGGCGTTCGGCGCTACCATGGCGTTCGAGACCACCGACGCCAATGCGGTTGTGTGCGCCCGCGGCGTCTATCGTGCCGGATGTGCCGGAGCTCGGGGCGCGGTCGTGGTTCGCCACCCCGTCGCACGTTGCCGGTCGGTCCTGGTGAACGGCGTCTACGTACGGCGCTGCTACTGAGGTAGGCCGGTTCAAGGCGATATTTTTGCTAGCGCCGCGATCCGGCGATTGTTAGTGTGACCCCAATTGCTCAGTATACTGTCGATTAGGGAGGGAGGTTGTGCGCATAGCCGTGCTCGGCGGAGGACCCGGCGGCCTCTACTTCGCCTATCTCTGGAAAAAGCGGCATCCCGACGCCCGTATCGATCTGTTCGAGCAGAACGCTGAAGGCGCCACCTTCGGCTTTGGCGTCGTGTTCTCCGCACAGGCACTGGAATTCCTGCGCGCCGACGACCCCGACACGGTCGATGCGATCACCCCAAGGATGGAGAGCTGGCAGAACATCACGCTTAATTTGCGCGGGGAAAGCGTCGTGATCGACGGCGTCGGTTTCTCCTCGATCGGCCGGCTCGAGCTATTGAATATCCTGCAGCAGCGCGTGCGTGCGGTCGGCGTCGCGCCGCAATATGGCACGATAATCGCAACCGTCGACCAGCTAACTGGCTATGATCTCGTCGTCGCCGCCGACGGCTTGAACTCGCTGGTCCGCCGCAGCTTCGAACAAGAATTCGGCGCATCGGTTTCCCATTCGACCAACAAGTTCGCCTGGTACGGCACGGCAAAGCGCTTCGAGACGCTATCGCAGACATTTGTGAAAACCGAGATCGGCGCTTTCAACGCCCATCATTATCGCTATTCGCCCGGCATGAGCACATTCCTGATCGAGTGCGACGCCCCGACTTGGCAAGCTTACGGCTTCGAACAGAAGACCATCCAAGCGTCGCAAGCGATCTGCGAGCAAGTATTTGCCGCGAGCCTCGAGGGACATCCACTGGTGTCGAACAAATCGGTGTGGCGCAATTTCCCGTGGATCTGGAACGAGACCTGGTGGCACGGGAATATGGTGCTGATCGGCGACGCCCTGCACTCAGCGCATTTCTCGATCGGATCGGGCACGCGGCTCGCGATCGAGGATGCGATCGCGCTAACCAAGGCCCTGGAGGCGGAAGCCGATATCGCATCTGGCCTCGCCCGCTATCAGGCCGAGCGGAAGCCGATCGTGAAAAAGCTGGTGACGGCGGCGCGTACCAGCGCCGACTGGTACGAACACTTCGCCGAGCACATGAAGCTCGACCTGATGGACTTCTCCTACGGCTATATCACCCGCTCGGGGCGGATCGACGATGCGCGATTGCGCGCAATGTCGCCTCTCTTCATGGCGCGCTATGAGGCTGCGAGGAGCAACGCATGACCCGCGAAATCGCCGACCTGGTGCCGCGGGATTGCGCGGGCGCCCGCGAGATCGGATTTGCGATCCCTGAGCGCTACAATGCCAGCCGCATCCTGTTCGACAATTTGGCCAAGGGCTTTGGCGACCGCTCTGCCCTCGTTGGCCCGGCGGGAACGCGCAGTTACAAGGAGCTCTGTGCGGACGCCTCGCGCTGGGGGCACGGCTTGCAGTCACTCGGCCTCAAGCGCGGCGATCGTGTGCTGCTGTTTTTGGACGACACGCCGGCCTATCCGGCGGCCTTCTTCGGCGCGGTCCGTGCCGGCTTCGTGCCGCTGTTGATCAACACGCTGACGCCGCCGGACCTCCTGCAATTCTATCTCGCCGACAGCGGCGCATCCGTAGCCGTCGCGGACGCCGAGTTCAGCTCGCGCTTCGATGCGGTCGCCTGCAAGGATACGCCATTGCGCACGCTGATCGTGGTCAATGGCGCCGCGAAACAGCACGCCGCGCCCGACGTCATTGCTGCCGAAGCATGGTTGCAAACCTTCCCGGCCGAACTCGCGGAAGCCGACACGGATCGCAACGAGATGGCGTTCTGGATGTATTCATCGGGCTCGACCGGCAGGCCCAAGGGCATCGTTCATCTGCAGCACGACATGGCCTATAGCGAGGCGGCGTTCGCGCGCAGCGTGCTGCAATTGAAACCCGGCGACGTCTGCTTTTCGGTGCCGAAGATTTTCTTCGCCTACGGGTTTGGCAACGCGATCACCTTTCCGTTCACAGTCGGCGCTGGCGCGCTGCTGCTGCCGGGCCAGCCCAAGCCGGCGGCGATCTTCGAGGCGATCGGAACATATCGCCCCTCAATATTCTTCGGATTGCCGACGCTTTATACCTCGTTGACCAAGGCCGAGGGCGCCGCCGCGGCCGATTTCTCCTCGCTGCGGATGGCGGTCTCGGCCGCCGAGGTGTTGTCGGCCGAGGTCTTCAATGGCTGGAAAGCCCTGACCGGGCTTGAGATTCTCGAAGGGCTGGGCTCGACCGAGGTCCTCCACATCTACCTCTGCAACCGCCCCGACAAGAAGAAGCTCGGCGCCGCCGGCCTGCGCGTGCCCGGCTACGAGATCGCGCTCAAGGACAAGGACGGCCGCGAGGTCGGCGATAACGAGGAGGGAATCTTGTGGGTGCGCGGCGATTCCGCGACGCCGCTGTACTGGAACCGACCCGACAAGTCAGCGGAAACCATCCGCGAGGGCGGCTGGATCTATACCGGCGACCGTTTCGTGCGCGATGCCGAAGGCTTTCATTTCTTCCGTGGCCGCGCCGACGACCTCATCAAGATCTCTGGGCAATGGGTCTATCCGCTCGAAGTCGAGCTATGCCTCGCCGAGCACCCCGAGGTGCGAGAATGCGCGGTTTACGCCGCCGAGTTGCCGGACCGCCGCATGACGCTAAAGGCCGTTGTCGTGATGAACAGCCGCGGCTTCGATGCGGATGATGCGACCAGGAAGCTGCAGGATTTCGTGAAGGCAAAATTGCTGCCCTACAAATATCCGCGCGAGGTTCGCTACGTCGACGAATTGCCGAAGACCGGCACCGGCAAGATCGATAGACAGGCGTTGTTGCGGATGTGAGTCTCGGCATCACCCCACGAAAGACGCCGTAGCTGTCGTAGCCCCGGATGAGCGTAGCGACATCCGGGGTCTGCGGCTGCGGCGGTCCCGGATGTCGCTGCGCTCATCCGGGCTACTCGGCTACGGTGCCAACCCCGTCCCGCCATAAAGCCAGGCCAGATCGCGATAATAATCCTCCGACGTCTTGGCGCGCATGATGGCGTTGCGGAGGCGGGCGTGTTCGCCTTCGGGATGATAGATGTGCTCGCCGATGGCGCGGGATAATAGCTGCACCTTCGCCGTGCGCGGAAACCGTTGCACGCGGTAGCGCTCGAGCGCGACCGCATGATCATCCGGATATTGCGCCAGCATGTGCGACAGGCAGACCGCGTCCTCCATCGCCTGGCAGGCGCCTTGCGCAAAATACTGCAGCATCGGGTGCGCGGCGTCACCGAGCAGCGCGACGCGGCCGTCGACCCAACGCTCGACCGGATCGCGGTCGCACAACACCCAGAGCCGCCAGTTCCTGCCGTGGCGAATGATGCTTTGGGCGCGCTCATGGATATGGGTAAATCCCTGCATCACCTCTTGATCGGACACCGGCTGGCCTGCGACCGGCTCCGGCGCATCGTTGTGATACGTGACGACGAGGTTGAACACCTTCCAGCCCGACAACGGATAATGCACGATGTGGCATTTCGGGCCGGCCCACAGCGTCGCCGCGTTCCAGCGCAGATCCTCCGGCATCTGTTCAGTCGGGATCACCGAGCGGTATGTCGTGTGGCCGGACACGCGCGGCGGGCCGTCCGAGGTGACTGATTTGCGGACGTTCGACCACAGCCCGTCGGCACCAATCAGAAGCGATCCGGTGACGCGCTCGCCGGAGGCGAGATGCGCGGTCACCGACGCGCCGTCCTGGTCGTAGCCGGTGACCTCGCTGGAGACGCGCAGCTCGATTGCGGCGTGGTCGCGGCAGGCTTTCAGGAACACGCCATGCAAATCGCCGCGGTGCACCACGGCATAGGG
>VAZG01000305.1 GCA_005885285.1 Alphaproteobacteria bacterium | reverse complement strand
TATGCGGAAGCTTTTTTGGCACTCGGTAATGCGTTGAAGCAGCAAGGAGATGTCGAAGGCGCCATGGCGGCCTATCATTCCGCGGTGGCCGTGAGGCGCGATTATCCTGAAGCCCACAACAATCTTGGTGTGCTGCTCCAGATGCAAGATAGGCTCGAGGAGGCGGCCTCGGCGTATCGCCAGGCCGCCGCGCTGCGGCCGGCCTACACCGAGGCCGTCTTCAATCTTGGCGTGGTGCTGCACCAGCAGCAGGACTTGAGCGCAGCCGAGGCGGCATACCGCCGGGTTATTTCGCTCAACCCTGCTATTGCCTTTGTTCACAATAATCTGGGAACGGTGTTGCAGCAGCAAGCGAGACTCGAAGAAGCGCTGGCGGCCTATGGCCGGGCCATCGAGCTGCAAGGCGACTACACGGAAGCACTGAACAATGCCGGCATCGTTCTTCAGGAACTCGGGCGCGCCGGCGAAGCGATCGATCTTTACCTTCGGCTAATTCAGCGAATGCCGGCTTACGCCGATGCGCACAACAACATGGGCACGGCGTTGCTGGCGCAGGGACGGGCCCTCGAAGCCAGGGCGGCGTTCGAGCAGGCGCTGGCGCAGCGAGCGGAATTCCCCGAAGCCTTCTACAATCTGGGAAATGCCTGGCGGGAGCTCGGCGATTTGAGGCAGGCGATATCAGCCTACGCAAATGCATTGCGCCTTCGACCCGACTATGCCGATGCCTTCAGCCAGCTCACCTACCATCGCGCCCAGGCGTGCGATTGGGACAATTACGACGCCAATCAAGAAAGACTGATTGACCTTGTTCGACAAGGGGTTCGCGTTCCGCCGTTTTATCTGTTGTCGACGCCGGCCTCGGGTGCGGATCAGTTGCGCTGCGCCGAGCAGTGGACCAGGCCGATCGCGCTGCCGAGACAGGCGCAGTTCGACCACCGGCGCGACGCGAGGGGCGGACGCATCCGGATCGGCTATTTGTCCGCGGATTTTCATCAACACGCGACCGCGCAGTTGATGGTCGAGTTGCTCGAGCGCCATGATCGCCGTCGTTTCGATGTCGTCGGATATTCCTACGGGCCCGATGACAACAGCCCGATGCGCGCGCGGCTTGCGCGCGCCTTTGACCGTTTCGTCGACATCCGCGCCATGTCCCACCGCGAGGCGGCACGATTGATCCACGCCGACAAGGTCGACATCCTGATCGATCTCAAGGGCTATACCCATCACGCGCGTCCGGCAATATTGGCCCATCGCCCGGCGCCGGTGCAGGTGAGTTATCTCGGATATCCGGCCACGATGGGAGCAGACTTCATCGATTACGTCATCGTCGACCGCTTCGTGGTCCCGCCGAGCGAGCAGGATTTCTTTTCGGAGCGGCTCGTTCATTTGCCTGATTGTTATCAGGTCAACGACAGCACGCGCGAGATCGCGAGCACGCCGGGCTCGCGATCCGATTTCGGATTGCCGACCCACGGGCTCGTGCTTTGCAGCTTCAACAACAGTTACAAGATCTCGCCGGCCATTTTCGATGTGTGGACGCGCCTGCTGGCCGCGACGCCCGGCAGCGTGCTGTGGCTGCTCAGGACCAACGAACTGGTCGAAGATAATCTGCGTTCGGAAGCTGCCAGACGCGGCGTGGACGCGGCACGGTTGATTTTCGCGCCGGTAATGCCGCTTGCCGAACATCTTGCGCGTCACCGGCACGCCGATCTGTTTCTCGATACCGTGCCCTGCAACGCGCACACCACCGCCAGCGACGCGCTGTGGGCGGGACTGCCGGTCCTGACCTGCAACGGAAACACATTCGCTGGCCGCGTCGCGGGCAGCCTCTTGAGGGCGATCGGCCTGCCCGAATTGATTACCGAGTCCCTCGACGAATATGAACGGGCAGCCTTGGATCTGGCGCGCGATCCGCAACGCCTGATCGCGCTGCGGCAGAGGCTTGAGAAGAACCGCGGCGCCAGCGCACTGTTCGATCTGCCGAGATACACCAGAAATATTGAAGCGGCCTACGCGCGGATGTGGCAAACTTGGCTTTCGGGAAAAGCGCCGCAGTCATTCTCAATCGAGAGCGCTAATTGACAAGGACAGGGATCATGATGCGAACCATCGTTACGCTCGCGGCCGTTCTCGTGCTCGGCACCAGTAACGGATTTGCCGACGGGTACAAGGCACGAAAGCATCACCACCGCGCCTCCGTTGTCCGGGCTGAGCCGCAGATCGTGCCGCCGGCACCCTATGGCGGCCCGACGCTCGTGCTGCATCCCCGCAATAACATTGCCTGCGACACGATATACCGGTCGACGCGGGCTATACCCTGCGATCAGCCGGTCTGGGTCTATGGCAGCCCCTGTGAGATCGACCTTGGCCTCGGGCGCTATCGGTCTTGCGACTGATCGCCTTCGCTTTCGAGATACTATCATGGGTGCCGGGGGCCGTTCGGAACAGACGCTCGTAGCCGCGATGGCCCAGCATCGCGCCGGTCGCCTGAGCGAGGCGGAGCGGCTCTACCGTCTCGCATGCGATGCGGATCCGAAAAATGCGCGGGCTTACCATTTGCTGGGCGTGGTCGCTCATCAGTTGGGGCGCCCCGACGCCGCGGCGTTGGTCGGCCGGGCCGTAGCTCTCGATCCGAATTTCGCCGAAGCGCACAACGACCGCGGCGTGATCCTCGCCGCCAACGGATTATTCGCCGAAGCGTTGGCCTGCTTTGAAAAGGCCGTGGCGCTCAAGCCCGGATATGACGAGGCGCGCAGCAATCTCGGGCGCGGGCTGCGGTCGCTCGGCCGCCTCGACGAAGCGCTGGTGCAGTTCGAGCAGGTCGCCAAGAGTGCCGCGGATTCTCCGGTTGCCCATTTTAACCTGGCCGCGGCGCTCGAACTCGCCGGCCGGCATCACGACGCCGAGAAGCACTATAGGAGCGCGGTCTCGCTACGTCCGGATTTCGCGGATGCTCATGCCCATCTTGCCGCGCTGCTGCAAAACATCGACCGGTTGCCCGAAGCGCTGGCGCATGCCGAACGCGCCGTGGCGCTCCGCCCGGACAGCGCCGGCGCGCGGAATAATTTTGGCAACGTCCTCCGTGCGCTCGGCCGGCACGAGGACGCCATTGCCCAATATCAGCGCGCGATAGCGCTCGATCCGAACGCTTTCATGGCGCATTATAATTGCGGCATGGCGCTTCGCGGTGAAACCAGGATTGCGGAAGCGCGAACCTATTTCGCGCGGGCGTTAGCGCTCAAGCCGGATTTTCTGGAAGCCGAACTCGCGCTGTGTATGGCAGAGCTTCCTGCCGTCTACGGAGATATTTCCGAGATTGCCGAACGCCGGGATGCCTATGAGCGGCGGCTGGCCGAACTATGCGCCGATGTCGAAAGCGCTGGCGTACCGGCGGCGCTTGCGGATGCGATCGGGTCGCATCAGCCTTTTTATCTACCGTACCAGGGTTTCGACGATTGCGCCCTTCAAACCGCCTACGGTGCGCTGGTCTGCAAGATCATGGCTGCCAAATACGAGACGCCGGATTTTCCAAACCCTCCGGCGCCAGGTGAACCGGTCAGGCTAGGTATCGTCAGCGGATTTTTCAAACAGCACTCGAATTGGAAAATTCCGATCAAAGGTTGGCTCACGAAGGTCGACCGTGCTCGATTTCATGTGACCGGCTATTACACCGGTGAGGGACGGGACCAGGAGACCGCCGCGGCGGAATCCTTGTGCGATCGTTTTGTGCAGGGCCCGCTATCGCTTGACGCGTGGCGTCGCACGATC
>VAZG01000304.1 GCA_005885285.1 Alphaproteobacteria bacterium | reverse complement strand
CAAATGCCGTTGTTTCCCGGCACCGGCGCCAAAGGCGAGCGCGGCGAGCACGACACCATCGTCAACGCGCCGCTTGCCCCGGATGATGGCAGCGCCAAATTCCGCGCTGCCTTCGAAAATGTGATCCTGCCGCAATTGCAGAAATTCAGCCCCGAGCTTGTCATCGTCTCAGCCGGCTTCGACGCACATTTTCGCGATCCGCTGGCGTCGCTCAATCTCAGGGCAGAGGATTTCGGCTGGGTCACGCGCAAGCTGATGGACGTTGCGGACAAAAGCGCCGGCGGCCGAGTTGTCGCGATGCTGGAAGGCGGCTACGACCTTGTGGGGCTGAAGGAGTCGGTGGCAGCCCATGTCGCCGCGTTGATGGGAACCTGAATTCCCGCCACAATAGCCTCGCAAAAATTCATTTGCTTCAAGCGTCAGGAATGGCGCATCCGGGAACCCGATATGGCCGAGAATACTCAGACGGATGTCAAGAAGCTCTCCTTCGAGCGTGCGATCGAGGAGCTTGAATCGATCGTCAAGCGGCTCGAGGACGGCAAGGTGCCGCTCGAGGAATCGGTGGCCATCTATGAACGGGGCGAAGCCTTGAAGCGGCGCTGCGAGGAATTGCTGCGGCAGGCCGAGGCGCGGGTCGAAAAGATCACGACCGACGCCGACGGCCAGGTGACCGGTTCCGAGCCGCTCGACGTTCAATAAGTTGCCTTGCAAGTGTTACCCTCCCTGCCTCGGCGCGTTCACGCCACCATTGACCTTGCTGCCGGCTCACCCCACTTCGCAGACGCATGGCCAGTCCCGAGGCGACACTGGCGTCGTGGGCGCGTGACGGGCGGGAATGAACCCGCAAGCGGCCGAAAAAGCACATCGGTCCATCAAATAAATGCCGCCGATTGGCCAAACCGGAACCAAGGACCCACCTTCGGGTTTGAGGTCGACGCCCGCTAAATCTTCGTGCATCGCTGCCCGAGGGTTCCAGCGGGTTGGCTTTAGCCGCGGCTTTGGTGTAATGGTTAGCGTACTATGGGCGTTTGAAGACCTACTGGGGGTGTTAATCCCTTGCAGTAAGTACTTCAAATACCTATCAAAAATGGCTGAGACGGGTGAAGCCAACAAGAGTGACGTAGATCACATTGACCGATCGGGAGCGGCTTTAGGCTTCCGAATCGGGCTTCAGCCCGCGCAGCTAGCTCCGGAAATCTGGATGTTGGTTGCGCAAATACTGTGCAACCCATCTCACGTCGGATTCCTGTTCCGACATGCAAAATTGGAATGTCGCCTGTGACCACATTTAGCAAGACGCCGCTTCTCGATACGATCCGCACCCCGGCCGATTTGCGCCGGCTCAAGCTGGAACAGATCCGACAAGTCGCCGACGAGCTGCGCCAGGAAACCATCGATGCCGTCTCGGTGACGGGCGGGCATTTCGGCGCCGGCCTCGGTGTGGTCGAACTGACCACCGCCATCCACTACATCTTCGATACCCCGCGCGACCGGCTGATCTGGGATGTCGGCCATCAGGCCTATCCGCACAAGATCCTAACCGGCCGCCGCGACCGCATCCGCACGCTGCGCACCGGCGGCGGATTGTCCGGTTTCACCAAGCGAACCGAAAGCGATTACGACCCATTTGGCGCCGCCCATTCCTCGACCTCGATCTCGGCAGCGCTCGGCATGGCGGTGGCGCGCGACCTCTCGGGCGCCAAGAACAATGTGATCGCGGTGATCGGCGACGGCGCGATGTCGGCCGGCATGGCCTATGAGGCCATGAACAATGCCGGCGCGATGAATTCGCGGCTGATCGTCATCCTCAACGACAACGACATGTCGATCGCGCCGCCGGTGGGCGCAATGTCGGCCTATCTGTCCCGGCTCTATTCAGGCAAGACCTACCGCTCGCTGCGCGAGGCCGCGAAACAGATCAACAAGCGTCTACCGAAGGTGCTGGCCGACCGCGCCAATCGTGTCGAAGAATATTCGCGCGGTTTCATGGTCGGCGGCGGCACGCTGTTCGAGGAGCTCGGCTTCTATTATGTCGGCCCGATCGACGGCCATAACCTCGACCATCTGCTGCCGGTGCTCCGAAACGTGCGCGATATGAAGGACGGTCCGATCCTGGTCCACGTCGTCACCCAAAAGGGCAAAGGCTATCCGCCGGCGGAGGCCTCCGCCGACAAATACCACGCCGTTGTCAAGTTCGACGTCGCCACCGGAGCGCAGGCCAAGGCAAAACCCAACGCGCCAGCTTATCAGAACGTATTCGGCCAGAGCCTCGTCAAGGAAGCGGAAAAGGACGACAAGATCGTCGGCATCACCGCGGCGATGCCGTCGGGCACCGGCATCGACATCTTCAACAAGGCATTCCCGAAGCGCACCTTCGATGTCGGCATCGCCGAACAGCATGCGGTGACATTCGCGGCAGGTCTTGCCACCGAAGGCTACAAGCCGTTCTGCGCGATCTATTCGACCTTCCTGCAGCGCGGCTATGACCAGGTCGTCCACGACGTGGCGATCCAGAGCCTGCCGGTGCGCTTTGCGATCGATCGCGCCGGCCTCGTCGGCGCCGACGGCGCCACCCATGCCGGCTCGTTCGACAACGCCTATCTCGGCTGCCTGCCCAATTTCGTCATCATGGCGGCCTCGGACGAGGCCGAGCTGGTGCACATGGTCGCCACCCAAGTTGCGATCAACGACCGCCCGAGCGCGCTGCGCTATCCCCGCGGCGAGGGCCGCGGCGTGGACCTGCCCGAAGTCGGCATACCGCTTGAAATCGGCAAGGGCCGCATCGTCCAGGAAGGCAGCAAGATCGCGCTGTTGTCGTTCGGCACGCGTCTGGCCGAATGCGAAAAGGCGGCTGACGAACTCGCCGCCCATGGCCTTTCCACCACCATCGCCGACGCGCGCTTCATGAAGCCGCTCGACGTCGAGCTGATCTTGAAGCTCGCGCGCGAGCACGAGATCCTGCTCACCGTAGAGGAAGGCGCGATCGGGGGCTTCGGTTCCCACGTCATGCAGGCGCTGGCCGAGCACGGCATGCTCGACAACGGCTTGTTGAGAGCGCGCGCGATGGTGCTGCCCGACGTGTTCCTCGATCACGACACGCCGGCGGCGATGTATGGCCGTGCCGGCCTCGACGCCAAGGGCATCGTCGCCAAGGTATTCGAGACGCTGGGCAAGGACTTCAAGGTCGAAGCGGTCAAGCTCGCCTGACGGCTCAGGCGTTCAGGAAAATTTCTAGTTCGGTGGCTTCATCCTTCGAGACGTGCGCAAGAGCGCGCTCATCAGGATGAGGTCACAGACCCTCATGGTGAGGAGCGCGGCAACGCTGCGCGTCTCGAACCACGGGGACATGGGCTAGAACCAGCAATGAAAATCTACCTCGCCGGACCTGACATCTTCCTGCCCGACGCCATCGATATCGGAAGGCGCAAGGTCGAGATTTGCGCGCGTCACGGCTTGTCCGGACTTTACCCGCTCGATAACGAGGTCGACCGCTCGGCAGGCGAGGTCTCGCTCAACGTCTTCAAGGGCTGCGAAGCCATGATGGATGCGGCCGACGCCATCATCGCCAATCTCACGCCGTTTCGCGGACCGGGCGGCGACCCCGGAACGGCCTACGAGCTCGGCTATATGGCGGCACGCGGCAAG
>VAZG01000241.1 GCA_005885285.1 Alphaproteobacteria bacterium | reverse complement strand
TTGCTTCGTGCCAGCCGACGCGGTGTGAGGCGCTCTTCGCCCGTTATTGCGAGCCAACGGTCGCGCGAATGCGCGCCCGATGACGGGCTCCGCGAAGCAATCCATGGACCCGCCTATCAAGTCTGGATTGCTTCGTCGCTTCGCTTCTCGCAATGACGAGAATTGTGATATCCTTCTCCAAACCTTCGACCGGAGCACGCCCATGGCCGATCTTGCCGCCAGCGATCTCGCTACGATCTATCCGAAACCGACGCCGCGCGTCATCGCCAAGGCGCGTCCGGAGATCGACGAGCACGCCAAGAAATTCATCGCGATGTCGCCGTTTTGCGTGCTCGCCACGTCAGGCTCGGACGGCAGCGTCGATGCTTCGCCGCGCGGCGGCAATCCGGGGTTTGTCCATGTCGCGGGGCCGAGCTTAATTCTGATGCCGGATCGCTCGGGCAACAACCGGATCGACAGTTTCAGGAACATCGTCGAGGGAAGCGGCTTGCTGCAACTGATCTTCTTCGTGCCGGGGATCGACGAGACCTTGCGCGTCGGCGGCAAGGGACGACTTACCGCGGATCCGGGTTTGCTGGCATCGATGGTGGAATTTGGCAAGCCGCCGCGCGCGGTCCTGAGCATCGACGTAACTGAAGCCTATTTCCATTGCGGCAAGGCGCTGATGCGCGCACGCCTGTGGTCATCAGATACGAAGGTCGAGCGATCGGTAATTCCGAGCATCAGTCAGATGATCCACGACCAGACCAAGCTCGGCGAGCCGGAACCCCAGGCCGTGGTTGAAGAGCGCTATAAGACGCAGCTGTGAGAGATCTGGTACCTAAAAGCCGTCGTCCCGGACAAGTGAGCGGAGCGAACGCGATCCGGGACCCATAACCACGGACGTGTGTTCTGGCGACGGCTGAAGCAACAGCCAACAAACAACGACCATTCGTGGTTATGGGTCCGCTTTCGCGGGGACGACAAGTAATGTTCGCCTATTTCTCGCTCTCGAGTCCGCCGACGTGCTTCTGGGTGTAGAGCTCAAGGCCGATGCGGCCGATCACATCAAGCTGGGTTTCGAGGAAATCGATGTGATGCTCCTCGTCCTTCATCAGCTTCTCGAACAGGTCGCGCGAGACGTAATCCTTGACGCTGTGGCAATAGGTTGCCGCCTCCTGGTAAAGGGCGCGAGCGCTAAGTTCGGTGGCGAGATCGCATTCGATGATTTCCTTCACGTTCTGGCCGATCCGCAAGGGATCGAGCACCTGCATGTTGGGAAAGCCGTCGAGGAACAGGATGCGGTCGGTGAATTTGTCGGCGTGCTCCATCTCCTCGATGGATTCCTTGCGCCAGGTCTTGGCCATCTCCAAGAGGCCCCAGTTGTTCAGCACCCGATAGTGCAGCCAGTACTGGTTGATGGCGGTCAGCTCGTGGCGCAGGCCCTTGTTCAGGTAATCGATGACTTTGGGATCGCCCTGCATCGTGCACTCCACGGTTTGAGGCCAAAGCCGGCCTGGATCGCATTTAGAATGCTTCTAAATCAGGTGGAGCGCAAGGGCAACCAGCGACCCCGTCGCAGGGAGCAGGAAAACAGGGATTTGGCTGGATCAGCAGGCCGCGAGCGCGAACTCGGTGTAAGCCGGTTCGTCCGCCACGGCATCGTTATTATGCGGGCAGCCGGAATGACAGACCTTGGCGCAGGGGCCTAAAGCCTCATCAATGATGGACTGTATGGTACGGGCGCAGCGTCCGCATTCGGCGCTGCAACCGAGGCAACCATAGAGTTGCTTGGCGTTTCGCGGCAGGTCCGAAGTTGCGCTGACGGCATTGCGGACGTCGTGGTCGCTGAGGATGTTGCAGGAACAAACAATCATGAAAAACAGGCGGCCCTTCGGTGATGCGATGCAATCGATATTTAAGACCTAGGCACGATGCAAAAGGAAAAACAGCTATTTCAAGTGATTCCAAACTGATCTCTCATCAAGCCTAGAACGAATCTAAGAAGTCCCTGTGTTGCGCTGGATCAAAACGCGGCGCGCTCCGCGACACTCACTTCATTCGCTCCCGCTGCCACTGTCTGCGCCGCCCCCATCACCGCCGCCTCCACAATCGCCCCCGCCGCCGTCGACATTCCCGAACTGTCGACCGCTGAACGCCCGCCGGCGAACCAGCTCAAGATGCTCCCATTGCTGCTCTCAAGGTAACTGCCGCCGTCCGGCTCGGAGCCGTCGCGCGACAATCCGCGGCTGGCGCGACGCTTCCCCGATCGCAGGAGGTAGCAAGCGAGCGACGTGCCACCGATCAGAATTCCGACGGCCGTCATCGCGCTTGTCATGGTTAATCTCGCTCAAGGAGGTACCCGCGCCCCGTCGCCGCCCAAATTCGTCGCCAATGTGGCTGTTCCGTTCA
>VAZG01000149.1 GCA_005885285.1 Alphaproteobacteria bacterium | reverse complement strand
GTCGATGGAAATTGGTGGCAATTTGCGAGCATGAAAGGGCTGCGGCGGGCAACACCCCGAACCCAACAGACGCAACCGCGGCCGCGGCCGCCGACTGCAAATACCTGGAAGCTCTTCTCATCGTAGTCCTTCCCTGTTTCGAAGGTATGGTGCTTCGGCACTGCAACCTTCGTTTGCTGCAATGCCGGATTCTGCTTTTTCGGCACTTGCATTCCGGCCACGATAAATCATTAATCCGTGGCATACTGTCGCTTGGCGGACAATTGAAGCAGCTCATGCGGTCGCTCGAAAATTTACTTGCTGCAAGCAAATGGGCGAGCGCGCTTTCCGCCGAAGATTTGCAGCGTGCACGCACGGCGGTCGTCATCCGCGAACTTCAGCCCGGCATCTATGCGTGTCGAAAGGGCGACCCGTCCAATTTCTGGTTCGGCGTGATTGACGGGCTACTCAAAGCTGAAAGCCTGTCCGAGACTGGAAAGGCCGTGACATTTGCGACCCTTCCCTCCAATTCCTGGTTCGGCGAGGGCTCGATCCTCAAGGGGGAGGCGCGCAAATACGACGTCATCGCGTTGCGTGACTCGCGGGTGGCGCTAATGCCAGCGGCTACCTTTTTCTGGTTGTTGGATACAAACATCCCTTTCAATCGCTTCATACTGACCCAGCTCAACGAGCGGCTTGGGCAGTTCATGGGCGCGTTCGAGCATGACCGCCTGGACGAACCTGAAGCGCGCGTAGCACACACCATCGCGGATATGCTGCATCCGCAACTGTATCCGAACCGAGAAGGCCGGATCGAAATCTCAAACGAAGAGCTTGGCCATCTCGTTGGTGCATCGCGGCAAAGGGTCAATCAAGCTTTGCACGCGCTGGAAAAATCCGGACTGATCAAGGTGGCATACCGGGTGATCACGGTGCTGGACATAGAGGGCCTGCGAACCTTCGGCGTGTAGCGCTTGCATTATTTAATCTCCAAAGCTTTCAATGTGGTGGCTTAGACTCGTCATTTCCATCGAATGCATCAAGCTTGGTCATCCGCAAAAAATGGCCGCCACGAACGCATGCACCTCGCTCGACGAGCGCAGTTGACTCGTCAACTTCGTGCGCTATCATTTCTATCCGGGGTTGCGGCTTCGACGACGGTGAGATTGCTTACGCGGCAAACCCGCGCCGACTCTCAATCCCGCTTACGATCCGATATCTGCAAAAACAGAATATCCAATCAAGAAACATAGAGGGAGGATCTATGCGTGCATTAGCCTTCACCATAGCTGCCGCGGGCTTACTTCTCTCGTCGCTCACCGAGCCAGGAATCGCAAAATCGCATTCCTCGGCCACGGTAACTGCCGCCCGGCAAAAGATATTTGGCCTTGAGAACGTTGACCCGAAAAGCGGCGAAGTCCGCGAGGATCGCGTTGTCTTTTCCTGGCTCACAAATGCTTCATTCGCCGCGGCGGTGAAGGGACACGTTCTTTTACTCGATACCTTTGTGACTCGTCTGGAGGTCCAGCCGGGGCGTACGCCGCTCGTCATTCAAGATCTCGTCGATCTGGACCCGGACTACATCTTTATCGGCCATGGACATTTCGATCACGCGGACAACGCGGCCTATATCGCCCAGCAGACCGGGGCCGTCATCTTCGCCAGCCCGGAAACTTGCGACAACATGGCGATCGACGCACTGAACAACTTCAACAATCACTATACGTCGGTGAAAACGGTCACATGCAGGCCGCTCACCTCGCGCGCCTCGTTGCCAGGCGCGGAGATCGTGTCGATTCACGATCTTGAGCCGGAACTCAACATCAGGGCGTTCAGGCATTTGCATTCGACCAATACGGGCATCACGGATCCGGACGCGGTGCCGATTGCTGCGAGCTCTGCTGGGACATGTCTGCCCACGCCGACAAAGGGTAACACCTTCCCCTGCAACCTGCAGGACTCGCGCGATCCGCAGCTATTTCCAGCCGGCACGCCGCTGTCATCGGTGATGCAAATCGGTACGAGCCGCACAGGCGCTGGCGGCCCCATCTCGCTGTTCTATGTGTTCACCGTGAAGAGCCCCGGTCGGGAGCCGTTCAGATTCGTGTGGCACAACACGACCGGCGACATTGTGGACAGTTGCGCACTTCCCAACAACAATCCCGCAACGGGCCTGCCCTTTGAGCCAGGTCAGGCCGCAAATGGCTGCTTCCCCGGCGTGACTGTCAACGGCAAAACAGTCGGTGCAAACCTCGCCTCAATCATGGATAACCTGGGGCCGGTGCACGTGGAGCTCGGCTCGGTGGTCAGTCTCGGCTTCACTCAGAACGGCGAGCGGGACATCGTGACTTACCTTCAGCACGTTCGTCCCCGCTTCTTCATTCCCAACCACGTCACGGCGGTGGCGGTTGAAGGCTCCTCGCTGGAATGGAAAGTTGGCTTCATTGACGCGCTGAAAGCTGCGAACGTGCCGCAGGACTCATGGCCGCAGATTCTCTGGATCGTCGATCCTAACGACTACTTGCGCCCGATTGTATTCGATCTCGATAACCCCGATCGCGATCATTTCTAATCTCGGGAGTATATGGACAGGTTAGTGGCCGCAGTCGCCGCTGGCCTGTCCGCTACAAACGTACTCGTTCCTGGAAACGTTGTTGGCGGTCAGAGACCGCCGGCCCTGCCCCGCTGGACGACTACTCGTCGCGCTGATGATTGTCTGGTGTTTCGTCGCCCGAGCCACTCACTCGGATGAGTTTGGAAGCATTTGGCCATAACCGCAGTCGTTCGCGCTCCATGACAGGGGGCGTGGTCGGAACCCGCTCAGCATCAAACTAATGACATACACTCGACGAGAATCAGGCAAGCGGCTGTACTTTGGGGAAGTTGTTCTCATGTTGGGAAAAGCGCTCATTGCCTTGGCGGCGGCGACATCATGGGTGTTGGTGCCGCAAGCGGCGTCGGCGGGATATCACTGCTACGGCAATAGCACCGTCGTTGGATCTCCGCGGTGCGCAGGAGTTGGGCTCGGCCTTCAATCTCCGCGCTGGTACTACAGCAATAATTATCCCTATTGGATTTATTACTCGGAACGCCCGTACATTGCCTTCAGAGATGTTGTCGGCGGCTGTTACCTGATCAGGCGCCCGGCGTTGAACCCAGGATCGGGCTGGGTTACGCGCACCGTGCAGGTTTGCGATTGACGAGCTTGTGCTTGGCCTTGGTCTGGCTCCTTGTTCAATCCCGCTCAGCGCAGCTGCTGCAAACCGGCCTGATCGAGGTCCCCGGTCCCGTGAGCGGTGTGACGCAACTGGCTACCGCTGATGTCGTGTCCACTCGCGGACCGAAATCCTTCGCGCCTCCCGTAAAAAATGTTTCTATTAGATTAGTCGCCTGATCAGTTCGTGCTGCTGCTCCAGCCGTTTTTTGATCGGAACGATCGCTCGGACCCGGCAGTTATGGGTGATGACTGCGGAAATCCCTCTGGAGGCCAAGCAGGCCCAGCCGGTCACGAGGCGGGGCTGTTTGGCGTATCAGGCGAACCCGGTCAGTCGGCAACGAGAAAGGACGAGAGCGATGAAGCTCACGATGATAGTGCTGGCGACGGCCATCGCGGTGTCGAGCACCGGCGCGCTTGCGGCCGGTAGGGGTGGTGCCGGAGGCACGTACAGCGGTTCCATTACTGGCTCTCCCGCTACGGGCTCATCCACGTCCTTCCCGCGCAGCACGCTATCACCAGGTACAACAGGCATGGGCACGGGAGCGACCACTAGCGACCGACCCGACCCCGCCAACAGCGGCAATTTCAACCGCTGCAGGGGCATCATGGTCCCGCCAAATCCTACTCCCGCAGGGCATCCGACAGCCGTTCCCCCTTGTTAGCAAAGTTCGCAGCGGCAGGTTCTGGATGCTCTCATTGTACCCCTCGCGGAGCGGCCCGACCCGCGCCGAGGTGATTGGCGGGACCAACTGAGATTTTATGAGGTACGCAACTCATTTTGATGGATCGGGACGCCGAGCTAAGGGCGCTTGCGCGACGGGCTGGTCTCATCGCGGCGTAGGTAGATGTTCATCGTCAACCGTGCTCACTGACCGTCAAGAGCCGGGCTACTACACGGCACTCGATCATCCATCGCGATGGCGATTCTAGTTCGTGACACGTTCGCCGCGTCCATAGACGAGCAGCATCAGGATGATGACGAGGCCATAGATCACCTGTCGGCCGGCCTCAGGCATGTCCATGATCGACAGCACGCTGTTGAGGAGCACGATCAGCACCACGCCGACCAGCGTGCCGAGATAACGGCCGCGGCCTCCCAGGATGTTTGTACCCCCGATCACCACGGCTGCGATCGATGGCAGCAGATAGGCGTCGCCCATCGCCTGATAGGCCTTGGTGGAATAACCGGCGAGCAGCACGCCCGCGAGCGCGGCCGCGAGACCGCAAAGCACGAAGCAGATGACGGTGACGCGGCGCGTATCGACACCCGCCAGATAGGCGGCCGCCTCCTTGTTGCCGATGGCGTAGATGTAGCGGCCGAGCGGCATGCGCTGCAGGATGACGACCACCAGCACCGACACCGCTGCCCAGACAAACAAGGCGTTGGGGATGCCAAGCGTGCGCTCCGAGGCGAGGCTCCGCATCAAGCCGGTAGCCGTGGTCTGGGGCGCATAGCCGCCTGTATGCGCGACCATCAGGCCGCGCATCACCGCATTGACGCCCAACGTGAAGATCATCGAGGGCACACGCAAATAAGCAACGCCGATGCCGTTGACGAGCCCGATCAGGAGCCCGACGCCGAGCCCGACGAGAATCGCTAGCGGCCCGCCGATCGACGTCGCCATCATGGCGGCGGCGGCAAGCGTCCACGGCACCGACAGATCGATCTGGGCGATCAGGATCACGATCATCATCCCGGCCGCCACGATGCCGAGAAAGGCGCCGATCTGCAGTTGTTGCAGCAAATAGGCGGGCTGCAGCAGCGGCGCGCTGCCGAAACGGGCGATCGTATAGGCAGTGCCCGCCACCAGGATGACGAGGATGAACAGCGACGCGATGAGGATCGGGCGGTCGTCGCGCGAGAGGCCGAGGTTCATCGTCTTCATCGGAACAGCTCCAGCGTGTTCTTCACGCGCAGCATGCCCAGCGCCCCGATGCTCACGGCCGCCAGCAGGATCAGGCCCTCGAACAGCGGCTGCAGCAAGGGGGCAATATCGAAGATGCGGAAGAAGAAGGAAATGACCCGCAGGATCATGGCACCGAAGATCGAGCCGATCGCGCTGCCGGTGCCGCCGAGCAGCGAGGTGCCGCCGATGACGACCGAGGCGATGGAGTTGAGCGTATAGGCGCCGGCCTGCGGAATATCGGCATTGCCCGACGAGGTCTGGATGGCGAGAAACAGCCCACCGCATCCGGCGAAGAAGCCGCCGAGCGTGAAAGCGGCGATCTTGGCGCGGTCGATCGGAAGCCCCGACATATAGGCCGCTCCTTCGGCCGAACCGACCGCATAGACGGCGCGGCCCACAACAGAGCGCCGGAACGGCACCCAGACGAGAAGCGCGATCAGCATCAGGAGCACGAACGGCACCGGGATCCAGGCGAAGGGCGCAAACCAGCCTGCGGCGCCATCGTCGAAGATGTGCACGGTTGCGGCGAAATCGCCGAACGAATTGGTCAGCGCCCAGTTGAGATCCTCGTCGATCTTGCCGCCGGGCGTCGGACGCAGGAAGAGCGCGATGCCGATATAGACGGCGCCGGTTGCGAGCGTCGCGATGATCGGCTGGATGCGCCCATAAACGACGACGCAGCCATTGATGAAGCCGGCGAGCGTGCCGATCGCGACGCAGACGATCATGCCGAGCAGGATGCCGTAAGTACCGCCCGGAAATGTGCCGAGGCCGAGATGCAGGCCGAAAATCTCGAGATGCAGCGGCGTGCCGCCCGCCGTGCCGGCCAGCAGATGGCTCGCGAAGCAGCCCACCATGGTCATCACCGCGCCGACCGAGAGATCGAGCCCAGACATTAGCACCGGCACGGTCTGGGCCATGGCCAGCATGGCCAGCCCGAATATCTCGTCGCTGTTCTGCACCAGCACGGCCGAGGTGAAGCCCCGCGGATGGGCGAGATTGTAGAGGAGATAGAAGACGCAGAACAGGACGATGGTGGTGACGAAGCCGATATTTTGGCGCAGCCTGATGGCGAGATCGTCAAGCATGGGCGGCCCCGGCCCTCGCCTTAGCCGACGTTGCGGCATCGATGTTGAGCGCGCTCGCGACAATGTTGGTCTCGGTGAGTTCGTCGCCTTCGAGTTCGCGCACGATGCGCCCGCCATACATGATGGCGACCCGGTCGCAGCAGCCGATCAGCTCGTCATAATCGGTCGAGTAGAACAGGATGGCGGCGCCCTGGTCGGCGAGCGCGCGCATCAGCCGGTAGAGTTCCTGCTTGGTGCCGACGTCGATGCCGCGCGTCGGATCGTTGAGCAGGATGATGCGCGGCTCGGTCATCAGCCATTTGGCGAGCACCACCTTCTGCTGGTTGCCGCCCGACAGCGTCGAGACCGCATCGCCTGGTGCGCCAATCCTGATCTGCAGCGAGTCGATGCCGCGCTTGACCGCGGCGCGCTCCTTGGCGCGATCGACGAAAGGCCCGGTCGAGATGGCATCGAGCGATGCGATGGTCAGATTGTCGGCGATCGACATCGGCAGCATCAACCCTTCGGTCTTGCGATCCTCGGGCACCAGCGCGATGCCGACCGCGGACGACTTCGCGGCCGCCGGAGAGGCGGTGCGTACCTCGCGGCCACCAACCGTGACGCGCCCGGTGACGCCGCGCAGCACGCCGAACAAGGCAAGCAGCAACGATTTTTGGCCTTGCCCATCGAGCCCGCCGAGACCGACAATCTCGCCGCTGCCGACGCTAAGCGAAATGCGGTCGAGATGCTTATCCCAGGACAGGTTTTCCAGTGCCAGCACCGGCTTGACCTGCCTGTGCGGCGGCTTGGCCGGATACTGGGTGGCGATGTCGCGTCCGATCATCAGCTGGACGATATCGGCGGTCGAGCGCACGCCCTTGTCGAAGGTCTCGATATGGCGTCCGTTGCGGAACACGGAGGCGCGGTCGGCGAGTGCCTCGACCTCGTGCATGCGATGCGAGATGTAGAGGATGGCGACGCCCTCGGATTTGAGTCTTGCGAGCATCGCATAGACCTTTTCCACGTCGGCGCTGGTGAGCGCCGAGGTAGCCTCGTCGAGGATCAGGAGCTGCGGCCTCTGGCCGAGCGCCTTGGCTATCTCGACCATCTGGCGCCGCGACAGCGGCAGGTCACGCACCCGCATCAATGGGTTGACGTCCTCGCAGCCGATCTCGGCGAGCAGCGCCTCGGCGCGACGGCGCTGCGCCCTACCATTGATCAGGCCGAAGCGCCGCGGCGGCGAAGCGATCGAAATATTGTCCGCGACCGAGAGGTCGGGCATCAACGACAGCTCCTGGAAGATGCACACAACGCCAGCCGCGTTGGCCGCGGACGGCGCTGCGAAGCTGACGTCGTTCCCGGCAAGGCGCATGCTGCCGGCATCGGGCTGGACCACGCCGGCGATAATCTTGATCAGCGTCGACTTGCCGGCACCGTTCTCGCCGAGCACCGCGTGGATCCTGCCGCGCTCGCAGGCGAAGTCGACGTCCTCAAGGGCGCGCACGCCCCCATAGCGCTTGGAGATGCCGGACAATGTGAGGAAGGCATGTTGCGTCGGGACGGCATCCTGCATGGTGCAGGCTCATGCAGCAGCGACGGCCTGGCAGATGCCAGGCCGTGACTGAAAGACAGACGCAGCGCTCACTGGGTGTTCTTCTCGCTCTGCGCCATGATCTCGGGTGCCGTGAAGTTCACGCCGCAAGGGAGGAACTGGTTCGGAGCAAAGAAGTTGGAGCTCAGCTCCGGCCAGTAGTTCGTGCCGGGCTTAAGATCCTTGTAGGTCGCGACCGGGATCGGGATCGAGATCAGCTGCGGCATGACATTGCCCTGCAGCGCCGAGATCGCCGCTTTGGTGGCGATGGCGACAAGCGCCGGCGACTGGCCGTAGGACATGCCCTTGAGGCCGTCCTTGGCGTGATCGGCGATCTGCTTGCGGTATTCGTTCTCGCCCTCGCCCGACATCGGAACGAGAGGATGCTTGGCAGCCATCATCGCCTGCACGGTGCCGTCCGAGCCGCCTTGCGTGAATACGCCGTCGAAATGGCCGTGCACGGCGAGCGCATCTGCGGTCACCTTCTGCGAGGTGCCGGTGTCCCAGTTGCCCACCACCTCGGTGATGTTGAACTTGTTGCCAGCGCCTTCCATGACTTCGCGGAAGCCGAGATGGCGGTCACGGTCGACCGAATTGCCCGGCAGGCCGCGCACCTCGAGGATATCGCCGGCCTTCTTGCCCGATTCATCTATCAACCATTTGGCCGACATTCGGCCCATTTCCTTCTGGTCCTCGTTGACCATCATCACCTTGTCGGTGTCGAGGATGTTGTCGAAGGGCACTACCACCACATTGTTCTTGTCGGCGAGGCGGATGATGCGGTCGAAGCCATCGGGCGCCACCGCAATGGTGACGATGGCGTCGAAGCCCTGATTGATAAAGTCTTCCATGGCGCCGAGTTGTGCCGCGACGTCGGTGCCGGTCGACACGACCTTGAACTCCTTGATGTTCTCCTTGATGCCCGGCTGCTCGGCAAAGGCTTTTGCGGTCTTCACCATCTGGATGCGCCAGGTATTGCCGACGAAGCCGTTGACGAGGGCGATCTTGTAGGGGCCGGGCTTCTTGTCCCACTGAAGGAATTTTGTCTGATCCGACCAGGGCTTGAAGCAGCCTGGATTGGCGCCCGGCCCGGAGACGATCTTGGGGCCTGCCCCAGCGCTGACCGAGGATAACAGGAGGCTGGCGCAAGCAAACCCCGCAACACGAAGCGTCCAGTTCATAGCTCTTCTCCCTGAGTGTTCCGTTTTTCCGACCCTGAACAGTTGCCGGGAATTCGGCTTCCCGTGCGCTTAGCGGACTAGCATGGCACGCAAAGTGCGACACGCACAAGGCGAATGAAAAAGCAACGAATAGAAATCAAATCCAAAAGTAGCAAAATAGCGAACATCGCGATACCACGAGGAACACGCAGGCGTAGGCTTTGCTTCGGTGTGGAACGAGGGCCCCGTTTTCCCGGTGATCCGCTTCAATCGGGACTCCGGGACAAGGGCTTACCGGGTGACGCAGAAAGGCGGGGGTTCCGATGTGGTATGGTCAAGTCGAGGGAACGGATGTCGTCGTCCTCGATCCGCGCTTCAAGGCTTGCTTCGCAGCTCACGTGCGCGTCGAGCGCTTGTGGTCGGGCGCGCGCTGGGCTGAAGGTCCGACTTGGTTTGCGGCAGGCCGCTACCTCGTGTGGTCGGATATTCCGAACAATCGCATGATGCGGTTCGTCGAACCTTCGGGCGAAGTCTCGGTCTTCCGTGAGCGCTCCAATAATTCGAACGGCAACACCGTCGACAATCAAGGTCGACTGGTCACATGCGAGCACCTCACGCGCCGCGTGACCCGTACCGAGATTGACGGCTCGATTTCCGTCATTGCGGAAAAGTGGAACGGAAGGCGCTTGAATTCTCCGAATGACATCGTGGTGAAGTCGGACGACTCCATCTGGTTCACCGACCCTGCGTATGGGATCGACACCGACTACGAAGGAAATCGCGCCGAACGGGAGATCGAGGGCTGCCATGTATATCGAGTCGATGCCAAGTCCGGCGCGGTTGCCGCGGTCATCACCGACATGGTTCGCCCAAACGGCATCGCCTTCTCGCCCGACGAGAAATACCTCTATGTCGCCGACACGGGCGCGACGCACATGGAGGACGGTCCGCGCCACATTCGACGCTTCAAGGTCGACGCCAATGGGGCAAACCTATCTGGCGGTGAGATTTTCGCGGAGTCCACAGCGGGTTTGTTCGATGGCTTTCGCGTCGATCGGAATGGCCGCATTTGGACGAGCACCGCGGAGGGCGTCCATTGCTATGATGTTGACGGCGCGCTGATCGGCAAGATCCTTATTCCCGAAATGGTCGCGAACGTGACTTTCGGCGGTGCCAAGCTCAACCGCTTGTTCATTTGCGGAACGACGTCCCTCTATTCGATCTACCTTACGACGAATGGCTCCAAGCTCGGTTGACGGACCTCGATTCTTGGCCACGCAGATCGCAACGCCGACATACGACGCGCACTGGCGACGCCGACGGTACAATCACCGTCATGACGGGCGCGGAGCGCGCGGCTTCGGCCGAGACGCATCATGCGCCGTGCGAGAGATCATTGCGTCCGGGTTTTGAGCGCCCGCTCTTGCTCTGCGCGGGCCACGCACTGATGGCGAGACGGCCGATCTGCGCCAGCTTCTCGCGCGCGGCGCCGTCGCGCGCCTGGACCGCAAGGCCGCGCGCCACGGCGCTGTAATAGGCGGCCAGCATGTCGCAATCGACATCTTCGGCGACGTCGCCATCCGTCACGCCCTTGCGGATGCGTGCCGCCATCGCGCTTTCCGAAAAGGCGCGATGCTCGGCCATCATGTCGCGGATATTGCTCATGCCCGGCGGGCAATGCGTGCCGGCGAGCGAGATCATGCAGCCGAGCGGATGGTCGCCGCGGGTGAACTCTTCGGCGGTCGCCTCGAACAGCCGCGCGAACGCCGTCTTCGTATTGATCGAAGGGTCATTGAGGATCGCGAAGAACCATTGGCCGGACCACTCCAGATAGGAGCGCGTCGCCTCGCAATAGAGCGCTTCCTTGCTGCCGAACGAGTTGTAGAAACTCGACGCGCTGATCCCCATCGCCGATATCAGGTCGTCGAACAACGTGCCCTCGTAGCCGCGTTCCCAGAACAGCTTCATCGCCGCCTGCAACGCCACGGCGCGGTCGAACACCGCCGGCCGTCCCCGACCGCGTTTGCCCCCCTGACCTTTCTGCCCTGCAATTATTTTTGGTGTCATCGCTCCAAAAATCCTTGAACGGCGCCTCCCCGAGTTTATTTCTAGCCGGCATATTGGAGTGCCTCCTCCAAATATCAACCCCGAAGACAACTTATCCGCTTCCGAATGACGAATGCCTGGCATCACCCCATCGACACGTTGGAGCGGCCGGCGCGTGCGGTTCGGGAGGCCGGCAATGCCGCGGCCGGATTCCAGACAGCATGGCAGGGACTAATGGACAGCCTCATGGATCAGATCAGCGATCATTCGAAGTTTGAACGAGAGCCGCTTGATGAGCCGGCGCAGCGACCGCGCCGGCGGACGTGGAGAACGGCCGCGATCGTTGCCGCGACGGTACTTGCTGCGCTGCTTGTCTATGTCGGCTTTGCGCCCCGCAGAGGAAGCCAGGCGGTGGCGCTGTCGACCCCAGCCCCGCTGGTGACGGTCAGCCGGCCCTTGCAGCACGAGGTCGATACCAGGGCTGGCTTCCTTGGACAGTTCTCGGCGATCGACCGGGTCGAGCTCAGGGCGCACAGGCCCTACGAGATCAAGCTGGAACAGGCAAAGGCGGCGCTGCAGACCGCAACGGCCCGCGTGGCGCTCGCCGGCAACCAACTGTCGCGGGCGCAATCGCTCAAGCGCAATGATTTCGCGACCCAGGAAACGGTTGACCAGCGCACCAACGACCAGGATGCTTCGCAAGCCGCGGTCGAAGACGCCAAGGCGCGGGTGCGGGATGCCGAGCTCGATCTCGAATATTGCCGCGTGCGCGCGCCCTTTACGGGGCGCATCGGCGCGCGCCAGGTTTCGGTCGGAAGCCTGGTCGCGGGCAGCCGCGCCGCAACCAGTCCGACCACGCTTCTTGCGACCCTCGTTTCCCTTGATCCGCTCTATCTCGATTTCGACATGAGCGAATCCGATTTCCTGACCTTCTCGCGCGAGCGCGCCCGCCTCAATGGTCCGCTCGCCAACAAGGTCGCGATCGGGCTGAGCGACGAGAACAATTTCAGCCGCGAAGGCACGCTCGACTTCATCGACAATGCGCTCGATCGCTCCAGCGGCACCATTCATGCGCGCGCCACCGTGCCGAACGGGGACCTGTTCCTGGCGCCGGGTCAATTCGCGCGGCTGCGCGTCGCGATCGCGCCGCCGACGCCAGTCTATCTCTTGCCGGACGGCGCCGTCGTACTCGACCAGTCGCAACGCCTGGTGATGACGGTCGGCAGTGATGCGACCGTCAAGCCGAAGATCGTCACCACCGGCGATCTGCGTGGCGGCTTGCGTGTGATCCAATCGGGCCTCGAGCCAAGCGATCGCGTCGTCATCGACGGCCTGGTGCGCGCCATTCCCGGCACCAAGGTCGCACCACAGGATGGCACCATCCATTACGACCCGACCGCTGACGGCCAAGGCTGAAATCAAGCCGAAATACAAGGCTCAAGACAGGAGCGCCCCGTGACTCACAGTTTCATCGACCGGCCGATCTTCGCGACGGTCCTCTCCGTCTTTCTGACGCTGATCGGGCTCGGCGCGCTCGCCATCCTGCCGATCTCGCAATATCCGGAGATCGTGCCGCCCACGGTCCAGATCACGACGACCTATCCCGGAGCATCCGCCGAGACGGTATCCCGCACGGTCGCGACCCCGCTCGAGCAGCAGATCAACGGCGTCGAGAACATGATCTACATGTCGAGCCAGTCGACCGGCGACGGCAAGCTCACCGTCACCGTGACGTTCCGGATCGGGACCGATCTGAACGTGGCGCAGATGCTGACGCAGAACCGCGTCCAGGACGCGCTGCCCCGGCTGCCTGAAGACGTGCAGCGGCTCGGCGTGCAGGTGCGGAAGTCGACGCCCAACATCCTGCTCGCAGTACACCTCTATTCGCCCGATTCTTCCCGCGATACCCTTTACATCTCGAACTACGCGACGCTGCATGTGAAGGACACGCTGGCACGGTTGCCGGGGGTCGGCGATGTGCAGATCTTTGCCGGCCGCGAATACGCCATGCGTGTCTGGCTCGACCCGGACAAAGTCGCCGCGCATAACCTGAACGCGAGCGAGGTGCTCGCCGCGCTGCGGGCCCAGAACATCCAGGTCTCAGCAGGCGTACTGAACCAGCCGCCGGTCGCTTCCCGCCAGGCTTATCAGCTCAACGTGCAGACGCTCGGGCGGCTGTCCACGCCCGAACAGTTTTCTTCCGTAGTCCTGAAGTCGGACAGTGAGGGTCGCGTGACGCGGCTGCGCGACGTCGGCCGGGTCGAGATTGGAGCAGCCGACTACGGCTCGACCGCGTTCATGGACCGCGGCCCCGGCATGCCGCTTCTGATTTTTGCCCAGCCCGGCGCCAATTCGCTCGCCGTCGAGCACGAGGTGCTCGACGCCATGCAAACGCTGGCCAAGGATTTTCCGCCGGGCCTCGACTACAAGGTCATCTACGACCCCACCATCTTTGTCGGCAAATCAGTCGACGAGGTGATCAAGACGATCTTCATCGCGATCCTGCTCGTGGTCGGCGTTGTGTTCCTGTTCCTGCAGAGCTGGCGCGCCGCGATCATTCCCGTCATCGCCATCCCGGTGTCGCTGGTCGGCACCTTCACTTTCCTCTACGCGCTCGGGATTTCGCTGAACAATCTGTCGCTGTTCGGCCTTGTGCTCGCCGTCGGCATCGTCGTCGACGACGCCATCGTGGTGGTGGAGAATGTCGAGCGCAACCTCGAGCGCGGCATGACGCCGGCAGAGGCCGCGCATGTCACCATGAACGAGGTCGGCGGAGCGCTGATCTCGATCGCGCTGACGCTGTGCGCGGTGTTCGTGCCGTCGGCCTTCCTGTCGGGCATTACCGGACAATTCTTCCGGCAATTCGCCGTCACGATCGCGGCGTCGACCCTGATCTCCTGCTTCGTCTCGCTGACCCTGAGCCCCGCCTTGTGCGCGGTGCTGTTCAGGGCGCACCAGCCCGGCCACAAGGCGCGCGGCTCCTGGATCGTCGGGCTCGTGAGGGGCGGATTTGCCCGTTTCAATCTCGGCTTCGAGTGGCTGTCGACGAGCTATGGACGGCTGACGCGGCGGCTGGTGCAGATCGCCGGCGTCGTGCTCGTGGTCTATGCGGCGCTGATCGGGCTTGCCGGTTTCCAATTCGCCCGCGCTCCCACCGGCTTCATTCCGGAGCAAGACCAGGGCTATCTCATCACCGTCGTGCAACTGCCGCCCGGTGCCACGCTCGATCGCACGGAGGCGGTGGTCAAGAAGGCGATCGACATCATCATGTCGACGCCCGGCGTCGAGCACGTCGCGCCTTTTGCCGGCCTCGATGCAACTACCTTCACCATCGCCTCAAACGCCGGTACGATCTTTTCCGGCCTGCCTTCCCTTTACAATCATGAGGTCAAGGGCGTAACCGCGGCCAGCGTGCTCACCGACCTGCGCAAGCGGCTGTCGGCAATCCAGGAAGCCTATGTGCTGACGATCCCGCCGCCGCCGGTGCAGGGCATCGGCAATGCCGGCGGCTTCAAGATGATGATACAGGATCGCGCCGGCCTCGGCTCGGAGGCGTTGTCGAAAGCGGCGCAGGCGCTGGTCGCGGCCGCCAACAAGGATCCGAGCTTTGCCGGCGTCTTCACCCTGTTCGGCACACGCTCGCCGTCGGTCTATGCCGATATCGACCGCGAGAAGGCCGAAAAGGTCGGGCTCACCCCAACCGACGTCTTCAACACGCTGCAGGTCTATCTCGGCTCGCAATATGTCAATGACTTCAACTATCTCGGCCGCACCTATCAGGTGATCGCGCAGGCTGACGGCTCTTTCCGCCAGGACCCGCAGGACATCGCGCGGCTGAAGGCGCGCAACGCATCCGGCGAGATGGTGCCAGTCGGGACGGTGGCGCGGCTGAAACCTGAAAACGCACCCTATCGCGTGCCCCGTTACGATCTGTTTCCCGCCGCCGAAGTGATGGGCGTCGCGGCGCCGGGGGTTGCCACCGGCACCGCGCTCCACCGGATGGAGGAGCTCGCGCATGACGTGCTGCCGCCGGGCATCGGCTTCGAATGGACTGAACTCGCGTTCCAGCAGCAGCAACCGGGGACGTCATCCCTGCTGGTGTTCGGCGCGGCCGCGTTGTTCGTGTTCCTGGTGCTCGCCGCGCAGTATGAGAGCTGGAATCTGCCGCTCGCGGTCGTGATGATCGTGCCGATGTGCCTGCTCGCGTCCGTGACCGGGCTTTTGATGCGCGGCATGGCGATCGACGTGCTGGCGCAGATCGGCTTCGTGGTGCTTGTGGGCCTCGCCGCCAAGAACGCGATCCTGATCGTGGAATTCGCGCGCCAGACCCAGGAAGCCGGCGCCACGCCGGGCGAAGCAGCCGTTACCGCTGCACGCACGCGGCTGCGGCCGATCCTGATGACGTCGCTCGCGTTCATCTTCGGCGTTGCTCCGCTAGTGGTCGCAACCGGCGCGGGCTCGGAGATGCGGCAATCACTGGGCACCGCGGTCTTCGCCGGCATGCTGGGCGTGACCGCTTTCGGCCTCCTGTTCACGCCGGCGTTTTATACGATCGCGAGCAAGCTCGGGCGCAAAAAGCCGCGAGCAAGACCCAACGAAGTCGCGCCCGCGACCTATATCGATGCTAATCGCGACGACCATGCGAGCGTTGTACGCAGGCCCAGCCGGGTGATTTGAGACAAGCGAACGGCACCGCCGATTTTGTGAGGTCGGCTTTACAGAATGAAGAACCCAGCAGTCCCGTGAATTGCTGGATTCTTTGCGTGGTCTTGGCTGCAGGGAGCGCAACATCCCAATCTTGCGATCGGCCGAACGCCCGTGCGTGTTAGCTGTACTGAGATTTTCTTTGATGTCCCGGTGCACGTGTCGTGCCCACGCCGCCTTCCAAGCGACTGAAAGAACCAAGCTCTCGTTCCAACCTATCAAGAGCAAGTTTGAGCTTGCTCCAGCCGGTTTGGCACAAAAATCGTCTGCGGAATTCCAGAGCCTGAGCCGATAGCTCCAGAGCATCACCCTTGCGGTTTTTGTCTTGCGCGTGACTGATCGCCTTATCAACGCTTCCTTCGATAAATGTGTCATTTGCCAGCATTGCGACGCAACATGCAAAATGAGACTGCCAGTCAAGCCGCATGGGCTGCGGGTACGCGCGCCGTCCCAGTCATCGGTTAGCCTCCGCCCGATCATCCGCGGGTTGCGAACGCCAATCCTCGCGGCAACGCGATTGGGCGCAAACGATTTGTCGACACAGGGAGGAGTGCAATGTGGAAGGGTAGTTTAGGACTGATCGCGCTGACCAGCCTGTTAGCTTCAGGCGCCGCGGTCGCTCAAGAAAAAATCAAGGTCGGCGTCACGGCGACCCTCGAGGGAACCTATACGGTGCTCGGTGAGGACGGCATCCGCGGCTTCCAGACGGCGCTCAACACTTATGGCAAGAAGGTCGGCGACAAAGAGATCGAATTCGTCATCGCTTCGACTGACGCAACGCCCGACTCCGCGGTTCGCGCCGTGCGCAAGCTGATCGAACAGGACAAAGTCCAGATCCTGCTTTCTCCGCTCTCTGGAGACGAGGGCATCGCGGTGAAGAACTTTGCCAAGACGCACCCCGAGCTGACGTTCATCAACGCCGCGTCGGGCGCGCAGGAGACCACCTATGTCGACCCGGCGCCGAACTTCTTCCGCTACAACATGGACGGCGCGCAATGGCAGGTCGGACTGGGCAAATATGCCTATGAAACCAAAGGTTACAAAAAGATCGCGACGATCGGCGAGGACTATTCGTTCGTCTACACGCAGGTATTCGGACTTGTGCTCGATTTCTGCGGCGCCGGCGGACAGGTCACCAACCGCCAATGGGTGCCGCTCGGCACCAAGGATTTTGCCTCCGTCATTGCGGCGTTGCCCGACGACGTCGATGCGATCTATCTCGGTCTCGGTGGCGCGGACGCCGTCAACTTCCTGAACCAGTATCAGCAGGCTGGCGGCAAGGCCCATCTGATGGGCGGCTCGATCTTGGTCGACCAGACCATCTTGTCGGCGAAAGGCAGCGCGAAGAACGCGCTGATCGGAACGATCGCGGCCAGCGGTCAGGCCGATACCTGGGAAGATCCAGGTTGGCAGAAGTTCGTAAAGGCTTATCAGGACTCATTCCCGCCCGAAAAGCGCTTCCCGAGCCCCTCATTGCTCGCCACCAACTACTACGGCTCGACGATGGCGTTGATACTCGGGCTACGCCAGGTCAACGGCGACCTCTCCAACAACCAATCCAAACTCAAGGAAACATTGGCGAAGCTTGAGCTCGATGCACCCAACGGCAAGATCAAGCTTGACTCCAACCGGCAGGCGATCGGCACGAACTTCGTGACCGAGGTCGTGGACGACGGCAAAGGGGCGTTGTTCAGCAAGGTCGTCAAGGTCATTCCAAATGTGAACCAGACCCTTGGCTACGATCAGGCGGTATTCGCCAAGATCGGTCTGCCGAGCCGGACCGTTCCGGAGTGTAAGAAGTACTGACATATTCTCGCACGAGGCCGTGAGTAGACGGAGGACCGCTCCGCTCTTGCTTTCCCTCCCGGGATGTTGAACGCTAATTGAAAAGCAAACATCCAACGGGAGGGAGGGCATGAGCCGGGCGCTTGCCGTCTTCCACGGCCGGTTCGGACGCGCGACGGTTTATCAATTGAACCGCCCCTTCAACGTGCATGCGCATCGCGAAGGCCATCTGATCTTCCATGTCGGCGGGACGCCGGCGCAGATCGACGTTTGCGACCAACGTTGGCTTCTTGAGGAGGATTCGATTGTCGCGGTGAATCCCTGGGAGCCGCACAATTTCGTGCCCACGGATCTGGAGAACGGCGCAATCTTCTTCGTGCTCTATGTCAATGCGGAATGGTTTGCTCCGAATGCGGCGAGCGCGCTCGGCCTGCGCTTCGGCCGCACGCATTTCAAGCGAACGGCTGATCTCAACAAGCAGATCCGGCGAACCGCAGCCCTGGTCTGCGGAGCGCCCTCACTCAGCAGCCTCGACTGCGAATTGAGACAATTGATCGACGCATGCCATGCTGAAAGCTGGCAGCAATCCCAGCCGCCACGAGAGGCGCGCACAACGACAGCCGTGACCGACTTTCGCGTTCGCAAGTGTATCAGGCTGATGTCGGAAAGCCCGGGCGCCGAGATTGAGCTGGACTCGATCGCGCGCGAGTCCGGTCTTTCGCGTCCGCATTTCTACAGATTATTCCGCACCCAGACCGGCGTTACTCCCCACCTCTATCTCAACACGCTCATCATGGAAAATGCCCTTGACGCGCTCGTCACTTCCGAAGCACCCGTCGCCGGCATCGGCTACGATCTCGGATTCTCCTCGCAGAGCGCGTTCACCCGCTTTTTTGCGGCCAATGTTGGGATGCCGCCCACGGATTACCGCCGTGCAGCCAAGGTCTTGCGTCCCTGAGGGTGCCGCGAGGACCGATAAAAGATACTGACGATCAAATCCGCCCCTCGCGTCCCCGTTAGGATGCGTCGAAGGCGACCAAAAAACGGTCGCGAGATTGTGGGAGGATGCACGTCGATGCGGTGGCACGCGCCCTGTTTTGATGGGTCTGCGCTCCGGTGGGGGCATCCGCGAGGCGCCCGCTTGGCAGCGGGGTTGCGGGCGTGACCCGGTTCATCGAGCGCCACCCGGCATGGGCACTTCTGGCGATCCTCGCGGTTGCATTTTTGCTCTGGCTCATTTTCGCGATCTGGCCG
Source organism: Alphaproteobacteria bacterium (assembly GCA_005885285.1). GTDB lineage: Bacteria > Pseudomonadota > Alphaproteobacteria > Rhizobiales > Xanthobacteraceae > Bradyrhizobium. The sequence continues at coordinate 2,435 of VAZG01000149.1, read as the reverse complement.
CCCGGCCTTGAGGAGGCCTTCGGCAGGAAGAAGGTCTTCCTCAATGCCGTCTTCAACGGTATCACGCTCGGCGGCCTCTATTTCCTGGTCGCCAGCGGATTCACGCTGATCTTTGGGCTGATGCGCAACGTCAATCTGGCCCACGGCTCGCTCTATCTGTTCGGCGGATATGTCGGCTACGTCATCAGCACTTGGACCGGCTCGTGGATCCTCAGCTTCATTGTCGCCTTCATCGCCGTGGCGCTGGTCGGCGTTGTCCTCCAAATCGCCGTGTTCCGCCGCATGGAAGGTCAGGAACTGCGGCAGACGATGGTGACGATCGGGTTATCAATCGTGTTCGCCGACCTGATGCTGTCGGCGTTCGGCGGCGACTTCTATCAGATCCAGACGCCCCGCTGGTTGATCGGCCCCCTCGAACTGCCGCTGGCGACCGCGGTCAAATCCTCCGGCGAGCCTGTCTATCTGCAATATCCCATTGTGCGGCTTGTGATCTTCGCTGCCTCCGTGGTGATTGGAGTTGCCATGTGGCTCGCGCTCAATCGCACGCGGATCGGCATGATCATTCGCGCTGGCGTTGATGATCGCGACATCCTGGCCGCGACCGGGGTGCGGGTTCAGCTCGTCTTCGTTCTCGTCTTTGCGCTCGGCGCGGGCCTCGCAGGCATCGCCGGTGTCGTTGGTGGCACCTTCCAGTCTATTTCCTACGGCGAGGATACGCGCTTCCTGCTCGCCTCATTGGTAGTCGTCATCGTCGGCGGCATGGGCTCGATCCCGGGCGCAGCGCTGGGCGCGCTCATCATCGGCCTCGCCGAGCAGCTTGGCTCGGTCTACATACCCACTTATGCGATCGCCGTGACATTCCTCATCATGGTGCTGGTATTGGCACTGCGGCCGCAAGGGCTGCTGGCGAGGTGATGACATGTCATTAACGAGCCCCGCCCAGGTTCAGGTGACTTCGCCGGCTGCTGCGGCACGGCGCTGGACGGCACGGTCATGGCCTGAACTCAACAATCCGGCAGCCTGGATCGTCGCACTGATCCTTCTGATCATGCCGCTGATTGCCAACGGCTTCTTCCTGATCGAAATCTTCGGCACCACCATGATCCTCGGGACCATCGCGCTCAGCCTGATGTTCCTGGCCGGCTACGGCGGCATGGTCAGCTTGATGCAGCTCACCATCGCCGGCTTCGCGGGCTACATGTACGCGATCTTCGGCGTCAGCGGCCATCCCAATATCAGCCTGGGCTGGCCCTGGTGGCTCGCGACCCCGATGGCGCTCGCCCTTGCGACGATCTTCGGCACGCTCGGCGGCGCGCTGGCGGTTCGTACCGCCGGCATCTATACGATCATGATTACGCTCGCCATCGCCGCGGCATTCTACTACTTCACCAACCAGAACTACGCGATCTTCAACGGCCACACCGGCATCAACAACATCACGACCCCGCACTTCCTGAGTGTTGACTGGCGATCCGACATTGCATTCTACTACGTGGTGCTTGCGGTTGCCGCGCTCTGCTATCTCGCTGTCGAATATCTCTCGCGAGCGCCGTTCGGCCTTGCGCTACAGGGCGTACGAGACAATCCACGCCGGATGGCCGCGCTCGGATTCAATGTCAACGCCCATCGCGTCGCCGCCTACGCGTTCGCATCCTTCGTCGCCTCTCTAGCCGGAATCCTCCAGGTCTGGAACTACCGGCAGATCTCTCCCGGCTCGGTGGGCGTCGAGGGATGCATCGACATCCTGATCATCGCTATCGTCGGCGGCATCACGCGACCGGTCGGTCCCTTCATCGGCGCACTCATCTTCGTCATTTTGCGCACCTTCGCGCTGGACTTCCTGGTGAAGATCGGGCTCGACGGCAACCGCTTCCGTCTGCTGATCGGCCTCGGTTTCCTTGCCGTCGTGTTCTGGTCCTCCGACGGCATGATCGGCCTGTGGGAGCGCTGGCGGCGGCGCAACCGGTCCGGCGCAATGCGAGCGAGAGGAACGCCGGGTCATGGATAGTGTCGCACAGCGTCTTTCGGTGGTCGGCGCCGGCACCGCGCTCGAGCTTCGCGGCGTGACACGATTGTTTGGCGCGCTCGCGGCTCTCACCGATGTCACCATTACCGTGCGACCGGGCGAGCGCCGCGCGGTGCTCGGCTCGAATGGCGCCGGCAAGACCACACTCTTCAATTGCATCACCGGCGACTTTCTGCCGTCTTCAGGCACCATCCGCTTCTTCGGCGAGGACATCACTCACTTTCCGCCCTATGAGCGCATTCGGCGCGGCTTGCGCCGCACCTACCAGATTTCTGCATTGTTTCCCGGCCTCACGGTGCAGGACAATGTCTATCTCGCCTGCCGCGGCGTCTCTCGTGGACGCTTCTCTCCCCTGCGCCCCGGCCAAAACGACGCGCTGATGCAGTCCGCGGAAACGCTGGTTCGAGCG
>VAZG01000148.1 GCA_005885285.1 Alphaproteobacteria bacterium | reverse complement strand
CACCGGCCCGGCAAAGAGCTGAACCTCCTCCGAATTGATGGACACCTGTAGTAGGCTCGAAGAGCCAGGAGGTGTCGGATGGAAGCACGTCAACGCCGGTCGTTTACAGACGACTACAAGCGACAAGCGGTTGATCTGGTCGCTTCGAGCGGACGCTCGATCGGATCGGTGGCCAAGGAACTTGGCCTGCGCGATTCCGTGTTGCGGCGTTGGGTGGAGCAACGTGGGGCCAGACGGGAGCCGACGGCGGCGGCGCGGCGCCCCACAACGCAGGCGACGCTGCCGTCGGCGGACCACGCGGCGGAGATCGCTCGTTTGCAGCGAGAGAATGAGCGGCTGCGCATGGAGCGCGACATTTTAAAAAACCGTCCAGCAGGGTGGTGCGCCTGTGCGGCGTAGAAACAGCCTTGTGCTAACCTCTGCGGTTGGGAGGGTAGCGGCCGCTCGATTATTGGAGGCACAATCCCCGTTAAAAAACATGGTCCATGGGTGCATGCGAACTTGAGAGTGGTGACGTCGCCTTGGCGGCGATCCCGGTTAGGAAGATGACGATTGGCATAGCCCAGACCCTCCTGCTCATCATTGATTGGAGGATTTTGCTATGCCCAAGAAGACGACCGGTGGCCGACCGGAATTGAAAGCGGTCAACGTAGGGGCCGCGGCCATCGACATCGGATCAAAGATGCACATGGCTGCGGTCAATCCCGCTTCCACCGACGTGCCGGTGCGCTCTTTCGGCACATTTACGCAAGACCTGCATGATCTGGCGGACTGGTTCAAAGCCTGCGGCGTGATGAGCGTCGCGATGGAATCCACAGGCGTCTATTGGATCCCCGTTTACGAGATCCTGGAGCAGCGCGGGTTTGATGTGATTTTAGTCAATGCGCGGTACGCCAAGAACGTGCCAGGGCGCAAGACCGATGTCAGCGATGCCGCGTGGTTACGCGAGCTTCATTCCTATGGCCTGTTACGTGGCAGCTTCCGACCTGATGCCGAGATCGCAACTCTGCGCGCGTACCTGCGCCAACGGGAGCGGCTGGTGGAATATGCCGCGGCCCATATCCAGCATATGCAGAAGGCCCTGATGGAGATGAATCTGCAACTCCATCATGTAGTTTCCGATATCACGGGCGCGACCGGGATGCGGATTATCCGAGCCATTGTTTCAGGCGAGCGGAATCCTGACGTCTTGGCAACCTATCGGGACGTACGATGCCATTCATCCATCGAGACGATCCGCGCGGCACTGGTGGGCAACGACAGGCACGAACATGTCTTCGCGCTGACCCAATCGCTGGAACTCTACGACGTCTACCAGGCAAAGATGCTGGACTGTGACCGCAAGCTCGAGGTCTTGCTCGCGGGACTGAACGATAGAGGCGCAAAACCGGTCGGAAGGCTGTCCAAGCCGCGCATCAAGACCAAACAGGTCAACGCGCCCACCTTTGATGTTAGGACCACCCTTTACGGCGTGCTCGGCGTCGATCTGACTGAGATCCATGGGTTGGGTCCATCGTTGGCCTTAACGCTCGTTGGCGAGTGCGGCACCGATCTGAGGGCATGGCCCAGCGCCAAACACTTCACATCCTGGCTGTGCCTCGCACCAGGCAACAAAATCTCTGGCGGCAAGGTGTTGTCCTCGCGCACACGGCGATCGTCCTGTCGGGCAGCCGCACTGCTGCGGTTGGCAGCCACAACCGTGGGGCGGAGCGATACGGCGCTCGGAGCATTCTATCGCCGACTGTCGTCGCGCGCGGGCAAGTCGAAGGCCGTGACGGCGACCGCCCGCAAGATCGCGGTTCTATTCTATAACACCCTCCGCCACGGCATGAGCTACAAGGATCCCGGCGCAGACCACTATGAGCAACAATACCGTAGCCGCGTCCTCGCCAACCTTCAGCGCCGGGCCAAGTCGCTGGGCTTCGTGTTGCAGGCCATTCCGGAGCGCGCCAATCCGGCTGTTTCTTAGGAAGTCGATCGCGATCTTTGCTGGAGTTCCGAAATGAGATTCCGCTTCATCGAGGATCGCCGCACCGACTATCCGGTGACGATCCTATGCGACGTGCTCGGTGTCTCGCCGGCCGGCTATTATGCCTGGCGCGCGCGTCCAGAGAGCCGGCGATCCGTCGCCAACCGTGAGCTCGTCGACGACATCAGGCAGGTCCACCGCGACACCAACGGCCGCTATGGCAGTCCGCGCATTCATGCCGAGCTGACGGCCCAGGGCCGCGGGGCGAGCCGCGGTCGCATCGAGCGATTGATGCGCCGTCACGGTATCAGGGCCATCATGGCGCGGTCACGACGGGTGCGCACGACCGACAGCCGTCACGACTTCCCGATCGCCCCGAACCTGCTTGAGCGCAACTTCATCGCCCCCGCGCCCAACCGGATCTGGCTCGCCGACATCACCTACGTCGAGACCGATCAGGGCTGGCTCTATCTGGCCACGGTCATGGATTTATACAGCCGCAAGATCGTCGGCTGGGCGATGGCGGATCATTTGCGAGCCGACCTGCCGCTGACAGCCTTGCGGATGGCCATTTCGACGCAGCAGCCTGGTGCCGGCCTCATCCACCACTCCGATCGCGGCGTTCAATACGCCTCGGCGGATTACCGCAAGCTTATGCAGTCCGCCGGCTTCCGGGCCTCGATGAGCCGCAAGGCCGACTGCTATGACAATGCTCCGATGGAGAGCTTCTTCCACTCGCTGAAAACCGAGCTCGTCCATCACCGGCACTATGCAACAAGAACAGAGGCCACTCGTGATATCTTTGCTTACATCGAAGGCTTCTACAATCGAACGCGTCGTCACTCCGCGATCGGCTATATCAGCCCGATCGAGATGGAGCTAAAAGCAGCTTAACCCTGTCCATTTTTTCGGGGGAAGATCATCCGCTTCGCTCAATGATAGGGGTTGCTTGAGGTGTCGAACACGCGCTCGACGTTGCGGTTCAAGGCCCGCATGACACCGATCCGCGCGAACATCGTCGGGCCTCCGAGCGTCGCGACGAGGATCAGCGCTTCCATGGCTGCCTGCCATTCCGGCGCCTCGTGCTCGGCCTTGGGCAGCTTCGTGACGTAATTGCCGGCGTCCATCAGGGTGACCAGCTTGTGTCCGTTCGGCAACAGTATGGGTTCGTCGAAACGCCGCTGCCATCCTTTGTCGGGCTTCAATGACGCCAGCCCTTTTTGTCGAATTCAGTTTTATAGCCTTTCGGCATCCGAGGCGCGGTTTCATCATCGCTCGCATTGCACCGTGGGCACGGAGCTCCGGCGCCGCCGCACGTGCAGGCGTACTCGCCTTCCCAAGGTCTATCGGGATGGGCTTCACAAACCCAGCCGCAATCCTCGCAAAGAGAGCACGGCATTACCGATAACCCATCGCCGCGACTGGCGGCTTGTTCCAATGAAAGTCCGGCCGGACGTCGGCGCCTCTCTTGCCGCAGGCTTGGCAGACAAGCCGGGGCTCGAGATCAGAAAGCCTGACGTCATCAGCCCATTGTTCCGCGCTGATCGCGATCGAATGGCTGCAATGATAATCCGAGCAATAGACGAGCACGCCACGAACGCCCATCTCGCGCATCTCGGCGAAGGTGATCTTCTGCGGGCGGGTGAGAGAGGGCATGCGCCATTGAAGCGCGGCCGAGCACCTAGAACAATCAGCTAGAGATTGAGATTCGGGCGCTGCCGCTGATCAGGCTGACCGCGCCGGCTATCTGGCTTGTCCTTGGCGAAATTCAGCACATTCGCGGCAAGCTGGGTGTCTGTCATTCTGGCCGAAGTAATGTATGCGACCCGATACACCTCGGGCATGGCTGACCATTTTTGATATGTCATATAGCCTGCTTGGGCGGCGGACGAAACCAAGAGCGCGATCAATACAACGGCGGTTCTGAGGATCATTTCTGCTTCGGCTTCAGGCCGCGCCCAAATCTGGCGAAGTTACGAGGATGCCTCCGAGGCTGTAGTTACCGGAACGGAGCTTCGCGAGCGCGGCGGCTTCTATTTTTTCTCGATGCGACTCGAAAATGTTGATCAATTCATCTGGTGGCATATCTGCGCGGTGAACGCGGCCGAGATCGAGCAGCGCGTCGCGGGCGACAGCACATTCTTCAACTCCCGTCTCATGCTCCAATTGAAAAACAACATACTCGCCTCGATAAACAGCCATAGATCACACTCTCTCTCGCGGCCAGTCTTTGATCCTTTAATGACGGCCTATCCGACGCTCACGGTAGGGTTGAGTCAATGAGACGGGCCCGGAATAGTGGTGAATTGGTGCGGAACGTTTCGCGACTATTTCCCCTTCGCCTTCAGCCCGATCTCGACCAAGCGGCGGATGGCTTCTGTGCGCCGGCCCATTTGTCCACATTCGCACCAAGCGCCGGCGCCGATCACACCGGAAGCGTAACCGCCAGCGGATTGCCGCTCACGCAAGGCGGCTGAGGCGATAACGCGGAATTAATCTCATCAGCCCATAATCTAAGGCAGTTTAGATGGGTGCCGCGTAAAGGAGCCGTCGCGAGGACGATCCAGCGACGGCTCTCTTTTTGTTCACTCGTTTGAGGTCAATGCACGTGACCAACACATCGGAAACGCAGAACCAAACCGAACAACCCGAATCCACAGCACCGACCCGGCGATCCAGCCGGAAGTCGATCTTGGCGCTGTCGGTGTTCGCCCTTGGCCTAAACGCTACTGCGGTCGTCTATACACTTTCGCCTTCCGATTTTGCCCTGCCGAATATCAGCAGTTTGGCCGAACTGCTTCCGCACCAGAAAGCTTCCGATCCAATACCGGATCCGGTTGTCGCAGCATTGAAGGATATTCAGTCGGCCCAGCAGCAACACGTTGCCTCGCTGCAAGAGAATAACTCCTCGTTGCAGCAAAACACAGCTCTGCTTCAGCAGGATTCAATTACGCTTGCTTCTCTAAGACAAAGCGTCACGGATGAACAAGTCGATGTGAGGAAAATATCTGCCCAGATAACGGATGAACGTGTCGACGTGAAGAAGATGTCTGCTCAGATTTCCACGCTTATAGCGAAGGTCGACTCATTGCAAAATGCAATAAGTCCGGAAGTAACTTCCTCCATTCCAACAGCGCACGCTCGTCACCGGCTATTCAGAATGGTGCGCAAAAGGATGGCTCGGCAGCCTAGACCTGTAGGGCCTGTCTCGGTTGGAGGAGCTCCCTTAGGTTTTCCGGCTACCACGCCAGCCTCACAAGGCTGAGACATGTCAAACGGAGAGCAGGGCGCGGGGCTTCGGTCCGGCGCGTCACCGCCTTATTTGACGAAGTGATAGATACCGTTCAGTCCGGAGAGGCCGACGAAGATCAGGTAGACAGCCACTGCGAAGCTCACGATCCGGGGCGCGATCATCAGGAACACTCCCGCGGCCAAGGTAGCGACCGGCAATAGAGGATTTGCAGCATCGAAATGCATCCGGACCTTATACCAGATTCGGATGCCCTTACCGCCGGCCAGCGCAGCGTGCCATGAGTCGGAAACGCTTTTCCGGTACCCATCCGCCCGCGAACCAAACCAGCGCCAGCGGCCTTCCTAGAGTCGTGCAGGGGCCTTCAAGGGCCAGCGACCTTCGCGACAAGGGTGGTCTGTTCGCCCTTTAGAGCGATGGCATCCATTTTCACTCGAAAGCGCCCAAGCTCTCTAAGCAACTCATGACGCTCTGGATCCGGCGGCAGCTTGCGAACTGCATCAAGTAACTTCGCGAACATCTCTTCTAAATCGTGCATTGGCTCCAATCGGTTTGCCCACACAGTGCCCACACAAGGCTTTTTGCGGTTTCGGCGATTATGGACCTAAGTGTTTGATTTATTTGGTGAGCGCGGAGGGACTCGAACCCTCGACCCCATGATTAAAAGTCACGTGCTCTACCGCCTGAGCTACGCGCTCACTCTTTGATTTGAGCATGATCCCCGCGTCAGCGCTTTCGCGTTTGTCGCGAGAGAAAACCGGTTCCCACCTCGATATCCAAGTGCGAGGCCGGCTTTTTAGATCACGCTCCAGCCCGCGCTGTGTAGGGGGCAGGCCCCCGCGGGTCAATAGCGCCAGGGCGCGCCAATGGGTCGGCGGATCGACCCTGATTTCCTCGTCAATAAAAGCTCTTAGCCGGCGATTTTCAAGTAAGCCCTGTCACGCCCGCATCAGTTGACTTCATGCCGGACCTCGGTTGCAACCGGCTGCGAGGGGCCGGCCACTTTCGGCATCGCCACCGGGCGCAGGCCGATCAATTCGGCGGTGCGCACGCCGGTATTGCGCCAGAACGAAAACGAGTTGATCCGCGAACTCTCGAGGATGGCGATCGCTACCGCAGACAGAAACGGCAGGCTTTCCAGCACCAATACGACCGCGAACACGTAGATCTCGTGGATCTGCTTGAAGCTGTTCGAGGCCACCAGCACGCCGGCGCCAAGGAGGAGCAACACGCCGATGACAGCTTCCCAGAACGCCTGAAATTCGATCGACATCCGCGACAGGCCGCCCTTGGAGGTGCGGGCAAAGGGCAGATGATCCTTGATCAGGCCATTGGCCACCGCGCGCGACACCGTCCACTGCACCGACATTGCCGCGATCATGGCCCCCAGCATCTGACCGGTCCTGATCGGCACCCTTAAGCGGTACATCGCCACGAAGTGCAGGAGCGAGACCACGAAGGCCGCGATGATGGGCAAGGTCAGAATCTTGTCGGGGATCGCGATGTCGGCGAAGGCCACGATCGGTACCCAGATCAGGTTGAGGATCGCCACCAGCACGCCGAGGCTTTCAGCGCCAAGCCAGTTCAGCCAGCCCAGCGAAAACTCGCGCTTCTGGTCCGGCGACAGCCGGCTCGCGCCGGGCAGGAAACGCCGCCAGTGCTTTTTCACGATCTGGAAGCCGCCATAGGCCCAGCGATGGCGCTGTTTCTTGTAGGCCTCGTAGGTGTCGGGCAGCAGGCCGTGGCCGTAGCGATGATTGGTATAGTGGGTCAGCCAGCCGTGCTCGATGATCGCAAGGCCGAGGTCGGTATCCTCGCAAATGGTGTCGCCGGCCCAGCCGCCCGCCATGTCCATCGCGGCGCGCCGGATCAGGCACATGGTGCCGTGGACGATGATGGCGTTCTCCTCGTTGCGCTGGACCATGCCGATATCGAAGAAGCCGGCATATTCGCCGTTCATCATGTAGTGCATCAGCGAGCGGTCGCCGTCACGATGATCCTGCGGCGCCTGCACGAGGCCGACGCGCGGATCGGCGAAAGCCGGCACCAGATCCTTCAGCCAATCCGGCTGCACGACATAATCGGCGTCGATGATGCCGATGATCTCGGCGTCAGCGGCGGTGCGGTCCATGGCGATGCGCAACGCGCCGGCCTTGAAACCCTTCACCTTCTCAGCGTTGATGAACTTGAAACGTTCGCCGAGCGCGCGGCAGTGGTCCTGGATCGGCTGCCAGAATTCGGGATCGGGGGTGTTGTTGATGATCACGACGCATTCGAAATTCGGATAGTCGAGCCGCGAGAGCGCATCGAGCGTTGCTTTAAGCATCTCGGGCGGCTCGAAATAGGCCGGCACGTGGATCGAGACTTTCGGGAAGCTGACGCTGTCGCCGATCGTGGCCGGCGCCACGGACGCGCTTTTGACGATAAGCCGGCGCGGATTGCGGCCAAAGGCGATCGCCGCGATCTCCTCGATCCGCGCCATTGCGATCAGCACCAGTGGACACAGCAGGATCAAGCCCAGCGTCAGCGCGAAGGCCGATCCGAACACGAAATAATGCCCGTTCCAGTAGGCGAACACGGTGGCGATCCAGGCGCCGACGCCGTTTGCCGCCGCGGACAATAGCAACGCCTGCAGCACGGTCGGCTCGGCCAGCCTAAGGATCGGCAGCGACATCAGGACGCCGACCAGAAGTGCTATGGTCGCAAGTTTCCAATAGGCGTCATCGACGACGGGCCCGGTCCAGGCGAATTTCGGCTCGCGTGCGGCGTTGAGGATTCCCCAGTAGGGTCCGACGCCGCCTTCGAAGAACTTCCAGGGCTGGTCGATCGCCTCGACGATATTGTATTCCATGCCGATCGCTTCGGCGCGGCTGACGAAATTGCGCAGCGTCACTGCCTGCTCGAACGGCCCCGGCATCGCGCCTTTCAGATTGTAGCCGGCGCTCGGCCAGCCGAATTCGGCGATCACGATGCGTTTGCCTGGGAAGGCGTCGCGAAGCTTTTGGTAGATGATCAGCGCCTGATCGACCGCCTGCTTGTCGGAAAAGCCTTCCCAATAGGGAAGGATGTGGGCGGCGATGAAATCGACCGATGAGGCGAGCTCGGGATGCTCGAGCCAGATGTTCCAGATTTCACCGGTCGTGACGGGAACGTTGACCGCACCTTTGACGCGCTGGATCAGCTTGATCAGGTCCTCGATCTTCTGCTCGCCGCGGTAGATGGTTTCGTTGCCGACCACGATGCCGTTGACGTTGCTGTTGCGCTTGGCAAGCTCGATCGCCGATTGCATTTCGCGTTCGTTGCGGTCGGCATTCTTGTCGATCCAGGCGCCGACGGTGACCTTCAAGCCGGCTTCGTTCGCGATCGGCGGCACCAGTTCGACGCCGCCGGTCGAGGAATAGAGGCGGATCGCGCGCGTCAGCGGCGCCAGCGTCTTCATGTCGGCGCGGATTTTCTCGGCGTTCGGGATGTTGTCGACGTCAGGGTGGGCGGTTCCCTCGAACGGCGCATAGGACACGCTCGGCAGGATGCCCTTGAAATCGGGAGCCTGTTCCCTGTCCCGCAATAGTCCCCAGATGCCTGCATGGATTGCAGACACGAAAAAGAGAACGGCGACCACGGCGCGCATCGCAACTAAACCATGTGGGGCCAAGATGGCAGGGAAGCGGACCTGTCCCCGAGATCCGACCGAGTCAGCGGCAAATTGAACATAGCTCTGCCACGCGTTTTAACAACTGGTATGACGCCATGGCGTTTTCAGGGCGCGCGATGCGCCAACCCCGATAATTCCGGATCGTTCCTAAGACCCGCGGCAGGATAAACGGCCACGAGAAAACGGGGCAGAAAACCGCGGGGAGCCTATTTCGCGGGCGCTGGGGCGGGCGAAGCCGCGGCGGGGGCTGGCGCCGCCGCGGGAGGGGCTGCGGAGGTCCCGGTGGTGGGCGCCGGCGGCTGGGTCGCGGCCGCCGCCTGCGGCTGGGCCGCCGGGTTGATCCAGCAGGCATGGACGCGCCCGGAAAGGCTATCGGGCACCTTGGGGTCGATCTGGTTAAAGAACCGCACCAGGCAGCGGAACGTCGCCTGGACATGGCCGCCCGGGCAGCCGAACCGGTCATAGAGGTCGAGGTGGCGAAACGCGGTATCGAGATCGTCGCGCCACATCAGCACCACGACGCGGCGACCGAGCCAGACGCATTCGGGGTTGCCGGCCGGGCCGTTGATCGCCTGCTGGGCCTCGGCAAACTCGTCGGTCTTGCGCTGGTTGTCCTTGGACGTATCCGCCGGATTGGAATTGGCCGGCTTGCCGGACTGGTCCTGGGCGCGGATATCGCCGCTCTGGGCAAGGGCGCCGCCGATACCAAACAGAAGGGCGAACACGGGGACCGCAAGGTGACGCAATACCGGATTTTTGAGCTGAAGCACCCGTCGACGCATAAATTCCCCGGTTGGTTGGCTGTCCACAGCTGGAGCCCTGCGGACGCGCCGGCTTGATGCCGTTCAAATGGGTCTCCAATGCGGCGGAGACGGTGAGTGGTCCGATTGCAGCAATCGCCCACTCCACTAGCTCAAATCTGATGACGGGTATTTCGGATTTTGTCCAGCAAAGTCACAACTTTATCGCGTCGTGGTAAAATGGCGGCGCTGGACGGCGGCGATCTCCTCAAGCGTTGTGCTCTTTTTTGTGCTCTTGGCAGACGGCCGATGACCGGTTAATCGACGCTTCCCCGCCCGGAGGAGGGAAACCGATTTCTTTTCGTACGCCACTGGCGCTGCTGCTCATATGCCTTGGGGCGATTGCTGCCGTGTGGTGGTGGCTGGCCACGCCCATCACGCTTGCGCGCGCACCGATCGATCCCAACGCAAAACTGCTATGCGTCTCCTACGCGCCGTTCCGCGACGCGCAGACGCCGCTGTTGCGGACTACCCATATCGCGCCCGAGCAGATCGCCGAGGATCTCGCGCAGCTCGCCAAAATATCCGACTGCGTGCGCACCTACTCGATCGAGAACGGCCTCGATCAGGTGCCGGCGCAGGCCGCAAAAGTAGGCCTGAAGGTCATCCAGGGCATCTGGCTCGGCAGCGACCGGCTGAAGAATCTCGCGCAGATTTCGACCGCGGTTAGTCTGGCCAAGCAATATCCCGGCGTCATCACCTCGCTCGTCGTCGGCAACGAGGTGTTGTTGCGCGGGGAGATGACGACCAACGATCTCGCGGCAGTCATCCGCTCGGTGAAAGCGCAGGTCACCGTTCCCGTCACCTATGCCGACGTCTGGGAGTTCTGGCTCCGCAATCGGGAAATTTACGACGTCGTCGACTTCGTCACCATCCATATCCTGCCGTACTGGGAAGATTTTCCGATCCGCGCCAAATTCGCCGCCAGCCACGTCGATTCGATCCGGCGGCGGATGGCAGTGGCATTTCCGGGCAAGGAAATCCTGATCGGCGAAACCGGCTGGCCAAGCCAGGGGCGGATGCGAGAGGGCGCATTGCCGTCGCGGACCAATCAGGCTCGCGTGGTCTCGGAAATCCTGTTGCTGGCCAAGCAGGAGAACTTCAGGGTCAACCTGATCGAGGCCTACGACCAGCCCTGGAAGCGCCAGCTCGAGGGCACCGTTGGCGGTTACTGGGGCTTGCTCGATGCGGTGCATCGCGCGCTGAAATACCCGCCGGGCGAGGCGATCAGCAATTTTCCGCTCTGGAAATGGCAGATGGGAAGCGGCATGGCGCTGTGCATCCTGGTGTTCGGCGCGGCCGCGGCTACCTTGCGCCGCAGACCATGGACGCCGCGGCTCACCTCCTGGGTCGCGGTCGCCATCGGCGCGGCGACGGGCGGTGTGCTGCTCGGTATCGCCGCAGACAAGATGGTCTATGAGAGCTACGGTTTTGGCGGCTGGCTGCAATGGGGCGCGCTACTGGCCGCGGCCATCGCTTCGCCCCTGCTTTGCGCCCACGCGCTGATGTCAGGCCGCCCGCTGCCGACCTTTTTGGAGCTGCTAGGGCCGCGTGAAGGCCGCAGCCGATCGCTCCTCACCTGGTTGCTGGGGACAGCCCTGATTGTCACCACTTTGGTCGGCGCAGAGACCGCGCTCGGTTTCGTGTTCGATCCGCGCTACAAGGATTTTCCCTATGCCGCGCTGACCATGGCGGTGGTGCCGTTCGCGACGCTTGTGCTTAATCGTCCGCAGGAAGGCGTGCGCCCGATCGCGGAAGCTACATTCGCGGGGCTGTTGGCGCTGGCTGCGCTCTACACCGGCTTCAACGAAGGCCGCGACAACTGGCAGTCGCTGTGGACCTGCGCGATCTATTTGCTGTTCGCCGTCACGCTGTGGCGGGCGCGGGCCGCGCAAATCCCAAAATAAGCAGTCCGATCGCAATTCCCGACAGGGCAATATTGTAGAGCACGATCCCGAGCCCCGCGGCGATCAAGCCAAGCGTCAGCAGGACGATCGATGGCCGGATCACATGCAGCGTCGCGACGACAAGTGCGACGCTGCCGAACACCGAGTTCTTGAACAGATAGGTTGCAACCGAGCGGCTCTTGCACAGCAAGGTCTGCAAGCCGGCATCACAGGCAAGCGCAACCTGGGAAAACTCGACGGCAAGATAGCGCAAGTAAAGCGCATAGCCGACGGTAACAAAGCCGACGATCAGCAGAAACTGCACTTGATAGGGTGTCAGCCGGAACGGTTTCTTCTTCATGCGGCGAATATGGTCGCCAACGCCGGATCGGACAACCCGCTTTGCGTGAGTTCCAAGAACCTGCTCCAAGAAACTGCCTGAGAATTCAACCTCAATCCCCTGACATTGCTTGCTTTATGACTTAGCCGCTTGACCAGCGACGCCTAGAGCATGATCCGGAAAAGTGGGCACCGGTTTTCCGAAAAGATCATGCTCAAACAAGGAGGTAGAGCGGGATGACGATTCGAAGAAAAGTCATCCGCTCTAGCGGCTAAACAGCCGCGACAGGGTGGAGGTGGAAGTGGCGGTGGACGTCTGGGGCGTGGGCGGCGGGTCGTCCCTTTTCGATCGTTTGGGGTAGTAGCCTCGCCGGTGCTGTTGTGGCGGCGGCGCTGGCTTTGCGGCCGGAGGCTGCTCGTCGGCGTTCATGGCGAGGCGTTGATGATCGGACGCAGTGCGGCGAGCTCCGAATACGATTTGGTCAGCCCGCGCCACAGCGCACGTAAGCCGCCGATCGAATTGGCACCGCCAACATCGACCGCAAATTCGGTTCGTTGCACGGCGACATTGGGCGAGGCGCCGTCGGATGCGTCAGGCTCTTTCGATGCCGCGGACGCCGTCACGTCAGGCGCGGGCGGCTCGTCCGCTTTCGCAGCGACCGGCTTCTCCGGCTCGAGCAGCTTGGGGGCGCCGGAATCGGGCGACGCCATGATGGATTTGGCCGCGATCAGCGGCGTCGCCGGTGTCGGCGGCCGCTCCGCCGCCGCGCCAGAAGCCGCTGGCAGAGCGGCTGGGGACGGCGATGCGGCTGTTGCGCGCTGGTCTTTCGCTGCGGCTTCGGCGCGTGGCTTGTCCGGCCTCGGTATGGAGTCCGTTTTCGCCAGCACGGTCGGCGCCGCCGCCGGTGCAGTGCTTGTTGTCGCCGGCGCAACGTTTGTTGTCGCCGGCGCAACGTTTGTTGTCGCCGGTGCAACCGTTGTTGTCACCGGTGCAACTGTTGTTGTCACCGGTGCAACCATTGGCGCGGTGGCCTGATTTTGCGCGAGCGGTTGCGCTTCTATCGTGGTCGCCGGCTTGGAAAGCGCCGCGGGCGGCTGCGCGGTCGCGGAATTCTGCCGCACAATCGCGCCGGTCACGGAATCCAGTCCCTGTTCCAGCACGGTGACGCGCGAATACAGCCGGTCGCGGTCGCTATTGAGCGTATCAATAGCGGACGACAGCCGCCGGGTCTCGTTCTGGCTTTCCCGGGTCAGGTTCTGAAGTTGCTGGGCCTGGCGCGCCAGATCGGCCACCGCATGCTGGTCGCGGCGCCAGCCCAGCGAAGTCTGGCTGGCCATGACGGCGACAACCACGGCAGCAACGGCCGCAACGCCCCACGATCCGATCCGCCACAGCGTGCTGCGGTCGAACTCGTTCTCCTCGGCCAAAAGCCCGGACAGCACGCCGCCGGTATTTTCAGTCTCGAAGGCGCCGGCCAAATGGTCGGAATCCTTTGCCATCAATCCATTCGGCCCCGCCGAGCCCTCCCGAATCACTGGGGAACATTAACAGGAAAAGCGCCCCCGACTTGAATCCCGGGCGTTTGCGAGGCGCCGAAAACGGCTTATGAGGAGCGAGACATTTGCCCCACGATAAACAAGGACGGTGATGACCGCTCGATCCAGCCTGACAGTGGTGCTCGCGGCCGGCGAGGGCACGCGGATGCGCTCAAGCTTGCCGAAGGTGCTGCATCCCGTGGCGGGCCTGCCGCTGCTGGCGCACGTGCTGGACGCAACCCCAAAGGGAAACGGCGCGGCGCTCGCCGTGGTGATCGGGCCCGATCACGGCTCCGTCGCGGCGGAGATCGCGCGCATCCGCCCGGATGCTGCGACCTTCGTTCAGCGCGAGCGCCTCGGCACCGCGCATGCCGTGCTCGCTGCCCGCGAGGCGATCGCGCGCGGCGCGGACGATCTTCTCGTCGTGTTCGGCGATACGCCCCTGATTTCGTCCGCGACCTTCGAGCGCCTGCGGGCGCCCCTGAAAAAAAGCGCAGCGCTCGCGGTACTCGGTTTCCATGCCGCCGACCCGACCGGCTATGGCCGCCTCTTGGTCGAGGGCGACCGTCTAATGGCGATCCGCGAGCATGCCGACGCGAGCCCGGCGGAGCGCAAGATCACGCTGTGCAATGCCGGCGTAATGGCCATTGAGGGGCGCAAGGCGCTCGAAGTTCTTGAGAAGATCGGCAATACGAACAGCAAAGGCGAGTACTATCTCGTCGATGCCGTCGCCATTGCCAGGGACATGGGATTGGAGGCGTTCGTGATCGAAACCAGCGAGGATGAAGTGCGCGGCATCAACACCAAGGCGCAGCTTGCGGAAGCCGAAAACGTCATGCAGGCGCGCTTGCGCAAGGCGGCGCTTGATGCCGGCGTGACCTTGATCGCCCCGGACACAGTCTTTCTCGCCGCCGATACCAAATTTGGCAATGACGTGACAATCGAGCCGTTCGTGGTGATCGGCCCTGGCGTCACCATCGCTGACGGCGCGGTGATCCATTCGTTCTCCCACATCGTGCAGTCGACGATCGGCAAGAACACATCCGTCGGGCCCTATGCGCGGTTGCGGCCGGGAACCTTGCTTGGCGAGGGCGCAAAAATTGGAAACTTCGTAGAGACCAAAGCCGCGACGTTGGAGGCGGGCGTCAAGGTCAACCATCTCTCCTACATCGGCGACACCCATATCGGCGCCAACACAAACATCGGCGCCGGCACCATCACCTGCAACTATGACGGCTTTGCCAAGCACCAAACCACAATCGGGACCGGCGCCTTCGTCGGCACCAACTCGTCGCTGGTGGCGCCGGTGAAGATCGGCAACGGCGCCTATATCGGCTCGGGCTCGGTGATCACGAAAGACGTGCCCGACGATGCGCTTGCCGTGGAGCGCAGCCCGCAAAACAACCGCGAGGGCGGGGCCAAGCGCTTCCGCGAGATGAAGACGCGAAACAAGCCGCCGCAGGGCAAGTAATGGCTGGATTTGCTAAGTTTTCGGCTTAGCACTGTCTCAATCCGCAATATTTTCGTCAATTGAAGTTCGCGATGCTAGCGGGCCCGTGATAGCAGCCAGCTTTCAATGGACTGTGCAACGGCTACAGTAAGCCCGCCTCGGCTGGCGGCCTCTTTCATTGACCGAGCACATTCTGCATCATCGCCAGCGCGATCAGCAACATGAGCCAAGACGAAGCCCCAACCGCAGGGGCGTAGCGGACGGGGCTTGCACACCATCGCCTTTGGCTATCCGCGCGAGCGCATGTTGAAGAACAGCGGGTGTGCACCTTTGGCTATCCGCGACAGGCGCCGTACTCAAACGGCGGGCGATGGTCTACGAAAAATAAAAACTCTCGCTGCCTCACTGCAATAAAGCTCCAAATTGCATTTTTATGCTTTTTGCGCGGAACGGAATCCCGATTCGCGCGTGATGTCTTGGGGGATAATTGCACGAGGAAAGTGCGATGCCCGACAAGCGGATCAAGTTCCCGTCAGAGAGCGTTATGGGCGGTCTCTATCTCGGTATCGTCGTTACCAGCGTCAACGCGCTGGTCGCAACGGCGCTCGTTATCGCGTTTATCAGTGCTGGCCTGTTTTAAGCCCCAGTGGCCCGGTTTAGCAGTGGAGTAATTTGACCCCCGTTTTGGTTTAGCAACCATGGATAGTTTCTAGGCGAGCAGTCGTGGCGGCGTTGCGTCCCTTCTATTTGAGATGAGGATGTCATGCAGATACCCAGACCGACCCCAACCTGCACGCGTTTTCAACCTACTATTGAGATGGCCTGCTCGAAATGCGGCGGCCAGATGAGGCTGGTCCTTATCCAACCGCAAGATCGGAGCTTTGAACTGCTGACCTATCAGTGTGGCCTGTGCGATTCCGGCGAGAGCTTTTTGATCGCCGTATAGCGGGGTAATCTTACTACGTCATAACGGGCCTAATTCCTCATCCTGAGGAGCTTGCGCGACCCAAGCGTCTCGAAGGATTGAGGCCGAGAAATCAGCACCGAGGCCACATGGTTCGAGACGGCGCATTCGCGCCTCCTCACCACCGTGCGGGTTTGATGACGCAGTAAGAGTAATTGGTCGGCGAACTACAGCCGCGAAATGGCAATAGAGTTCAGGCGATCATCGATCTCGCTTGCGCAATTCATCAAGTAGACGGTCAACGTAGACGAAGAACGCGTGAACGGCGGGTGAGCAAACGCCTGCGATTGCTTATTGTTCCGCGTATTCTGCACTATTGCTGCCGAACAATCGATCGTTCCTCTCGTTGAATCTTCAGCTGAGGATTTGACATGGAGTATCGTGGTAAGCACTACGCAATCGTCCAGGGGATTGGGCCTCGCGCGTGGAAGTGGACGGTTCATTTGGATGAGAGAACGGTGAAATCCGGCAAAGCCAGCTCGCGCGATGCCGCGAAGAGCATTGTGGTTTGGGTGATCGATAGAGCACTGGCACGTAAAAAGACCAAGCTCACTCCGCCCAATGATCCAGTCTCTTAGTTTGTGTCCCGCGTGGCGCAAGTCAAACCGGACATCGTTGCTGTCTTCCCTCACAGCTAAGAACCGCGTTGATGCGGTCTTCGGTGGCCTGGCCGAACGGTTCGCAGACGAGGTCGTGGCCAAAAGGGGTGGAGCGCGAAGCCGCTGTTTGGGTGCGGGTGGTCAGATCAATAGGCCCGCTGCTCTGGGCCAAGGGTTCGGAAGCTAGGCTTTCTTGCCATCCTCTTGGAGATCGGTCGCCGCTGGATCAGGTCCCGAATATCAACATCGCCCGGAGCTGTGGCGCGCTTTGTTGGCATTTTGGGCAAATTGGGAATTATTTACCCCAATACCCAAAAAAAGGTGGGAAGTTGTTGAAATTACTGGTTTGTACGAGAACGCAATAATTATTGTGTAACGGTCGATCCGCGTTTTTCGTTAAGAGGATAGCGGGTGTTCGACGCTCTCTCGTCGATTTGGGGATATTGATCCGCATGTGCGGCATTGTCGGCATTTTAGGGCGCGGTCCGGTCGCCGATCAGATCGTGGATTCGCTCAAGCGCCTTGAATATCGCGGCTACGATTCCGCAGGGGTCGCCACGCTGGAAGGCGATCGCCTCGAGCGCCGCCGGGCCGAGGGCAAATTGAAAAACCTCGAGGCGCGATTGCGCGCCGACCCGCTCGCCGGCCACACCGGCATCGGACATACCCGCTGGGCCACGCACGGCAAGCCGACCGAAAACAACGCGCATCCCCACGCGACCACGCGCGTCGCCGTGGTTCACAACGGCATCATCGAGAATTTCCGCGAATTGCGCGAAGCCCTGCAGAAAAAGGGCACGGTGTTCTCGACCCAAACCGATACCGAGATCGTCTTGCATCTGGTCGATGATTTGCTCGGCCAGGGATTGAAGCCGGTCGACGCGGTCAAGGCAACATTGTCGCAACTGCGCGGCGCGTTCGCGCTTGGGTTCATCTTCTCCGGCGACCACGATCTGATGATCGGTGCGCGCAATGGGCCGCCACTCGCCATTGGATATGGCGACGGCGAAATGTATCTCGGCTCGGATTCGATCGCGCTTGGCCCGTTTACCGATACCATCAGTTATCTCGAGGACGGCGACTGGGTTGTTTTGACGCGAAGCAGCGCGACGTTTTACGATAAGAACAACGCGATCGTGCATCGGGACGCCGTCAAGCACACCGCCGCGGCCACGCTGGTCGACAAGGCCAACTACCGCCACTTCATGGCCAAGGAAATCCACGAGCAGCCGGAGGTGGTCGGCCACACGCTGGCGCGTTACGTCGATATGGCGACCGAACGCGTCGCGTTGCCTGTCAAGTTGCCGTTCGACTTTCGGGACGTTCAGCGGATTTCGATCACGGCGTGCGGCACCGCGAGCTACGCCGGTTACGTCGCCAAATACTGGTTCGAGCGCCTCGCGCGCGTGCCGGTCGAACTCGATGTCGCTTCCGAATTCCGCTACCGCGAGGCTCCCTTGCGCAAGGGCGACCTCGCGATCTTCATCTCGCAATCCGGCGAGACCGCCGACACGCTGGCGGCGCTGCGCTACGCCAAGGCGCAGGGGGTGCATACGCTCTCCGTCGTCAACGTGCCGTCCTCAACGATCGCGCGCGAGAGCGAGACGGTGCTGCCGACGCTGGCCGGTCCTGAGGTGGGCGTCGCCTCGACCAAGGCCTTCACCTGCCAGTTGATGGTGCTGGCTGCGATTGCGATTGCCGCCGGCAAGGCGCGCGGCGAATTGTCTGATGCCGATGAGGCCAAGCTTGTGCATGGGTTGGTCGAAATCCCGCGCCTGATGGCGGCGGCGCTGGCGATCGAACCGCAGATCGAGAAATTGGCGCGCGACATCGCCAAATCAAGCGACGTGCTCTATCTCGGCCGCGGCACCAGCTATCCGCTGGCGCTTGAAGGCGCGCTGAAGCTGAAGGAGATCTCCTATATCCACGCCGAAGGCTATGCAGCCGGCGAACTCAAACATGGCCCGATCGCGCTGATCGACGAAAACATGCCGGTGGTGGTGATCGCGCCGTTCGACCGGGTATTCGAAAAAACCGTTTCGAACATGCAGGAGGTGGCGGCTCGCGGCGGCAACATCATCCTGATGACCGACGCCAAAGGCGCGGCCGAAGCGACCGTGGATTCCCTGGTGACGATCGTGCTGCCCGACATGGCCGCGACCTTCACGCCGATGGTTTACGCCGTTCCGGTGCAGCTACTGGCCTACCATACTGCCGTGATCATGGGCACTGATGTCGACCAGCCGCGCAATCTCGCCAAATCGGTCACCGTCGAATAAGTCGCGGGTCGCCTGTCTCGCGCCGGTCTTCAAAAACCTGCTACAAGGTCTTAACTGTACGTTCTGGACCCACCTGGAACCCGAATGACCTCCCGCGACGATTTGACCCCGATTACGCCGCCACCGGCCGCGCCTACCGGCCTGATGGGCCGCTTCCGGAACTATTTTCTGACCGGCCTCGTTGTCGCCGGCCCGATCGCCATCACATTTTATCTGACCTGGTGGTTCGTGACCTGGGTCGACGGACTGGTTCGGCCGTTCGTGCCGATCGCCTACCGGCCGGAAACCTATTTGCCGTTCGGCCTGCCGGGTTCCGGGCTGATTGTCGCCGTGATCGCGCTGACGCTGCTCGGATTCCTCACCGCAAACCTGATCGGCCGCTCGCTGGTCGACCTCGGCGAAAGGCTGCTGGGGCGCATTCCGGCGGTCCGCGCGATCTATCGTGGCCTCAAGCAGATCTTCGAGACGTTATTCTCAGGGCAGGGTTCGAGCCTCCGCCGGGTCGGCCTGGTTGAATTTCCCTCGCCCGGCATGTGGTCGATCGTGCTGATCTCGCAGTCGCCGAGCACCGAGATCGCGAACAGTCTTCCGGGACAGGAGGAGCACATCTCGGTATTTTTGCCCTGCTCGCCGAATCCGACCACCGGCTTCTTCTTCTATGTGCCGAAGAGCAAGATCATCGAAGTCGAGTTGAGCGCAGAAGACGCCGCGACCCTGATCATGTCGGCCGGTGTGGTGCAGCCGGGCTCCGATCAGCAAAAGAAGATCGCCGCGCTAGCCGGCGTGGCGAACGCCGCGCGCATCGCAAGAGCCTCGCCGCTGCAGCCGGCGCCGGCGAAGGCGGAGTGACGGCGTCAGCGTCGTTCCGGCCCCTACTTCATTGCGAGCGCAGCGAAGCAATCCATCTCTCGCCATGCGCGGCTGCATGGATTGCTGCGCTCGCAATGACGGTTGATAGAGCCTTACCCCGCGCCGATCAGCGGTATCGCCTCGTCGCGCTCGAACAGATAGAGCAGGCAGCGCAGCGCCTCGCCGCGATCGCCTTTCAGTTTCGGATTGTCCTGCATGATCCGCAGCGCCTCGTCGCGCGCCTGGGTGATGAGCTGGCCATGCACGTCGGGGCGCGCAATGCGATAGCCGGGCAGGCCGCTTTGCCTGATGCCGAGCACGTCGCCTTCGCCGCGCAGCTTTAGGTCTTCTTCGGCGATCCGGAACCCGTCGGTCGTTTCCCTGATCACGGCAAGCCGCGCCTTGGACATTTCGTTGAGTGGCTCGCGGTAGAGCAGAAGGCAGGTCGAGCTCTCCGAACCACGGCCAATCCGGCCGCGGAGCTGATGCAGTTGCGCAAGTCCAAAGCGCTCGGCGTTCTCGATCACCATGATGGTGGCGGCGGGCACATCGACGCCGACCTCGACCACCGTCGTCGCCACCAGAAGCCCGATCTCGCCGGAGGCGAATTGGGCCATCACGCGATCCTTCTCGGTGCCTTTCATCTGGCCGTGCACGAGTCCGACCTTGTCGCCAAAACGTTTTTGCAGACTTTCGAAACGCTTGGTGGCGTCGGTGAGATGATCGGTACCCTCCGCCTCGGATTCCTCAACCAACGGACAAATCCAGTAGACCAGCTTGCCCGCGGAAAGCGCGCGGCCGACCGCCTCCATGACTTCGTTGATGCGGCTTGCGGGTACTGCGCGGGTATCGATCGGCTGGCGGCCCGCCGGCTTTTCGCGCAATTCCGAGACATCCATGTCGCCGAAATAGGTCAAGACCAGCGTGCGCGGGATCGGCGTTGCGCTGAGCACCAGCACATCGACGGCTTCGCCTTTGGCGGTCAGCGCCAGCCGCTCGCGCACTCCGAAACGGTGCTGCTCGTCGACGACCGCCAGCGCCAGCGCCTTGAACACCACATCGTCCTGGATCAGCGCATGAGTGCCGACCAGCAAATCGATTTGACCGGCGTCAAGCCGCTCCAATATCTCGTGCCGCTCCTTGCCCTTTTCGCGGCCGGTGAGGATCGCCACGCGAAGGCCGGCGCGTTCAGCGAGCGGCGCGATGGTCTTGATATGCTGGCGCGCCAGAATTTCGGTCGGCGCCATCAACGCGGCCTGCTTGCCGACTTCGGTCACCGCGGCTGCTGCCAGCAGCGCCACTACCGTCTTGCCCGATCCGACATCGCCCTGCAGCAGCCGCAGCATGCGCACCGGTTGGCGCAGGTCTTCCGCGATGGCTGCGGCCGCCCGCCGCTGCGAAGATGTCAGAGCGTAGGGCAATGCGTCGATGACCTTGTTGCGCAGGCGGCCGTCGCCGGCATGGCGCTCGCCGGCGGGACGGCGCAACTGCGCACGCACCAGCGCCAGCGCCAGTTGTCCGGCCAATAGTTCATCGAACGCCAGCCGTGACCAGAACGGACCGTCAGGCAGGATGTCCGTCAGCTCGAGTGGCATATGCACGCGGTTCAAGGCTTCCTTGATTGGCGGAAATTGGCAGCGGCGGATGATCTCGGGGCTGATCCATTCCGGCAAGCTGGGAAGTTTTTGCAATGCTAACGCGATGGCGCGCCGCAACGAGCCGAGCGCGAGGCCTTCGGTCAAGGGGTACACCGGATCGATGCCGGAGAGCTTCGCGAATGCCGCTTCGTCCACCACGCGATCCGGATGGACGATCTGCGGAACGCCGTCATACATCTGCAAGGCGCCGGAGACATATCGCTTGGCACCGACCGGCAGCAGCTTCTCGACGTAGCCTGGCAGGGCTCGAAAATAGGTCAACACCACGTCGCCGGTGTCGTCGCTGGCATAGACCAGATACGGCGCGCGCGAACTGCGCGGCGGCGGCGGCCGATGCCGGTCGACCGTCACTTCCAACGTCACCACGGTTCCTGGCAGCGCATCACGGATTTTCGGCCGCGCCCGGCGATCGATCACGCTGGAGGGCAGATGCAACAAGAGATCGACCAGCCGCGGGGTCGCTTCGCGGCCGAGCAGGTAGCGCAGGAGCTTTTCCTGTTTCGGCCCGACGCCGGCAAGGCTCGTGACCGGCGTAAACAGGGGATTGAGGAGGAGAGGGCGCATCAGAAAAACCTAAAACTGTTTCTGATCGTCTTGCCCGGCTTTATGCCAAGCATCCACGTCTTTTTTCTGGAACGGAAAGTGCTGACATTCGGCCCGCCCGTCGCTATATCAACCCGGCCCGGCACGTCCGGGCTTTTGGCGTTGGGATGGATCTAGGAAAATGACGGGATCGACACGATCGAGCGGCGGCCTCGACGACCGCCGCAAGCGGCTATTGTTTCGCTGCTGGCATCGCGGCACCCGCGAGATGGACCTTGTCCTCGGCCGTTTCGCGGACGCTGCGATCACCGGGCTTTCGGAGGAAGAGTTGGTCCAGCTTGAGCGCCTGATCGAGGTGCCCGACCCAGATCTCTATGCGGCCCTGACCGGCGACAAGCCGCTTGCCGCCGAGTATCAGGGTGCGCTGTTTGACCGCATCAAGGCGTTTCGCGCGGTGGATCACGACGCATGAAGCCGCCGGTCAAATCGCCCGCCGAATTGTTGGCGCCCGGCCGCGCGCTGACGCTCGCTAATGTGGCGGAAGGCGCGGAAGGCCTCGTCATCTCGGACCTCGCGCGCGCAATCGCGGCGCGACTGAGCCGGCCTGCGACGAGCCTTCCTGCGATCAGTCTTCCTGCGATCAGTCTTGCGGTCGTCTGCCGCGACGGCGCGCGCATGCAGCAGCTCGCCCGCGCGCTGGAGTTCTTCGCACCGGATTTGCCGGTGATGCAGTTTCCGGCCTGGGACTGCCAGCCCTATGACCGGGTATCGCCGCATGGCGCGATACTGGCGCAGCGGCTGACCACGCTGGCGCGGCTCGCGCGGCTGCAGGGCGCCGACAAGCCGCTGATCGTGCTGACGACCGTGAACGCCGCCGTGCAGCGTGTTCCCGCACGCGAAACCGTGGCCGCGCAAGCGCTGTCGGTTGCCCCAGGCCACGTCGTGCCGATGAATTCCATCGTCGCCTGGCTGGAGCACAATGGCTATGTCAGGTCCTCCACGGTGCGCGAGCCCGGCGAATACGCCGTGCGCGGCGGTATCCTCGACCTGTTTCCCGCAGGCCTCGATCAACCCGTGAGGTTTGATTTCTTCGGCGACAGCCTGGAATCGATCCGTTCGTTCGACGCCGAAACCCAGCGCACGCTCTTGGACATGCGCTCGCTCGATCTGGTGCCGATCTCCGAGTTCCAACTGGTTACCGACACCATCCGCCGTTTCCGCATGGGCTATGTCGCCGAATTCGGCGCGGTGGGGCGCGACGATCCGCTCTACGAGGCGGTCAGCGAGGGCCGCCGCCATCCCGGCATGGAGCATTGGCTGCCGCTATTCCAGGAGCGGATGGATACTCTGTTCGATTATCTCGGCGATGCGCCGATCGCGATCGAGCCGCAGGGCGAGGACGCCGCGCGCGAGCGTTTCAAACAGATATCCGATTATTACGAGGCAAGGC
>VAZG01000147.1 GCA_005885285.1 Alphaproteobacteria bacterium | reverse complement strand
GGTGTATTTGCCGATCATGGCGTCGTTGACGGTGACCTGGCCGAACGCCCCCATGACGATGCCGATCGAGACCAGGATCAAAGGCCAGTTCGACAGCGTCGCGGCCAGATAAAGGAATGGCGCCAGCATGAACGAGAGCGGCAACGCGACAGCCTTCAGCGAATGCCGGTCGAGCAATTTGCCGATGGTGTATTGCGTCATCGCGCCGAACACGTAGACGCAGGCCGCGATCACGCCCAACAGCGCCGGACTCCTGGTGAGGTCGGCCAATCGTTCAGAAAACAATTTCGGCAGCGCCACCGTCACCGCGTTGAAGGTGGTCGATATCGCGATCACCACGATCAGGAGCGCCACGATCACCCGCCACATGTCTTGTTTGGCGACCCGCACTTGGGCCGCCGCCTGCCTGGTGCCGGTGCGATCCTCATGCAGGACAGACAGCGCAAAGGCGACGCCAATTGCGATCGTGACGATGCCGGGAATGATGAAGGCAAAGCGCCAGCCGAGATACTGGCCGATGGCGCCTGTGGCCAGTGCCGAAGACGCCACGCCGAGATTGCCCCAGACCCCGTTCAGTCCCATTTCGCGGCCGAGCCGGTCGGCATAGGACACGATCATCGCGGTGCCGACGGGGTGATAGATCGAGGCGAACAGGCCGATCGACAGCAGAGCCGCACCGAGCTGCAGCGGGCTCTCGGCGAAGCCGACCGCGATCATCGAGGCGCCGATGCCGGCAAAGAAGATCACCATCATATGGCGGCGGCTCCAGCGGTCGCCGAGCCAGCCGGTGAGCAGCGATCCCGCGCCGAACGCGACGAAGCCTGGGGTGGCGTAAGGCAATAGTTCGGAATAGGCCATGCCGAGCGCGGGACCCATGACGATGACCGCCGCAGCAAAGATCAGCATGGAATAATGGTCAATGAAATGGGCCGCGTTGACGAACGAGATCACCCGGCTGGGGTTGTTCATGGGTCGAATCCTCACACCTTTTGCATTAGGTTATACGTGCTTGTCCTGACGGGATGTCGCCAATGAATATCGCCGAAAAGCCAATCCACACCATCTCGGGCGATCATCGCGCGACCGGCGATGGCGTGCATCTGGTCGCGCGCAACTGCGGCAAAGGCGTCCGGCTTGACACTCACATGCATCGCGAGGCGCAACTGGTCTATGCCGCCAGGGGCACGATGCAGGTGACGACGCCAAAGGGACGCTGGCTGGTGCCGCCCGATCGCGCGGTCTGGGTCCCTGCCCGGCTCGAACATTCAATCGACGTGCTCGCCGATATCGAGATGCGAACGCTGTATTTCGAGCTCGGCTGGCTGAAACGCGAACGGCGCAGCGAGAGCCTGAAATCCGAATTCGTGGTGCGGGTGTCGCCGCTGCTGCATCAGGCGATCCTCGCTCTGTTCGACGACACCAACAAACCGGTTCGCACCGAACTGCTGGTGAGGCTGGCGATCCTTGAGCTGCATCACGCCGAGGATTCCACGACCTTCCTTCCGCTGCCCCATGAGCCGCGCTGCCGCCGTGCCGCCGACATCGTGCTCGGCGATCCGACGGCTTTGCACGAGATCGAGGCGCTGGCCGAGAAGGTCGGCACCTCGGCGCGGACGCTGTCGCGGTTGTTTTCCTCGCAAACGCAACTGAGCTTCAAGAGCTGGTGCCAGCGCGCCCGCATTGCGGCCGCGATCGAACGGCTGTCGATGGAAGCCGACGTCTCCGTCAAGCAGCTTGCCTCCGACCTCGGCTATGCCAGCGTGCCGGCGTTTTCGCATGCGTTCCGGCAGGTTACCGGCAAGACGCCGACGCAGTTTTCGGGAAAGGAATAAGCAAAGCTCGTCATACGCGGGCTTGACCCGCGTATCCATCAGTCCACAAGAAGCCTTCTTGCGAGACAGATGGATGGCCGGGTCGAGCCCGGCCATGACGGTTTTTGCGCCATTCGCCCGCTTGATTGTGATCCGCGCCGCCTTAAATCCATGTAATATTCCACTATCCCTTCGGATTCGACTTAAGCCCACATGGCCAACGCCTTCTTTACCGACCTGCTTTCGACGATTTCCGAGCGCGGGCGCACCCTGCTCCGCCGCGGGGCGGCGCCCGACACCAAACAGGATGCCTCCGACCTGATCGAGCTGTGCGAGGCGTTGCTGTCGGGCCGGGGCGAAGCCTCCGGCACGGCGATGGCCCGCGAGGTGCTCGATCGCTATCACGGCCTCGACGCGGGCGGCCGGCGCTCGTTCTTCGAGGCGCTGGTGCGCGACTTCGGCCCGGACCGGGAAAAGGTCGCGAAGGCGATCGAAAACTGGCGCGCAAATCCAGGCGACGGCAACGGAGGTCAACTGCATTTTGCATCCGAACCACGGCGCCAGGAATTGATCCGCCGCCTCAATCGCGCGCCGCGGGGCACCAGCGAACTGGTGGCAATGCGCGCCGACCTGCTCGCGCTGATGAACGGCAGTCACGATCTTGCCGCGCTCGATCGCGACATCGTGCATCTCTTGGGCTCATGGTTCAACAGGGGGTTTCTCGTGCTGCGCCGGATCGACTGGTCGACGCCCGCCAACATCCTGGAACAGATCATCCGCTACGAGGCGGTACACGAGATCAGCGACTGGAACGATTTGCGCCGCCGCATCGATCCGGTCGACCGGCGCTGCTACGCGTTCTTCCATCCGGCGCTGGCCGACGAGCCGCTGATCTTCGTCGAAGTCGCGCTGACGGAGACGATCCCGGGCGCGATCGCGCCGCTGCTTGCGGTCGACCGGCAGCCGGTCGCGATCGAACGCGCCCGCACCGCGGTGTTCTATTCGATCTCCAACACCCAGCGCGGGCTCGGCGGGATTTCGTTCGGCAGCTTCCTGATCAAGCAGGTGGTCGAGGAATTGCGCCGCGAATTGCCCAAGCTTGACACCTTCGTGACCTTGTCGCCGGTGCCGGGCTTCATGCAATGGCTGAAGCAGGCAAACGACGTCCCCGTCACCGATGACGACCGCGCCCTGCTCCAGCATCTCGACGAGCCGAACTGGTTCGAGAATACGGAGACGACCGCGCAACTGCGTTCGCTGCTCGAGCCGCTGGCGGCGCATTATTTCCTCAAAGCCCGCACGGCGAAGGGACGGCTGATCGATTCGGTCGCGCGCTTCCATCTCGGCAACGGCGCGCGGCTGGAGCGGATCGACTGGCTCGGCGATCTCTCGTCGAAAGGCATGCGCGAATCCGCAGGGATCATGGTCAACTATCTCTATCGCCTCGACGATATCGAGAAGAACCACGAAGCCTACGCCAATGACGGCTTGGTCGTCGCCTCCAGCGCGGTGAAGAAGCTGTTGAAGGGCGAAGGCCGCAGGCTCTTGGATATGCGGCTGTCGTAAGGGCACCGTCGTTCCGGGATGGTCCGAAGGACCAGACCCGGAATCTCGAGATTCCGGGTTCCTGCTTCGCAGGCCCCGGAATGACTCTTTGGAGTATGACCGCCAGCGCACCGCGGCCTTTCTTCCCTCATCCCGGCTACGCATCTATTCAAATGTCAAAGAGCACGGCGGGCATAAGCCCGCCTTCCCGCGGCGCGGAACGCGCCCGAGTTGTTGTCCGGACTACCCTCTGGACAGCCCAAATCAGCATGATTCCGCTTACGAAATTAGCTTCTACGCGCACGCGCCGGCGCGTTGTTTTGGACCGGATGCACGACGTGAACGGGGAAAAATCGATCAAACCGGAGGTCCGCGATGGCGTCCGCGCTAAAACAGTAGTCGCGAACGACGACGAGGGTTTGAGTCGCGCGACGGGCAAGTGGCCAAGAACGGATCAACTACGAAACCGCCTCTCCACTGCGCGCCGTGGACGCTTCGTCTCGTGGAGACGCCCTCGACTATTCGCGAGTACTTTTTGTGAACATCGCCCGGAATTTGTCCCACAATTCGATCCGGACGCCGTTCCTGCGCATGACGATGCTCTGCTGAATGACGGACAGGGCGTTGTTCCAAGTCCAGTAGATTACCAGGCCCGCCGAGAATTTCGCGAGCATGAACGTGAAGATGACGGGCATCCAGTTCAGCACGGCGGCTTGTGCCGGGTCGGGTGAGGCCGGCGTCAGCTTCATCTGCAGCCACTGGGTCAGCCCCATCAAAAGCGGCCAAGCACCGATCACCAGGAAGCCGCCAAGCAAAGGCAGGGACACCGGGTCATAAGGGATCAATCCAAACAGATTGAACACGTTGGTCGGGTCCGGCGCCGATAAATCCTTGATCCATCCGAAAAACGGCGCCTGACGCATTTCGATCGTGACAAACAGCACCTTGTAAAGCGAGAAGAAGACCGGAATCTGGATCAGCGTCGGCAAGCACCCGGCGATCGGGTTGATCTTTTCCTTCCGATAGAGCTCCATCGCCGCCTGCTGCTGCTTCACCTTGTCGTCGCGAAAGCTCTCGCGGATCAGTTGAATCTGCGGTTGCAGCGCCTTCATCTTCGCCGCCGACGCATAGGATTTGTTGGCGAGCGGAAAGAATACGATCTTGAGCATCAGCGTCACGATCAGGATCGCCACGCCAAAATTTCCGACCAGTCGAAAGATGGTGTCGATCAGCGTGAACATCGGCTTGGTGATGAAACGGAACCAACCCCAGTCGATCGCAAGGTCGAACCGGTTGAGATTGAGCGCTTTGTCATAGTCGTCAAGGATCGCAACTTCCTTGGCGCCCGCGAACAGACGCGCGGTGGCGCGCGCGGTGCCGCCCGGCGCAATGGTTTGCCCATCCTGCAGATAGTCGGCCTGATATGTCTTCAGCGTACCCAGCGCGCCGGCGGAAAATTCCGCCGGCAGACGCGAAGACGTCTCGGGCAGCAGGACGGCCGCCCAGTATTTGTCGGTAAACCCGAGCCAGGCATTGTTGGGGTTGAACGCTATGCGCTTCTTTTCATCGAGGGCCTTGTAGGTCGCCTCCTGCAATCCGTTGTCCCCGAAGACGCCGATCGCACCTTCGTGCAGCAGATAATAGCCAAGCGCCGGCGGCGGATTGTGGCGGGAGATCAACCCATAGGGTGCCAGCGTAACAGCCGTCGGCCCGCTGTTTGCGACCTCGTCATGGATGCTGAAGAGATATTTGTCGTCGACCGAAATCGTCCGTCTAAATTCCAACCCCTGGCCGTTTTGCCAAACGAGGATTATCGGGCGCCCCACCCCGAGGCTACCGGTTCCCTGCTGGCGCCAGACCGTCTCTGAAGTAGGCACTTTGAGATTGGCGCTGGAGCCATCGACCCAACCGAATTCCGCGTAAAATGGTTGCGGGCTGCCTGAGGGTGAAAGCAATTCGATAGGAGGCGACTTGGGATCAGTGGTTTTGCGATATTGAACCAGGGAAAGATCGTCGATCCTTCCCCCGGTCAACGCAATTGATCCTGTCAGCCGGGGCGTATGGATGGCGACGCGTTGCGACCTGCCAAGCGCCTCTTGCCGCGAGGCCGGTTGAAATCGTTGCTCGCTCGATATTGGCGCGGCGTCTTTTCCCAAGGCTTGTGTCTGCGGCCGGACGGTCTCGATGCCGGGTGCAGGCGCGCGGGCCTGCGAAGCTTTGGGTGCGGCCGGTTTGCTTTGGAACGACGTGGCGAAGAAATACTGCCAGGTTATGAGGATGACAGCGGAAAGCGCGATAGCAAAGAAGACATTGTTCTGGTCGTGCATCGCTAAACTCCATTCCCATCCGCCAAGTGTGGCCTTCGACGGAAACGATTAGCGACCGTCAACCGGGCCAGTCAATTCTGTGCATATATCAACGACTTTTTGAGGTCGCCAGTTACCAAAGGGAAAAAGGAACAGGTCTCAGGTCTGCGCGGTCAGACAGACATCGTCCATAAACAACGCGTCAATGCCGGACTTGCGGAATGTGACGATCGCGTCCGTGGGGGTGCAGACGATTGGCTCGCTGTCATTGAAGGACGTATTGATGACGAGCGGCACGCCGGTCCGCGCAAAGAAACAGGATATGAGCTCGTGAAAGCGCGGATTTGATTCGCGTCGCACGAGTTGCAACCGGGCGCTGCCGTCCTGGTGCAGGACGGCGGGGATGCGATCACGCCGCTCGGCCTTGACCCCACAGGCAAACAGCATGAATTCGTGACTCGTCGAGTGGGCGCCAACCTCGAACCATTCGTCAGCGCGCTCGGCCAGAACGCTCGGTGCAAACGGCCGGAAGTCCTCGCGGTGCTTGACCATTTGATTGAGGATGTGGCGCATGTCCGGTCGGCGCGGGTCGGCTAGCAGAGACCGGTTGCCGAGGGCGCGCGGCCCGAACTCCATGCGACCCTGAAACCAGGCGACGATCTTGCCATCGGCCACCATGTCCGCAGCCTCGCGCGCCGGGGATTTGCTGCGCCGGGGCGTGAGACCGGCCGACTTGACCGCCGCCAGAATTTCGCGCCGGTTGAACGCGGGACCCAAAAACGGCGTGGAGTTGCCGCGCTCGGGACGACTTTTCTGCTTGGCGCAATGCACGACAAAGGCGGCGCCGACCGCGGTGCCCGCATCATGCGGCGCGGAGGGTATGAACACATCGGAGAAATCGCCCGATTGGCGGATCAGCTCGTTGGTCACGCAGTTGAGCGCGACGCCGCCGGCAAAGCACAGATGGTCGAGCGGCACTTCGCGTTTGAGGCGCCGGACGAGCGCCACGACCGCCGCATTCGTGGCCTCCTGCAGCGCCGCCGCAATATCGGCGTGTCGCGGCAGAATCTCCATGCCCGGGTCCCGCGGCGGACCCAGCAAGGTTCCTATTCTACTCAATTTGGCCGATTGAAAGCCGATCGCCTCCGGGTCCACCGCATAATCTTCCTTGCCGACGGGGATGATCGACTGGAGTTCGCGACGGAAGACCTCGGGATTGCCGTAGGCTGCCAAGCCCATGAGCTTGGAGGCGTCGTAGGTTGAGAAGCCAAGATAACCGCAGATGATCTCCCATACGAAGCCAACCGAGTGCGGATAGTCGAATGTTTCGATGGGCTTTATGTTCGCACCGGCGCCCTTCGCCAGGGTCGAAGCGGCGGCCTCGCCCAAGCCGTCGATGACGAGGATGGCGGCGCGATCGAATCCTGACGGGAAATATGCCGAGGCGGCATGTGCCAGATGGTGGGGCACGAAATGAAATCTTTGCCGCAGCGGACGTCCAAGAAGCTCCTCGGCGACATCGCGCACCTGACCGAGCCGCAGCAGGAAGACTTCCTCAAACCGCGGATCCATCCACCACTCGGGGCGAAATCGCGCTCGGCGCAGTTTCGGGTCGAACGAGTATGCCACGTGATCGATATCGCCGGCGGTGAGCCCGGCGTAATTCAGGCAAAAGCGGATCGCACGCTCGGGAAATTGATGCGGGTTATCGACGTCCGGTAACTTGCCATGCTTGATGCGATTGAACCGTTCCTCCTCGACGGCGACAACGAGCCTGCCGTCGACGAGCAGCGCGGCGGCCGAATCGTGATACACTGAATTGATTCCAAGAATGTTCACTGGCCCACCTTTGCCGGCATGATTTCTTCCGTCCTGCGATCGGGACGCCGTTAACGCCGTGTTCGAGTTACTCCTGATCTTAGCGCTGCCGTGCCAACTTCGTACCTTTAGTCTTCACCAGGTCGCAGCGGGTGAAGCTGATTAGGAAAGTTTGTGTCAAGTTCTTGTGCCATGTCTCAAGGTACCAAGGCCGGAGTCATGCGCTGCGGCCAACAGGACGTCATTCGATCACCTCGTCAGCGCGGGCAAGTAGTGTAGGCGGAACAGTCAAGCCGAGCGCTTTGGCGGTTTTGAGATTGATCGCGAGCTCATATTTGGTCGGCGCTTGCACGGGAAGCTCGGCGGGCTTCTCGCCCCTGAGGATGCGATCGACATAACCTGCTGCGCGCCGATACTGGTCAATCGGATCAGGCCCGTAGGAGAGCAGGCCTCCGCTGGCTGCGAAGTAGCGATAGGAGTACACGGCGGGCAATCGGTAGCGGGCCGCGAGCGTGATGATCAATTCGCGATGAACCGCCGCCAACCCGCTCGACGTCACGATCAATGCCCTGTTCGATCCGCGCGCGAATGCCGTGATGTCCCGCTCTATCTCCTTGGCGTCACGCACGTCCAGCGGGCTCAATTCAACACCGAACGATGGCGCCACGGACTGGATTGAGGTGAACTGGCCAACCCCGGAGGGTATGGTGGCGTCGCGAAGGACCGCGGCTCGAGTTACACCCGGCGCGATCTCCTTCAGCAGCTCCAGCCATTTCGCACTGATTCCGTATTCGGACGTGGTAAACCCCGTGGCATTGCCGCCTGGCCGCGCCAAGCTCGCGACGAAGCCAGCGGCTACCGGATCCGGCGTCTGCGTGAACACGATTGGCACGCTGCGGGTCCCCTGTAGCAAGGGACCCACCACGGTGCCGCCAGAGGCCAGAATGACATCCGGTGCGAGCGCTATCAATTCGGCTGCGTATTTCCGCGTGGATTCGGTGTCACCCGCGCCACGGCGATAGTCGATTTGCAGGTTGTGACCTTGCGTCCAACCCAATTGGTGCAGAGCGTCTTCAAAAACCGCAAGCCGTTCTTGCGCTTCCGGGTCGTCCGCGGCCAATCCCATGAGGATCCCGACGTGCCGTTTCCGCTCGCTCTGCTGCGCGCTCACCGCAAATGGCAGCGCGGCCGTTGAAGCGGCAATCACTTTGATGAACTCGCGCCGCCTCATTCGATCACCTCGTCGGCACGGGCGAGGAGGGCAGGTGGTACAGTGAGGCCGAGCGCCTTTGCAGTCTTTAGATTGACGATGAACTGAAATCTGGTGGGAAACTCTACCGGCAGATCGGCGGGCTTCGCGCCTTTGAAAATCTTGTCAACCAGAGCGGCAGCGCGTTTGTACATATCAGTCAGGTTCGGCTCATAACCCATGAGGCCACCGGCTTCTACTCCGCGCTTTTGCCCAAACATGGTGGGCAGCCGATTGCTGATCGCGAACACTGCAATCTGACGGTAGATGATATGAAATGTGGGATCGGGCGGCACGATTAACGCGGCCAGGCGGTCTTGCTGAATTAAGCGCAAGGCTGCTTCGATCTCGCTCACAGAGTGCAATTCGATCGTGGAGACCGAGACACCGATCGCTTGCGCGGTAGCCTCGACTTGTTTCAGGACGGTGGGATGGTTCGGGTGTTTCGGATCAATCAATACTCCAACGCGCATCAAATCCGGAATCGCGGCACGCAGGTACTCCAAATACTTGCTGCTAACTTCGATTGAATCGTTGGTAAGGCCGGTGATGTTTCCGCCCGGCTGAGAGATGCTGTTTACGAACCCACTACCCGCAGGGTTTCCAACGCCGGTCATCACAATGGGGATTGTCTTGGTTGCCGCCCGCGCCGCTTCGACAGCGAACGATGATTCGGCCAGAATGAGGTCGACGTTGCTCCGTACTAATTCAGCAGCGAGCGCCGGCAGGCCGTCAAGGTTTCCGTCGGCGACGCGCCGTTCGAAGTGAATATCCTTGCCATCAATGTAACCGAGATCGTTCAGCTCCTGGATGAATGCCCTTAGGTTAACGCTCTGGCTAGATGACGATCCGGGAGAAAGACATCCGATACGCCAGAACTTACCGGCCTGCTGCGCACGAGCGGCAACCGACCAAGTTGCTGTCGTGCCGGCCAGAAGCGTGATGAACTTGCGCCTTTGCATGTCCCCCCTCAATCTTAGGAGACGCGATCATAGCGACTCAAACGAGGGGTTTGATAGAGGCTGAACCCAATGAAATCGCCAAGATGGCGGGTTACGCCGTCGGCTCCAAGGCGCCCCACGGAGTCGCGCCCCGGTCGGGCGGAGTTGGCTTTACGCCGCCAGCGCCTTCATCTCGGCATAGAGATCGGATTTGCCCTCAAAGCCGATGCCAGGCAGATCCGGCATCGTGATAATGCCGTTCTCGACGCGAACGCCGTCGGGGAAACCGCCATAGGGCTGGAACAGATCGGGATAGCTCTCGTTGCCGCCGAGCCCGAGACCGGCCGCGATGTTCAGCGACATCTGATGCCCGCCATGCGGGATGCAACGCGCCGGTGACCAGCCATGGGTTTGCAGCACCGACAAAGTGCGCTGATATTCGCAGAGCCCGTAGGACAAGGCGCAGTCGAACTGCAAAAAGTCGCGGTCGGGCCGCATGCCGCCGTATCGAATGAGATTGCGCGCATCCTGATGGCTGAACAGGTTCTCGCCGGTCGCCATCGGACCCGGATAGAATTCGGCGAGCGCCGCCTGCAAGGCAAAGTCGAGCGGATCGCCGGCTTCCTCGTACCAGAACAGCGGATAGTCACGCAGCATCCTGGCATAGACGATCGCGGTCTCGAGATCGAACCGGCCGTTGGCGTCGACCGCGAGCTGCGCCTCACTGCCGATTTCCTTCAGCACCGCCTCGATGCGCGCGCGATCTTCCGCGATTGTTGCGCCGCCGATCTTCATCTTGACGACGTTATAGCCGCGGTCGAGATAGCCGCGCATTTCGCCGCGCAGCATCGACAAATCCTTGCCGGGATAATAATAGCCGCCGGCGGCATAGACGAACACGCGAGGATTGGCGTTGCGCTTGTGGCGCTCGGCCAGCAGTTGAAACAGCGGCTTGCCGGCGATCTTGGCGACCGCGTCCCACACCGCCATGTCGATGGTGCCGACCGCGACCGAGCGCTCGCCATGGCCGCCCGGCTTTTCGTTTCCCATCAAGGTCGACCAGATCTTGTCCGGATCGAGATTGTCGCCGGCCTCGTTTAGCAACTTGTTCGGGTCTGCCTCCAGCAGGCGCGGCGCAAAGCGCTCGCGGATCAAGCCGCCCTGCCCGTAGCGGCCGTTCGAGTTGAAGCCGTAGCCGATCACCCGCTTGCCGTCGCGCAAGGTGTCGGTGACGACGGCGACGAGGCTCGTCGTCATCTTG
>VAZG01000240.1 GCA_005885285.1 Alphaproteobacteria bacterium | reverse complement strand
CGTAGGCCGCATGATCGCTCTGGGTCAGACGGAGAAGAACTCATTGCGAGCGGGTGTTTTCGGCATTGCCTCAGGGAAACGGACCTAGATCGCTGTCCCACTTACACGATCGCTGGAAAGAGGTAGGTCGTCGCACTATGGCGGCGTCACTCCTCGCGCCGCTTTCGGCAGCAAAGTGAAAAGGTATTACGCCCGTGCTGCTCGATCATCGAGCGGACCTTCACTGGTGGTAAGATGTTAGGTTTCGCTTCGCGTTTTCATTTTGTGGCACGCTAGTTGTTGCCTTTTAGTAACTCCCTTTCTGCAAGAAAGCGATAAGCTGACGCGGGCGGAGGGGACTGCATGTTTGACGTGTATTTAAACGAAAAGCGTGATCGCCTGTTGGTGGTCGCGAAAGGGCAATCGATCCCCGTCATCGAAAACTCAGGACGGTGGCGTAAGAAGAAAACGGCTGTCGCTGTAAGCGACGAGATCAGGTTGACCTTGCAGAGAGATGGCTTCTATTGGCGCAGACTGGCTGAATATCGAGGGAGCAACTCGTTGCCAACTAAGCCAACTTCGCGGGTTGCCGCCAAGGCCACGTTCCCAAAACGATATCCGGAATTATCGAGCGGAGGCGTGGCAGATTAGAAATGCCTGCCCGCGGAACTTGCGCGCGCGAGCGTGTTGTCTAGCATTACGAAACTCGGCCGCGCATGTCCGATAACTGGTCAAAAGCGAAATTCCTGTTGCGAGCAAATGTCTTCCGCTGCTCTCCCAATATCGGACATCCGGCGTGAGCGCGATGCCGCCTGCGGTGGGACGGATCGATCCTAGTCGAACGCCACGCCGATGTGCTCTTCTCTGCGCCAGATGATGTGGCACGGGATGCTCACGCCGTCTGCCTGAAATGCGCGCCTTTCCATGAGACGTTCCTTTTGCGAAAAGCCGTCGCCGGGTTTCGAAAATCGGCGACGGCTTCGTACTCCATGGGCATGGTACGCAACCCGCGTATACAGGATCACAATGCTCTAAAAGGTTGCCGCTCGGCGGCATCGCCAAGGCCGCGCGAGGCGCGCCCGTGCGGTGGTGCAATGACGGAGGACCTACTGCCGCGTATGCCAAACGCCGCTCACAGGCGGCACTATCGGAGTGGCCGTGCCGATACTTCAGCCCCATCGGCACAACCGCCGCATGCGGCCCCAGCTATCTTTCCCCGGTGCTGGGGCCGTTTCGTCTGGGCCGCCTGAATGCGCAACGCCGCCCAAGCGGAATATGATCGCCCGGCGGCGTTGGTTTAGTTGCCGAGCCCTCAAAATCCCCCGGCGTGATTCTGTTTGCACGAAGCGTGTAAAGGTTCAACGCAGAGACCTTGGTACCCGTAGTCTTACGGCCACTCGGTGGTGCGCACAGCTTCTGAGTGGTGCTCCCATTCGTGAGCGCTCGAGCCTTACCGGCACCGACCCTCAACCTAGCCGCAGGCTGAAAACAAAGACGCCGCTAACTGAGGCGACCTTACCTTTTTGATTCTGATGGCTTGGTATGCAAAGCGATCCTCAAGCAAACTCGCTGCCCGGTTTAAAATTTGGATTGGGCACCGGATGGCTGGTGGATCCACTATTAATATTGGATGTCAGCAACAAGCGGATAGGACTGATCGGCCCGACTGGAAAATGGCCGATTCGCAGTGCATATTCGCGGAATGGAAAACTCATCGCCTTAAGTGTCATCGCAATAATCATGGTATTCGCGGGCACCTATACTCTATCGGCTTTGAAAGGCCCGGCTCGCCGCAAATGAGGCACACCTGACGCCAATGCCGTACAACTGTGGGGGGCGGCTATGAAGGCATCACCTGTCCGGCCTATACCGGGTTGCACTTTATCAATCGAAAGACCGGCAAGCTTTACCTAATGGATCCCAAGCCGTTCTATCGCAAGCTTGGAAATCTCTGCCGGGTCTTCAATGCCGGTTTGTGCGATTTCGAACACCTTCTTGGCAACAATTCGCGTTATGGGGTCATCGCGCTTTTTGAGGCCAAGAGCGCGCAAGGTCTCCTCATAGGCAGCGACTAGCCGTCGAACTTCATCCGGCCCCAGCGGGGTGTTCTGGATGAGTTTGTAAATTGCCATAGCCTAAACAAACGCACGGCAGCTTCGATTGGTGGCATTGGAATTTTGTTCGCGGTAGGGAACTTTGAAACGGCTAGAAAGTGAATCTCGCTAGAAAGTCGTCGTCCAACCTTTCCGGCTACCGGCGCGGTCCCTCAAAGAGACTCGCTCGCTGTCTGTTGGAGTCGAAAAACAAAGAGGCTGCCAACTGAGGCCTCTCGATTGTGTTCGCTAAAAGAGCTATCGCTGTGCGCGCCCTTATCACAGCCAGCATATTTTTGCTCACAGTCGGATTTGCACTGGGCCAGTTTCGGCCCGGATAGCTGGCCAGCTTGGGCGAACTGGAAAGCGGCCATCGGCGCCCATACAGCATCAGGGCGTTTTGGTTTTGATCTAAATCAGCATTACGTTGAGGCCACCAACTGAGGTGGCGTTATCGGCGGAAATTTCGCCGCGCCGCGATCTCTGAGAGAGCCACAATCGCTCCGCAGAGTAGCATTCCGCCGATTATCATTGTCAGGACCACTAGCAGCATTGCACTCACCGCGCAGGCTGAGGCCCTAAGTACCAACGTGAGTATTCGTTCCTAATGGGAATTGGAACACTTCCAGATTCAACTTAGGTCACCGGCCTTCTCGTCGGCGAGAAAAGCGCGGGCGGATTGCTCGCGCGCGTTGCAATCAATCAACCATTGCACAACGACTTCTGCCTATCGGCGCGAAACTTCGGGAAGTTGTGTGGAGCGATTGGCTTCGGCATTCCACTTGTTCCAGAAACGTGGTTGCTCTTCATTTGACATGTGCAGCTTTTTTCTGGACGCACTGCGCCGCCGGAGCGGAATCTGATCGCTTTCGGCGGCGCTGCAGTCTGGGCGCAAAAAGTGCCAACAGCAGAAGTGGCTTCCCTACTCAATCACCTCGTCGACGACAGCAAGCAGGGACGGCGAATATATTGAGCGAGTCAGGATCGCGCCTTTGAAGCGCTTGAGGCATGAATCACAAGCCTAATTACCCTACCAGGGCGGTTACGCCGCCGACAAAGCTGCCGGCAAAAGCAAGTAGGCCGAGCCCGACCGGCATGGCATAGCGATCGCGCGCTGCGACAATCAATAGCGGCACCCATGACACAGCCACGATGAACACGCCCACGAAGACCGTAATCAGTTTTCCTTTCATCTTACTGCCGCCATTCTCGTCGCTCCGCCACGATACCACACGCCCGCTCGGCGCCCCCCGAAAAGCGCGCTTCAACAGAACCGTACTTTGGAGATGTGGGCAGGCCTTGCTTGCAGTAACGATAGGGTCGGCCTTGGGTTAACGGCGGGACAAATGTAAATGTCCTCCTCCACGAGGTAGCGGAAGTCCTGCTTGCCAAAGATGCGGCCCAGCCATTGTCCATTCCCGCGTAACGGCCCGGAGAGGAGGTCAGGTGCGGCAACTCCTGCCAACCACTCAACGGAAATTTACTGGTTCGCCCGTTCGGCGGCGGCGGCGGTGGCCATGTATTTCGAATAGAAATGCGCAACCCGCTCGCGCCACATTCCGACGAACGCTCCCGATGTCAGCTTATCCACCGATTTCCACGTGTCTTTGACGGCCGGAAGGGTATTCCGCCAGATCGCGCGTTTGCACCATTTTTCGCCTTTCTCCCTGCCTTCGCTGGTAGCACACATGGATTTCCAAGCGATGCGATCAGGTTGGCTGATGTGCTCGGCGGCGCCTTCCCAGCCTTGTTGATGGATCAAGTAAAGATCACTCAAGGTCGGCTTCTTCTGCGTCACCCACTCGAACAGGATGCCTTCGGTAATGAACTTGTAGGCTGCCGCAATGGCATTGTCGCGGGAATCAAGAATCTGCCCGGAGCCGAATTTGTTGAACTCGTATTTGCTCAGTTGGAACAGGCCGATATAGGACCCGGTGTGTTGCTTGGGGTCGAAACCGGACTCGATCCTGGCAACCGCTTTCATGAAATTGAAATCCAGACCAAAAGCGTCGGAAGCGCGCTTGATCTCCTCGACCGGCGTTCCGACCGGGGTGTCCTTGAGTGACCTTAAGACGATATCCGCCGGTTTTTCGGCGGGCGGCAGTTCGGACCAGACGTAATAGATGAGATACCGAAAATCCTGCGTCACCGGCGCCGGTGTTTCGGGCAGCATCTGCGACGGATCGGGCAACGCGGCCACGATGATCGATTCCGGCTTATCAGAGGCCGCCGTCGTGTTGGTGGCCGTCCCCGTCACGGGTTCGGCGGCCGTCGCCACTTCGGCGCCAGCGGCAGCGGCGCCAGCGGCAGCGGCGCCAGCGGCAGCGGCGCCAGCGGCAGCGGCGTCAGCGGCGTCAGCGTCAGCGGCGTTGGCCATTGCGATTGCCTGCGGTTCATCTGCGAGCCTGGCGTTGGCGGCGAGAGAGGCTGCGCCGTTC
>VAZG01000239.1 GCA_005885285.1 Alphaproteobacteria bacterium | reverse complement strand
GGTGATCGGGCCGACACCCGGCACGGTCATGAACCTTCGGACCTGCGCATCATGACGTGCCAGCTTCAGAACCTTACGATCGAGATCGTCAGTCTGCTGCTCGATGGCCTGACGTGCCTTGAGCAGCGGCCCGACCACGGCAATCAACTCGGGGCGATCCTCGATCAGTTCCTCGGCCCGCACCGCAAAGACATTGAACTTGGCACGGCCGATCACGAGACCGACGTTCTTGAGCAGGCCACGGATCTGGTTCTCGAGATCGCGCTTGATCTTGACCAGCAACGCCCGGCTCGCCAGCAGCGCCCTAACCGAGTGGCTATCGAGGCCCTTGACGCGCACCTCCTTAAACCAGCCGGTCTGCATGATGCGGGCGATGCCGGCCGCATCGTTGCGGTCACTCTTATTGATCTGCATCTTGAGTACCGCTCTGGCATGGCGCGCGTCGATACAGATCACCGGCAGGCCAAGCTGTTTGAGCTCGCTCCACAGCCATGTGGCCGTCGGTCCTGTCTCAAGGCCGACCCGTACCGCTCCTGGTGCCTTCGATCTCACGAATGCAGCGATCGCCTCAGGATCGGAATCGACTACGCCCTCTCGCACGACTGATCCCGCCTGGTTCACCACACAGATCGATGTCTGCTTCAACGACACATCCAGTCCGACATAATGTTCCATCGCAGCTCTCCATCGTTGCGAGGCCACATCGGATGGCC
Source organism: Alphaproteobacteria bacterium (assembly GCA_005885285.1). Taxonomy (GTDB): domain Bacteria; phylum Pseudomonadota; class Alphaproteobacteria; order Rhizobiales; family Xanthobacteraceae; genus Bradyrhizobium. The sequence continues at coordinate 2,746 of VAZG01000239.1, read as the reverse complement.
TCATGCGTTCCTGGAGAGCTGATTCCTTGTGCCTTCGTGTGGCACGATCCCGGAATTACCCCATGTTGCAAAAGTATTTTGACCATCCCAGCGCGAAACATTGATTCAAAATCGAGCACGAATAGGCAACATTGATTCAAGAGCGCGGGCGCCCCGATTCGATTGTTTTAAATTCCAATTCCACAGCATCTGCTCGGTGACTTTTGCAACAGTATCTGCCAACAGCAGACGTCGAGCACCTCACCACCCTGTCGTTGCCATCATCCAACGAGAGTTCGCCCTCAGGCGCGCCAGCCCCCCTGGCCCGAACACAATGATAAGCTGACGTGGTGTGAGTTCTGCGGTCGCCCCCACGACCGTAATCCCAGGCCCATCGCTCCGATTTGCGATCCGGCGTTAACGCCGACACAGTGCTCGGCGTTTATTTCTCTCGACCAGGCCATTGTGCTTTACGTCCGATACCCCCCTGATCAGATACAGGCAGGCAGTTGGCTCGTCCGAGAGCTGCCCATAAAACGCAGACGTACCGAAGTCTTCGTTTAATACAGCGGCAGCGCTGGTGCCGTCGGCAGGCACGTAACACTCCAAATCGAGTTGCGTTCGGATGCGGGTGCGCAAGCACCCGCTCCGGTGCGTGTCCGCGCTGCGCGCCGGGGGCGAGCACTAGGAGCATCGTCAGATGTGGTTCTATGTCCAGACGGGATTTCCTTTGTTGGCCATCGCCTTGACTGCTGCGATCTGCTTCGGCGTGGTGTCATTTATCACGGGACAACCACGCACCCCGCCGACCCAAAAGATGCATTAATTTCGCCGGACAGGGAGCCATTCCTCATGTCACTGCCACCCTCACCACCCCCGCTGTCATCCTCACCACCGCTGCCATTCTCACCACCACCGCCCCCGTGCGTTCGATGCGGCAAGATGACTGTCATACTTCTGCCAGTCAGGAAGGGCCAACGAGTTTTCGTGGTTCAATGCCCAGCGTGCAAGCGAGCCGGCACATATTCGCTTGATTATGGCGCGTAGTGTTCGCGCTTGACCGCGGCGCGGCGCGCGCTGGTTGAGGCGCAAGCCGCCTCCGTGTACTCATTAACGCGCAGATCGAAGTCCGCTTTCGGGGGCAAACCGGAAAACATTTGCTCGTTCTGAGCTTTACTGGTTTTGACCCGAGCCGACATAGGCTGGATCGAAATCCCGCAGCGCATATTTCTCCGGCGTATTCGTGTCGACTGCAGGAATGGTCATGCCGAGAGCCTCCATCCGCGTCGTGAGTGTCTGGGACGACAGCCGTGATCATGCAGCTTGCGTGTTCTGCTGAGAGGTCGACGACGCCTCCGCTCTGGTCGGCGAATGCGACTAAGGACGGGTTTGAAGCCCCCGAAGATTTCCCGTCGGGCTGCGTATGTGGCAAAATATCCCTTTGAAAGATCGCACAGATTTCCGCTGACCGAGCCGAATTCCGGCCGCAGAGATTATTCGCGTTCCAGCTGCGGCGTTGCGGATATGCAGCTCGGGCGTAGGCCAGGATCTCGGCAGGGATGCTTGCGCGGGCGAAACCAGCCGAGCTCGCGCGGATTCCCAGGATCCGAGCCGAATTCCGCCCCTGGAGACCCGCGACAGCAGCTGGAAGCCGAGATCCTGGTGCTGCGGCATCAGCTCAACGTTCTTCGGCGGCGCGCGCCACGACTTTGACGTAGCCCGACTTTTCCAGGACATAGACCGCCGCCTTGCTCACCACGAACCTGCTCGGCGCCACCGGGCGGCCCGGGCTGCACCACCATTATGTCCGGATATAATTCTCGGAAAGGACAGGATGAAGTTTTGAGAAGTAGTGACAGCCGCCTCGGCACCTGTATCGCGATCGTTCAATGCGCGAACGTCGAGGGTTCCTCCTCGACCGGGGCCTCCTCGGGCACGGCCGCTGCGGTGGTCTCGTCCCACTCGATCGGCTCCGGCTTGCGCGTCATCGCGCGGGTGAGCACCTCATCCATGCGCGAAACAGGAACGATCTCAAGGCCTTTCTTGATGCTCTCGCTGATCTCCACGAGGTCCTTGGCGTTCTCTTCTGGAATGAGCACTGTTTTGATGCCCCCGCGCAAGGCCGCGAGCAGTTTCTCCTTGAGACCGGCTATCGGCCACACGCGGCCGCGCAGTGTGATTTCGCCGGTCATGGCGAGGTCGCGGCGCACCGGAATGCCTGTCATAACCGAGACGATCGCGGTGGCCATGGCGACGCCGGCGGCGGGTCCATCCTTCGGGGTCGCGCCTTCCGGCACATGCACGTGGATGTCGCGGTTGTCAAACAAGGGCGGCTTAATGCCGAAGGCGACCGCACGCATGCGCACGTAAGACGCCGCCGCCGAGATCGATTCCTTCATCACGTCGCGCAGATTGCCGGTAACGGTCATCTTGCCCTTGCCGGGCATCATGGCGGCTTCGATGGTGAGCAGCTCGCCCCCGACGTCGGTCCAGGCGAGCCCGGTGACGATGCCGATCTGGTCCTTGTCCTCGACCTCGCCGTAGCGGTACTTGGGCACGCCAAGATAGTCCACGAGGTTATTGGCCTCGACCCTAGCCGATTTCTTCCTCGACATGATCAGTTCTTTGACCGCCTTGCGGATCAAGGTCGAGAGCTCGCGCTCGAGGTTGCGCACGCCCGCCTCCCGCGTGTAGCGGCGGATGATGGTCAGTAGCGCCTCGTCGTCGATCGCCCACTCCTTGTCATCGAGACCGTGCTTGGCGATCG
>VAZG01000238.1 GCA_005885285.1 Alphaproteobacteria bacterium | reverse complement strand
GTGAGCATGTGATAGATGGCGGTGAGGATTGAGGCGGCGACGGCTGCGATAGCCTTTTTTGCGCCGCGCCGCGCGCGGAGCCGATGGAACTGGGCCTGAAGGTAGCTGGCCTTCTTACGGGTGGCGGACCAGGCGCATTGGATGAGGGTGGTCTTGAGCCAGGGTGCGCCCTTGCGCATGCGATTGGATCGCCGCTTGCCGGCGCTCTCGTCGTTCCTGGGACACAGACCGGCCCAGGAGATGAGATGGCCATCGGTGGGGAAGCGGCTCATATCCGTGCCGATCTCGGCCACGATGGTGCGGGCGCTGAGGTCGCTGACCCCGGGGATCGTGGTCAAGATGGTGATCGCCGCGCGAAAGGGCTCGACGTTGGCGTCGACCTCCTGATCGATCGCGACGATGGCGGCGTCGAAGATGTCGATCTGCTGAAGATGCAGGCGCAAAAGGAAGCGGTGGTGCTTTGTCACCCGGCCGCGCAACGCTTCGCAAAGCTCCTCTGCCGGCGCCCTGATCCGCCGGTGGGCGAGAGCCGCCAGCGTGTTGGGATCGGTCTCGCCGGCGATCAGGGCCTCGATCATTGTCCGGCCGGACAGCCCCATGACATCGGAGATGACTGAATCGAGCTTGATGTTGGCGTCCTCCAGCGTCTTCTGCAGCCGCTGGACATGGCTCGTGCGCTCGCGGACGAGTTGCTTGCGGGTACGCAACAGGCCGCGCATCTCCTGGGTCTGGGCGTTCGGCACGAAGCTGCCCCGGACAAGACCATGAGCCAGGAGGTCCGCCAGCCAGGTCGCATCGTTCACGTCGGTCTTGCGGCCCGGCACGGTCTTCACATGGGCGGCATTCGCCAGCGCCAGATCGAAATCGCCGTCCTCCAAAATATGCCAGACCGGCTTCCAATAGACGCCCGTCGCCTCCATGACGATGTGCGTGCAGCCTTCCGAGGCAAGCCATTGCGACAGGTCGAGAAGCGCCTTCGTGGTCGTTTTGACCGTTCGAACCTCGCGCTTGATCGTGCCGTCCACCACGTGGCGCAGGCACGCCACCACCATGTCCTTATGCACATCAAGTCCGGCGCAATGCGGATACAGAACTTCCATGTCCTCCCTCCTTCCCAGCGCGCCGCCGGCTCGGGATCCCGTCGATGGAAATCTAGAAAACGCGCTCCCAGGCCGAACCCGGCCCTTGGCGCAATCAGGTGTGCTCAGGAATCCCAGGTCCAACTAGAGCCTGTCCTCAATTAAAGGATTCCCAAGCGGCGTAATGCGTGATTCATGGGAGGTCAGCCTGATTCGGAGCTGACCAATGCGACGCTATGCTTTGCGGGATGATCAATGGGACAGGATCAAGGATATTTTGCCGGGACGTGCGGGCCATGTTGGGGTCACGGCTAAGGACAACCGGCTGTTTGTCGAAGCGGTTCTCTATCGCTATCGCGCCGGCATCCCCTGGCGCGATTTGCCGGAGCGCTTTGGCGATCCGATCAAAGTTCATACGCGATTTTCGCGCTGGGCCAAGAGTGGGGTGTGGAAGAAGGTGTTCGAGATGTTGGCGGCCGACGCGGACAATGAATACGCCATGATCGATAGCACCATTGTGCGTGCCCACCAGCACAGTGCCGGCGCCCAAAAAAAGACGGCGAAGACCAGGCGATCGGGCGCAGCAAAGGCGGGTTGAGCACCAAAATCCATACCTTGGTCGACGCCCTGGGCAATCCGGTTGCCTTCTTGCTCACTCCAGGCCAAGCCCATGACCTGGAAGGAGCCGACGCGCTGCTGCCTCAGATGCAAGCCGATACTCTGGTGGCAGACAAAGCCTTCGATGCCGACGAGCGGGTGATCGAACCACTTCGTGCGGCAGGAAAAAACCTGGTGATCCCGCCAAAGAGCAATCGCAAAGACCAGCGCACTTTCGATAAAGAAATGTACAAGGCACGCCATCTCATCGAGAATTTCTACTGCAAGCTCAAGCAATACCGCGCCATTGCCACCCGCTATGACAAGACCGCCAGAAACTTCCTTGCCGCGATCCACTTGGCCGCCGCAGTCATTTGGCTCAATTGAGGACAGGCCCTAGCTCGTCACAGTGATTTTGACGGGTTGATTTCGAGCCATTCTAGGATGGGCAGGAGTTCGGGAGCAACGAGGAGCTCGATGCTTCTGGGCAGGCCGGGCTGACGCCGGATGAAGCCATTTCGTTCGAGCGTCACGACCATCTGGTGGACCGAAGGCGAGCTGACCCGAAAGTGGCGCTGCATGTCGGCCTCGGCGGGTGGCCTGCGGAACATGTGCGCGTAAGTGTAGATGAAGGCCAGGTACTGACCTTGCTTGTCGGTGAAGCCTTTCTGGTCAGGGCGGCGGGCGGCGCCTGATTTTTGACTCATCTTTCGATTCGTCCAGGCCTTCTACAAGGAGGCCGAGATGAATGTACGGTATCGAGTCGAGCTGAGCCAAGCCGAACGCGATGAGCTTACCGCGATGTTGAGCAAGGGCAAGCGAGCCGCTCGCAAGCTCAAGCGAGCCCAGATATTGCTGGCGGCTGATGCCGGCAGCAGCGATGAGGAGATTGCCCGCGCCGTCAGCGTGGGCGGCTCCACCGTCTATCGGACCAAGCGGCGCTTCGTGGAAGGCAATCTGGAGCGGGCGCTGAGCGAGGAGCAGCGTCCTGGGGCGGAGCGCAAGCTCACGGGCAAAGAAGAAGCCTTGCTGGTGGCAACCGCCTGCACGAGCCCGCCAGCGGGCCGCAGCCGCTGGACGCTGGAGCTACTCGCCGATGCGATGGTCAAGCTCACCGAGCACGAGAGCCTGTCGGGCGAGACGGTGCGCCGGCGGCTGGCCGAGAACGGTCTCAAGCCCTGGCGCAGGGACATGTGGTGCATCCCCCGGGTCAATGGCGAATATGTCGCCCGCATGGAAGATGTGCTCGACCTCTATGCCGAAGCGCCCGATCCCAAGCGGCCGGTGGTTTGCTTCGATGAAAGCCCGGTCCAGCTCATCGGCGAGGTGCGCCAACCTATCCCGGCCGAGCCGGGCCAGCTCGAACGCTACGATTACGAGTACCGCCGCAACGGCACCGTCAATCTCTTCGTCATCCTCGACGTGAACCGGCCTTGGCGCGAGGTTAAGGTCACCGAGCGGCGCGCCGCAGAAGACTACGCCCAATGCATGCGCGAACTCACCGATATCCATTATCCTGATGCCGAATGCATCCGGGTTGTGCAGGATAACCTGTCAACCCACTCGCCCGGCGCACTCTATGAGGCCTTTGCCCCCGCTGAAGCCCGGCGCATTCTGCAGCGCCTCGAATTCCACTACACCCCCAAGCACGCCAGCT
>VAZG01000146.1 GCA_005885285.1 Alphaproteobacteria bacterium | reverse complement strand
CAAGATCGCCACCCAGCGGGCCACCATCGAGCGTATCGGCCGCCAGGTCACCGCGCAGGAAAGCGCGGTCGAGCAGGCGCAGGCGCAAGTTGTTTCGGCGGAAGCCGGCCTGAAACGGGCCGGGCTCGATTACGATCGCCAGCAGGCGCTGAGCGCCAAGGGATTTGCTTCGCATGCGACCTATGAGACCTCCGAAGCCGCGCGCGATCAGGGCGTGGCGGCGCTGAAGGCGGCGCAGGCGGCCTATGATGCCGCGCGCGACAGTGTCGAGGTCACCAAGGCGCAGCAGGCAGAGGCCCGCGCCCAGTTGGCGGAGTTGGAGACATCGTTGGCCAAGGCCCAACGCGACCTCGATTTCACCTCGGTGCGCGCGCCGGTCGACGGCACCTTCTCCAACCGCATGGTCAATGTCGGCGACTTCGTCAGCATGGGACAACGGCTCGGCAACGTCGTTCCGCTCGACGACGTCTTCATCGACGCCAATTACAAGGAGACGCAGTTGAAGCGGATCCGCCCCGGCCAGCCGGCGACGATTTCGGTCGACGCTTATGGCCATCGCAAATTCGCCGGCATCGTCGAGAGCATCTCGCCCGCGGCAGGCTCGGTGTTCACGCTGCTGCCGCCCGATAATGCCACCGGCAATTTCACCAAGATCGTGCAACGGCTTCCGGTTCGCATCCGCGTGCCCAAATCGGTGGCGCGGCAGAACCTGTTGCGCGCCGGCATGTCGGTCTACGCCACCGTCGACACCAACGAGGGCGCCAAGGATGCCGACAGCGACGCCGATCTCGATTCGCCCGTCATGGTCCATCCGCAATAGGTCTCGCGCATAGCCGATGCCACGACCGCTACCCCAGGGATGACGGCCTCCGCGCCGTCCGATCGCATCGCGCCGCGACGGCTGGTTGCGTTCCTGATCATGGTGTTCGGCATGTTCATGTCGATCCTCGACATCCAGGTCGTTTCGGCCTCGCTCAGCGACATCCAGGCCGGTCTCTCGGCAAGCTCGACCGAGGTCTCCTGGGTACAGACCGCGTATCTGATCGCAGAGGTGATCGCGATTCCCTTGTCGGGATTTTTGTCGCGGGCGCTCGGCACGCGGCTGTTGTTTGCGATCTCCGCGTCCGGCTTCACCATTGCGAGCTTCCTGTGCGGGTTCGCCTCGACGATCGAGCAAATGATTTTGTGGCGTGCGTTGCAGGGATTTCTGGGTGCCGGCATGATCCCGACCGTGTTCGCCTCGGCCTATACGGTGTTTCCGCGCACGAAATTCCACATCGTCGCGCCGATCATCGGCCTGGTCGCAACCCTGGCACCGACCGTCGGCCCGACGGTGGGCGGTATCATCACCGACTGGATGTCGTGGCACTGGCTGTTCTTCATCAACATCGTCCCCGGCATCGCCATCACCGTTGGCGTGCTGGCGCTGGTCGATTTCGATTCGCCGAATTTCGCCCTGCTCGAGCAGTTCGACTGGTGGGGGCTGATCTTCATGGGCGGCTTCCTGGGCTCGCTCGAATATGTGCTGGAGGAAGGCCCGCAATATGAATGGCTGCAGGACACCTCGGTCGCGGTCTGCGCCGCGATCTGCGGCGTCTCGGCGATCGCCTTCTTCTGGCGCGTCTTGACCGCGGAGGAGCCGATCGTCGATATCAGGACCTTCACCAACCGCAATTTCGCCATCGGCTGCCTGATCTCGTTCTGCGTCGGCATCGGGCTGTACGGCCTGACCTACATCTATCCGCGCTATCTTTCCGAGGTGCGCGGCTACAGCGCGCTGATGATCGGCGAGACCATGTTCGTGTCCGGCGTCACCATGTTCCTGACGGCGCCGCTGGTTGGGCGGCTGATGCAGAAAGTCGACCTGCGCTACATCATCGCGGCCGGCCTCGTCATCTTCGCGGCCGGCTCCTACCAGATGACCTGGATCACGCGCGACTACGATTTCTACGAATTGCTGCTGCCGCAGATCCTGCGCGGCATCGGCATGATGCTGGCGATGGTGCCGACCAACAATATCGCGCTCGGCACCTTGGCCCCGGAGCGGGTCAAGAATGCGTCGGGACTGTTCAACCTGACGCGCAATCTCGGCGGCGCGGTCGGGCTCGCGCTCATCAACCAAGTGCTGAACGATCGCACCGACCTGCACATCACACGCCTGCAAGAGCGCGTCACCTGGGGCAACGCCACCGCGACCGAGACGCTCAACCTGTTTACCCAGCGCCTGCAGGGCATGGGCGATGCGGCGCTGATGGCGATGAAGCAGTTATCCCAGATCGTCCACCGCCAAGCGGTCGTGATGGGCTATGGCGACGCCTTCTTCATGCTGACGTTGTTCTATTGCGGTCTCAGCCTGTTGGTGTTGCTGTTAAACAAGCCGGCCGCGGCATCGAGCGAGCCGTCGCACTAGGCCTTCATCTTCATGTGATGCGGGTGTTGTTGCAAAATCGCCATGATGCATCTATAAGCACGGCATCGTCGCTCGAACCGGGGAGGATTTGCATGACCATGTCTTTTTCGCAGACCTCTTATACGCAGATTCTTTGTTCGCAGATTCTGCGCCCGCGTCCGATGCCCATGCTGGACGCCCGTTTCGCCCTTTGAGGGCGTTTTCCGACAGCATCGATCGGGTCTCGCGCCCCGATCCCTTTTCCCGGTAAGTCACTGATTCCTCAACGACGCTCGCGTTCGGCCTGTCGCCATCGCGCGTCAACCAACGGAGCCGGCATGTGCGCAAAGCGCGAGCCGGATGACGCCATGACCGTTCAAAACGACAAGCCCGCCGCGATCCGCGTGGTGATCCCGTTCGTGTTCCGCCACTGGCTGAACCAGCCCGTCGTCTCGGCAACCGTCATCTCCGGCTTCCTTGGCGCAACGGTTGCCGACCTGTTCATGCCGATGTTCTCCGGACATTTGGTCGACGCGCTCACTTCAGGTGCTGCCGATCTCGCCGCGCGCGGTGCGGCATGGTCGGCGTTTGCCGCCATCGTCGCGCTCGGGCTCGCCTCGATGATCCTGCGCCTCACCGGCTTGCAGGCGATCGTGCCGTTCACGCTGCGGATCATGTCCGACGTCGCGCGCGACGCCTTCATGCGGGTGCAGCGGTTCTCGACCGACTGGCACGCCAACAGCTTTGCCGGCTCGACGGTGCGCAAAGTCACCCGCGGCATGTGGGCGCTCGACCTCTACAACGACACCATCCTGATGGCGCTGTTGCCGTCGCTGGTCGTGCTGCTGGGCTCGATGATCCTGCTCGGGCTGCACTGGGCCTCGCTTGGCCTGGTGATCGGACTCGGCGCGCTGGTCTATGTGTCGATGACGGTCGTGTTCTCGACGCGCTATATCGCGCCGGCCGCGCGCATCTCCAATGCCTGGGACACCAAGGTCGGCGGCACGCTGGCCGACGCCCTGACCTGCAACGCGGTGGTGAAATCGTTCGGCGCCGAGCTGCGTGAGGACGCGCGGCTCGAGCGCGTCATTAATCGTTGGCGCGCGCGCGTGAAGCGGACCTGGCTGCGCTACAATTACACCTCGACGGCGCAACTCACCGTACTGTTGTGCCTGCGCGCTTCGGTGATCGGTGGCTCCTTGCTGCTGTGGATCGCGGGCCGCGCCACGCCGGGCGACGTCACCTATGTGCTGACCAGCTACTACATCATCCACGCCTATTTGCGCGACGTCGGGATGCACATCAACAACCTGCAGCGCTCGGTGAACGACATGGAGGAACTGGTCGCGATCCATGACGAGCCGATCGGCATTGCCGATGCTGCCGATGCAAGGCCGATCGACATCGAGGGCGGGCGCATCGTGTTCAAGGAGGTGACGTTCCATTACGGCGGACACCGCGCGCCGCTCTATGACGGCCTGTCGGTCGACATCCGCGCCGGCGAACGCATCGGACTGGTCGGCCGCTCCGGTTCCGGCAAGACCACCTTCGTGAAATTGGTGCAGCGGCTATACGACGTGAGCGGAGGCCGGATCCTGATCGACGGCCAGGACATCGCCAAGGCGACGCAGTACTCGCTGCGCAGCCAGATCGCGATCGTGCAGCAGGACCCGATCCTGTTTCACCGAACGTTGGCCGAGAACATCGCCTATGGCCGGCCGGGCGCCAGCCCGGCGGCGATCGAACAGGCCGCGCGGCTCGCCAATGCGCACGAGTTCATCCTGCGCCTGCCCAAGGGCTACGGCACGCTGGTCGGCGAACGCGGCGTCAAACTGTCGGGCGGCGAGCGACAGCGCGTGGCGCTGGCGCGCGCGTTCCTCGCCGACGCGCCAGTCCTGATCCTGGACGAGGCGACCTCGAGCCTCGATTCGGAATCGGAGGCGCTGATTCAGCAGGCAATGGAACGGCTGATGAAAGGACGCACGTCGATCGTGATCGCGCATCGGCTATCGACGGTGCGCAGCCTCGACCGCATCCTGGTGTTCGATCGCGGCGAGATCGTCGAGCAGGGCACCCACGCCGCGCTCGCCGCTCGCGCGGGTGGACTCTATCGCGGGCTGTTCGAGCGCCAGGCAACGGAGTTCGCGCGCATCTCGGCGGCGGAGTGATCCTCGGTGATTGCAGGGCGGAGGTCAGCGCTCAACGATCGGCGTCGTCGTCCGGCCCCGGGTCTGGGTAGAGATCGCCACCGTTGCGACGACGGCAAGCGCAAACAGCACGATCTGCAGCGTGATGGTTTCGCCATTGAAGGTCGCGGCGAGCGCGAACGTCACGAACGGCTGCAGCAATTGCACCTGCGATACGCGTGCGATGCCGCCCATCGCCATGCCGGCGTTCCAGGCGAAGAATCCGATCCACTGCGAAAACAGGGCGACGTAGAGCAGCGCCAGCCACGGCTTTGCGCCGATATGGATGATGTCGGCAGGCATGGTCAGCACGGCTGCGGGCAACGAGATCGGCAAAGCGATCACCAGCACCCAGCTGATGACCTCCCATCCCGGCATTTGCGCGGTGAGCCTGCCCGAAAATGTATAACCGATCGCCGACACCGCGACGGCGGCAAACAGCAACAAGTCTCCGGCCGAGAGCGCGCCGCCGCCCTGGCGCAGCGCGAAGGCGACGACCAGCGCAGCGCCCGCCAGCGAAGCGATCCAGAACAGCGGCCGTGGCCGCTCGTGCGTGATGAGGACGGCGACCAGCGCGGTGGCAATCGGCAGCGCTCCCATCACCACGCCGCCATGCGCAGCATCGACGGTCGTAACCGCCAGCGCCATCACGAACGGAAACATGATGCTCGAGCAGAGCATCGCAACGACGAGCTGAAACCACAGCTTGCGCGGTGGAAGCGGCCGGCGCAGCACGATCAGGAGCGCCAGCGCGGCGAGCCCGGCAATCGCGGTGCGCAGCGCGGTCAGCACGATCGGGTCGACTGCCGACACGGCGATGCGCGTCGCCGGCAGCGTACCGCCGAAGATGATCATGCCGACGAAGCCCAGCAGCAAACCCAGCCGCTCGCGCGACAATGGAGGGGATGATTCGCGTGACAGTGAAGGGGATGACATCGCGAGACAACTATCTGCTTCGCCCGCGCAGGTACAGCGCAGGCGCGCTCCGCATGGCGGCCATGCACCGGTTAGTGAAGATTGCTCCAGACCAGACCGATACCGGAAAGAAACAACAGGCCCAGCACGAGGTCGCGAAAATTCTTGTCGCTCAGGGCGTGATAGACCCCCGCGCCCAGCCAGGCGCCGAGGATCGTGCCGGGGAGGGCCAATAGCGCGAGCCAGATCACCTGCCGGTCTACCAGCCCGGAGGCCACCTGCAGGCACAGCGCGGCGACGAGTACCGTCCAGTTGAAGATCTGGAAAATGCCGCGCCGCTCGTCCTTGCTCCATCCCCTGACGCTCGCCCACAGGATGGGAAGCGGACCCGACAGGCCCGCCAGCCCGCCGAGGATGCCGCCGGCAAAACCAATGGCGCCATCCGCCAGTTTGCCGCCGAAGTGGAACGCCGTCGGCGTGCGCTGGAGATAGAGCGCGACTGGAAACACCAACAGGAATATGCCGACGGTCAATTTGAAAATTTGCGGGTCGGCGTGAGCGATCAGTGTCGTGCCCAGCGGCACGCCGGCGAGGCCGCCGATCAGGAACGGCCAGATCAGCGTCAGGTCGAAGCTGCGCCACATTGACGGCAGCGTCGAACTCTGGCCGACCACCGAACAGATCAGCACCAGCGGGACCGCCAGCGAAGGCGGCATCAGATAGAGCCAGATCCCCAGCGTCATCAGCGCGGTGCCGAAGCCCGCGAGGCCGGACACGAAGCCGCCGGCGAGCGCGCCAACCAACAGCAACGCGTAGGCGAGCGCGTGCACTTTCACTTCTCTCCATCATCATTCCGGGCCTGCTCCTTTGGACCATCCCGGAACGATGGATACTGAAATTGGCGCGACGTTTACACGACGCGAGCGGCAGATACACTTGAATTTAACTTTGCTACCAATTTTGCGAGAAGCCGCCCCATTCGCTGAACGTGAATTCGCCGGGAAGCGACGATGACGCTGCTGGAGACGATCTTCGCGAAAGACGCGCAATAGAGGCGACGTCACTCCAGGACACGCGTCGCCCTAGTGTGGACCCGAAATCTCCGATGGGCACTTGTGGTGGTTGTAGCCGATTGAAGGCGGGCGCGTCGGGCGCGTAAAGCATTAACCAGCCGGTGACATCCGCGACAGCCTAAAATTGTGCACGGTCCGTTAATGCAGGTTTAGACTTTCCACCTTAGGTCCGGTTCGCGGAACATCAGCTTACCGAAAACAGGAGGCAGTATTGAAGCGAGTTTTGTTGGGCTTTTTACGCGACGAGTCCGGAGCGACGGCGATTGAATATGGATTGATCGCAGCCGGTATCTCTATTGTTATTATCACCGCGGTTAACAGTATCGGCTCGACCCTGAATACAAACTTTACTTCTATTAACACTTCGCTCAAGTGAGTCTGCCTTCTCAGGCTGCCCCGAAATTCCATGAGCACATTGGCACCGCCGAGGATACGGCGGGGCCTCGGGATCCGCCGATAGACGTCGAGCGCGTCGGCGAGAGCATCATCTAGAATTTGGCAATAGTCTTCGACACGTCGCTTGATCGCACTCGAAATGGCGAGGGGTCCGGCGTGTGTGCGCCGAACCCCTCATTCTCCGTAACACGCGTCTTGTTCGAAAACGCTTTCGTCAAAGACATCAGCCGGCCTGTAAGCCGGGTTCTGTAGGGCACCACCCGCTTTCGCGAATGGTACGTGACGGCCATTCCTCTGGGGCAATGTTTGCACATTGCCTCGAGCAACCTACCCGGACGGCGAGCCCGACATCGCTCCCGCGGCGTTATCGCCCTTCAGCGAACTGTCCGCGTGGCCGTCCCTATTCGGTCTTGCTCCCGGTGTGGTTTGCCATGCCGGTTCCGTTGCCGGACCCGCGGTGCGCTCTTACCGCACCTTTTCACCCTTGCTGCCCCTCCCTTTCGGGTAGGGAAGCGGTTCGTTCTCTGTGGCACTTTCCCTGGGGTTGCCCCCGCCGGACGTTATCCGGCACCGTATGTCGATGGAGCCCGGACTTTCCTCTCCAGCCACCTTTCGGTGATCGCCGGAGCGGCCGTCCGGCCGACTGACGCTCCTGTGATGGGGTCTTGGACCCGTCGCGTCAAGGAGTTTCAAGGAGATAACGCCGGCTTGCGGCGGCTGAGAATAAATTATCCTGAAGATGTCGTTTTGCGATCAGCCGGTTCGACAGGAAGTCGGCGATCCAGCCGATCAAAAGGAGTAACCGAAATGCAGTATTTGCTGATGATCTATCAGAACGAAGCCGACTACGCCAAAATCGATGCGGCCACGAGCAAAAAGATGCTGGAGGAATATGGCTCGTTCACCCAGTCCATCATCCAGAGCGGCAATTTCAAGGCCGGCGACCGGCTGCAACCGACCACGACCGCGACGACCGTGCGGGTCCGCGAAGGCAAGACCCTGACCACCGATGGCCCGTTTGCGGAGACCCGTGAGCAACTCGGCGGCTACTATCTGGTCGATGCCAAGGATCTCGACGCCGCGATCGCGATCGCCGCGCGGATTCCCGGCGCGAGATTCGGCTCCATCGAGGTCAGGCCGATCTGGGTTTATAATTGATGGTGCAGCCGTCGTTCCGGGGCGACGCGAAAGCGTCGAACCCGGAACCTCGAGATTCCGGGTCTGGTCCTTCGGACCATCCCGGAATGACGTTCACAAAAAATGACGCCACCGGATGACCCAGACCGAAATCGAACAACTGTTCCGTGACGAGGCGGGCCGCGCGCTGGCCACGCTGATCCGTCTGGTCGGCGATTTCGATCTTGCCCAGGATGCGTTGCAGGACGCGTTTGCGGTTGCGCTGGAGCGTTGGCCCGACCAATATCCGCCGTCCAATCCGCGGGCCTGGCTGGTCAATGTCGGACGCAACAAGGCGATCGACCGCGTGCGCCGGCAGATCGCGTTTCGCGGCAAGCAGGACCAGTTGACGCGCGAGATCGAGCTCAACGCCTCAAGCGCGGATGAGGCGCATGAGCCGACGACATTCGACGACGACATGATGCGGCTGATCTTCACCTGTTGCCATCCGGCTTTCGCTGCTGAGGTTCAGGTCGCCTTGACGCTGCGCACGGTCTGCGGGCTGACCACGGCGCAGGTCGCGCGTGCGTTTCTCGTCAGCGAGGAGGCAATGGCGCAGCGCCTGCTGCGCGCCAAACAGAAAATCCGTCTCGCTGGAATTCCCTACGAGGTGCCCGAACGTGAGGCACTCGAGCCGCGGTTGCGCGGCGTGCTGGCGGTAATCTATCTCGTCTTCACCGAAGGCTACGTCGCGACCTCGGGCGACGGATTGATGCGTCCGGATCTGGCGCGCGAAGCGATCCGGCTCGGCCGCCTGCTCAATGTGCTGGTACCCGGGCGCGGCGAGATCAAGGGGCTGCTGGCGCTGATGCTGCTGCATGACGCGCGGCGCGCGGGGCGCGAAACCGCTGCCGGCGACATCGTGCTCCTGGAAGAGCAGGATCGCTCGTTGTGGGATTTTTGCCAGATCGCCGAAGGGTTGAAGCTGGTGGAAGAAGCCTTGCGCATGCCCGGCCCGCCGCAAGCTTATGCGGTGCAGGCCGCGATCGCGGCCTTGCATGCGCGTGCGCCGAATTATGAGGATACCGACTGGCGGCAGATCGCTGGACTTTATGAGGTGCTGTTGCGGATCAATCCATCGCCGGTGATCGAACTCAATCACGCGGCCGCCGTCTCGATGGTCGACGGGCCGGCGCGGGCGCTCGACCTGATCGATGCGATCGAGGCCCGCGGTGCGCTCGGCGGCTACGAATTGATGCCGGCGGTGCGCGCCGATCTATTGCGCAGGCTCGGCAGGCACGATGCCGCGCGCGTCGCTTATCTCGCTGCGAGCGAAGCGACGCAGCTCGAACCGCTGCGGCGGCTCTATACGCGGCGGCTCGCGGAGTTGGACGGAAAAAGCTGAGCGGGCGCTGCACTACCTCGTCGCCGCCGCCTGGGCCTCGGCCGGGAGGCTTGCGAGCAGATGATGCAACGTGGTCAGCGTCGAGTGATCGGCGACACCGTCGACGCGGGCGGGCCGGAAGTGACGCTGGAAGGCGGTGACCACTTCCATGGTCGGTCCGTCATATTTGCCGGTGACCGGTACGCCATAGCCATATCTTGCCAAGGCCCGCTGCATGCCCGCGACGTTTTCGTCGATGCTGCCCAGTTTGAGGGCTTCGCCGCGCACGATCGGCGCCGGCTGCACCCAATGGCCGACGCCGGAATTGGCGAGCGAGTGCCATGGAAATTTTTCGCCGGGGTCCTTCTTGCGCGCCGGCGCAACATCGGAATGCGCCAGCACGCGATTCCCCGGCACTTCGCGGCGGAGCATGATGCCGCGGCAAAGTGCGATCACGGCGGCGACCTGGCGCAGCGGAAATTCCGGATAGCCCCAATCATGGCCGCGGTTGACGATCTCGATGCCGATCGAACACGAGTTGATGTCCTCTTCGCCGGCCCAGGACGACACGCCGGCATGCCAGGCGCGCTTGGCTTCGGGCACGCATTGCACGATGCGGCCGTCTTCCAGCACGATGTAGTGCGCGGAGACGTCGGTGCCCGCGGTGCAGAGTTGCCTGATCGCGCCCTCCACATCTGGCATGCCGGTGTAGTGCAGCACGATCATGTCGGGTTGGCGGCCTTTGCTGCGGTCGCCGTAATTCGCCGACGGAATGACGTCGGATGCAATCGATGTATCGGGGGTGAAAGTCCGCATGCTGGCGCTGGCCCTGGGGAGCGGGAGGGCACGTTGACGCTTCGAATCATTACGATCGGATGCGAACGAACCGAGCGACATAAGCATAATTTAAACCGGCCGGGAGGACAGTGATAGTACGCAATGAAAACTAATCTGTTCACTATTCCTTTACGATTTCTTCCGCGCAATCCGGGCAATACCGCGCCGCGTCGCATTTTGGCTGAGTGTGTGCCGGAAGCCTCACCGCGCGGCAGGGATCGAAACCGCTTCAAATCCGGCCCGGACCGGCAACGCTTTCTTAACGCTGACTGCCGTTACTAAGTAGTGAAGTGCCGAACCGGTTCACGCTCGAAATCCCATGGCAGCCCTTAAAATTCCACGCGGAAAACAGGGTTCGCGGCCTGGGATGCGCGGGATCGGCAATCGTGCCTCGCCAAGGCCTCTTTACCCGCAAGCGCTTTCCAAGGCGAAAGGTCCGGCGAAGCGCAGAGATTTGAGGCGCAATGGGCCCGTTCGCGTCCAGTATCCCTGCTTTACGCCGGCCTTTCCCCGGGGGCGGCGTATGAGCCCGGCTGGCACGCGCCATATTCCCGTGCTCGGCCGCGAGGCCGTCGAATGGCTGGCCGCCCAAAGCGGCGGCATCTACGTCGATGCCACCTTCGGCGCGGGCGGCTACAGCCGGGCGATCCTGGAGACGGACGGAACCCGCGTCATCGGCATCGACCGCGACCGGACCGCGATTGCCGGCGGCTTCGATCTGGTCGAGGGCTCCGAGGGCCGGCTGACACTGGTCGAGGGCCGCTTCTCGCATCTTGACGAAATCTGCGCCGGGCAGGGATTTTCCGCAGTCGACGGCGTCGTGATGGACGTCGGCGTGTCCTCGATGCAGCTCGACGACGCCGGCCGCGGCTTTTCGTTTCGCCTCGGCGGGCCGCTCGACATGCGGATGGGCCACGATGGTCCGACCGCGGCCGACGTGATCGCGAAAGCGTCCGAGGCCGATCTTGCCAATATCATTTATATCTTTGGCGAA
>VAZG01000145.1 GCA_005885285.1 Alphaproteobacteria bacterium | reverse complement strand
GGCACCCGCAAGGAAGAGCTGATCACCGATCCGCAAGTCCTGAAGAAAATGTATGTGCTGCGCCGGATCCTCAATCCGATGGGCACCATGGACGCGATCGACTTCCTGCTCGACAAGCTCCGCAACACCAAGAACAACTCGGAATTCTTCGAGTCGATGAACACCTGAGTCGGCGCGACGGTTCTTTACGAGGAGGGTGCCTTCGCAAGCAGGCGCCCTTTTTCGTGTCATGCCGCTACCTTTGCTGCGTCGCAGCATCAGCGCCGAATGGCCGGTTCGCCCGCTTGAAATTGCGTTGCCTTTTCAAGGGCTCAAGCACAAATAGGCTATGCATCCGCGCGACCAGACCATTTTTGCGTTGTCTTCGGGACGACTGCCAAGCGCGATCGCCGTGGTACGGGTATCCGGGCCGCAGGCAGGCAGCACGCTCACATTGCTCGCGGGCAAAATTCCCATCCCACGGCGGGCGACGCGGGCGCTGCTGCGCGACGCTCGTCAGCAGCCGATCGACGATGCGGTCGTGCTGTGGTTTCCGGAGCCAGCGAGCGCGACCGGGGAAGACGTCGCCGAGTTTCACGTCCATGGCGGGCGCGCCGTGGTCGCATCGCTGCTCGCGTCGCTCTCGGCAATCGAGAATGTGCGCGCGGCGGAGCCGGGCGAGTTCACCCGCCGCGCGTTCGAGAATGGCAAGCTCGATCTCACCGAGGCCGAAGGTCTCGACGATCTGATTCGTGCCGACACCGATCGGCAGCGCCGCCAGGCGCTGCGCCAATTGCAAGGTGTGCTCGGCGATCGGGCGCGAGATTGGCGGGGGCAGATCATCGAAGCCTGCGCCTTGATCGAAGCCGGAATTGATTTCGCCGACGAGGGCGATGTGCCGGCGGAGCTGATCGCGCCGGCGGTTGCCAAGGTCACAACGCTGCTCGGTGAAATCCAGCACGTCCTTGCCGGGCAGCGCCAGAGTGAGCGGTTGCGCGAGGGGCTGGTGATCGCGATCGCGGGTCCGCCGAATGTCGGCAAGTCGACGCTGATGAACCAATTGGCGCGGCGCGAAGTCGCGATCGTCTCGCCGCATGCCGGCACCACGCGCGACATCATTGAAGTGCAGCTCGATCTCGACGGCTATCCGGTAACGGTCATCGACACCGCCGGCGTCCGCGAGACCGACGATCCCGTGGAGCAGGAAGGTGTGCGGCGGGCGAGGGCGCGCGCGGCGGAAGCCGACCTGGTGTTATGGCTGAGCGATGCCGAGCACGACAACAATAGGACGCGCGAGAGCAAGTCGGTGGCCTGGCTGGTGCGCAACAAGAGCGATCTCGACGCCGTCGGGTCTAAGGCCCTGTCCAGGACAGCGACGCAGTTGTGTGGCGCGAACGGGCAAGGGCAGGGCGAGCCGATGTTTGCGATCTCGGCGAGCCGCGGCGATGGGATTGCCGAGTTGATCTCGGCGCTGGTCGGATTCGCCCAGGAGTTTTTCGGCGCAACTGAAAATGCGCTCATCAGCCGAATCCGGCAGCGCGAATTACTGCAGCAGACCGCGGCTTCGTTACAGCGCAGCCTGGCCGTCATCGGAGAGGGCGAGGAACTCGCGGCCGAAGATTTGCGGGCCGCCGCTTATTCCCTCGGGCGCCTGCTTGGTCGGGTCGATGTCGAGGATATCCTGGACGTCATCTTCCGCGAATTCTGTATTGGAAAGTAGCGCTAGTACTTCGTTCAACCGATTACCGGTTGGTTAATATTTATGGTTAACGGAATTCGTTTCACGTGAAACAGGTCCGGGACCTCCGCCTTTCAAGGCTGGTTGTTTCACGTGAAACGTCTTCCAGCTTTTGTCATCCCGCTATAGAAGTCACCCGCTATGACTGCGAATTTGGGATCGGCACATTTGGAATCATTTGACGTCATCGTCATCGGCGGCGGCCACGCCGGCTGCGAGGCTGCGAGCGCGGCGGCGCGCATGGGTGCCAAGACGGCGCTGGTGACCCATCGGTTCGCGACCGTCGGCGCGATGTCCTGCAATCCAGCGATCGGGGGCCTCGGCAAGGGCCATCTGGTCCGGGAAGTCGATGCGCTGGATGGGCTCATGGCCCGGGTCGCGGATGCCGCCGGAATCCAGTTCCGCATGCTCAATCGCCGCAAGGGTCCGGCGGTGCGCGGCCCACGCGCCCAGGCCGATCGCAAACTCTATGCGGCCGCGATGCAGGCAGCGATATTGGAGACCGCCAATCTCAGCGTCGTCGAGGGCGAGGTGGAAGAGCTCATCGTCCTGGACCGCCGCGCCACCGGCATTCGCCTGGGTGATGGCCGGGCGATGCGGGCCGGGGCGGTTGTCGTCACCACTGGTACATTCCTGCGCGGGCTGATCCATCTGGGCGAGAAGAATTGGCCGGCCGGCCGCGTCGGCGAGGCGCCGGCGATGGGGCTCTCAAGGTCCTTCGAGCGCGTGGGCTTTACGCTCGGGCGGCTGAAGACGGGGACGCCGCCGCGCCTTGACGGCACCACGATCGACTGGTCGGCAGTCGAGATGCAACCCGGCGACGAACCACCGGAGCCGTTTTCGGTGATGACCGACCGCATCACGACGCCACAGATCCAGTGCGGGATCACTCGCACCACGGCTGCCACCCATGAAGTGATCCGGGCTAACGTACATCGCTCGCCGATGTATTCCGGGCAGATCAAAAGCACGGGGCCGCGCTACTGCCCCTCGATCGAGGACAAGATTGTTCGGTTCGGCGACCGCGACGGGCATCAGATCTTTCTGGAGCCCGAAGGTCTCGACGACACGACCGTCTACCCCAACGGCATCTCGACCTCGCTGCCGGAAGAGGTGCAGCTCGCGATTCTCCCAACCATTCCCGGCCTGGAACGGGTCAGGATGGTCCGGCCGGGCTATGCCATCGAGTACGACCACGTCGATCCGCGCGAACTCGATCCGAGCTTGCAGACCAGGCGATTGCCGGGGCTGTTCCTGGCCGGACAGATCAACGGTACCACGGGCTATGAAGAGGCAGCGGCCCAAGGGCTCGTTGCCGGTCTCAATGCCGCCGCGGCCGCCGGCGGATCTGCGCCGGTCGTATTCGATCGGGCCGACGGATATCTCGGCGTGATGATCGACGACCTCGTGACCCGCGGGATCACCGAGCCCTACCGGATGTTCACCTCGCGGGCCGAATACCGGCTGACGCTGCGGGCGGACAATGCCGATCAGCGCCTGACCGACAAGGGCATCGCGCTGGGGTGCGTTGGGAGCACGCGTTCGCTGCGTCATCGCGCCAAGATGGGGGCGCTCGACGCGGCCAAGTCGCTCGCGAAGTCTCTCATGATTACGCCGAATGAAGCCGCAAGATACGCCCTTGCGCTCAACCGGGATGGCCATCGCCGCTCGGCATTCGAGCTGCTGGCCTATCCCAGGATCGGCTGGACCGAGGTCGCTGGTATCTGGCCGGAGCTGTCGGCCATTGACCCAGCCATCGCGACCCATCTCGAGATCGACGCCAAATATGATGTCTATCTGAAGCGCCAGACCGCCGACGTCGAGGCGTTCCGGCGTGACGAAGGACTGGTTCTGGCCGACATCGATTACGCCGACGTGCCCGGGCTTTCCAACGAGGCGCGCTCGAAACTTCAGGCCGCGCAACCGCGCACCGTAGGGCAGGCGGGCCGGCTTGACGGATTGACGCCGGCGGCGCTGGGAATTTTGGCGGCCTATTTGCGCCGGGAGGCGCGGTGGAAGTCGGCTCGATCTGCCTAAGCTGTTTCACGTGAAACGAGAGACCTCTGACCTGTAGCCCGGATGGAGCGAAGCGCAATCCGGGGAAAAGGCGACCGGCTGGTGTATCGCGGGGGGAAGCGGGACACGCCCTCGAACCCCGGATTACGCTTCGCTCCATCCGGGGCTACGGAGCCCACAACGATCTGCAGCGTTAAAAAACTCCCCCGGATAAAAATGGCCAGCCGAGCGAAGCAGACCGAGTCCCCCATCTCTGCTTCCGATAAGGCGGCGGCGCTGGCCCTGACGCCCGTTTCACGTGAAACAGAAAAGCGGCTCGATCGCTATATCGGCCTGCTCCTGGAATGGCAGGCGAAGACAAATCTCGTCGCGCCCTCCACGCTTCCGCACTTATGGACACGCCACGTCTCGGACTCGCTGCAGCTTCTGGCCCTCGCTCCAGGCGCAAAAATCTGGGTCGACCTTGGCAGCGGCGGCGGCTTTCCGGGCCTGGTGCTGGCTTGCGCGTCGGCGGAGACGTCGGGCGCAACCGTCCATCTCATCGAACGCAACAGCAAGAAAGCCGCCTTCCTGCGCGAGGCGCTGCGTATCACGGCGTCACCGGGGATCGTGCATCCCGCCGAAATCGGGGATATTGTGGAAAGAATCACCGGGCCGGTCGATTGCGTCACCGCCCGGGCACTGGCTCCGCTACATCAGCTTGTCGGCTTTGCGGAACCGCTGGTGAGGAGGGGCGCAAAGGCGTTGTTTCTCAAGGGCCAAGATGTAGAGGCCGAATTGACCAAAGCCACTAAATATTGGAATATCCGACCGAAACTTCATTCCAGCCGGAGTGGCGGACAGGGCTGGATCGTTGAGCTCGACCATATCGAGCGGCGCAATCCATCCGCGACAGCACAAAGCGACCGCCAATGACCGTAATTGATCAAGTTTATCAAGAGGATAGAGCTAAAAAACTAGCCGGCCATCCACGCATCCTGTCACTCGCCAACCAGAAGGGCGGGGTCGGCAAGACCACCACGGCGATCAATCTGGGCACGGCGCTGGCCGCGATCGGCGAGCGCGTCCTGATCGTCGATCTCGACCCGCAAGGGAATGCGTCGACCGGTCTTGGCATCGATCGCCGCAACCGCAATTGCTCGACCTATGACGTCCTGATCGGGGAGGCGCCGCTGCGCGAATCGGTGGTGCCGACGGCGGTGCCCAGGCTGCACATCGCAACCTCGACCATGGATCTCTCCGGCCTCGAGCTCGAACTCGGGACGACGCCGGGCCGCGCCTTCCGTCTGCGCGATGCGATCGCCGCGCTGAATAACAACGTCACGCCGGAGTCCGACTACAGCTATGTGCTGATCGATTGTCCGCCCTCGCTCAATCTGCTCACCGTCAACGCGATGGCGGCCTCCGATGCGATCCTGGTGCCGCTGCAGTGCGAGTTCTTCGCGCTCGAGGGCCTGTCGCAACTTTTGCAGACCGTCGAACAGGTGCGCACCACGCTCAATCCAAATCTGTCGATCCACGGCATCGTGCTGACCATGTTCGACTCGCGCAACAATCTGTCGAACCAGGTCGTCGCCGACGTCCGGCAGTTCATGGGCACCAAAGTCTACAAAACCATGATCCCGCGCAACGTGCGCATCTCCGAAGCACCCTCCTACGGCAAGCCGGTGCTGGTCTACGATCTGAAATGCGTCGGCAGCGAGGCCTACCTGAAGCTCGCGACGGAGGTGATCCAGCGCGAGCGCGAGCTGCGGGCGCATTAATCCACGCACCGTCATTCCGGACGGTCCGCGTAGCGGATCGATCCGGAATCTCGACGTGATGAAACTAGTCTATCGAGATTCCGGGTTCGCCCGCTTTGCGAGCGCCCCGGAATGACGAGCCAGGTGAAACAGGAGCGCTTAAGTGAATCCAAGGGAGCTGGCGATGGCCGACGATGCGCGTTCGCGACTGGGCCGCGGTCTTGCAAGTCTGATCGGGGATGTCGGCGGCGAGGCCAAGCATCAGGAACGGCCGCGCAACCAGCGCAAGGTGCCGATCGAATTCCTCAAACCCAACCCGCGCAATCCGCGCCGCGATTTTTCCGACGCCGAACTTCGCGAGCTCGCCGACTCGATCAGGCAGCATGGCGTGATCCAGCCGATCGTGGCGCGTCCGATCAAGGGCGCGCAGGACCGGTTCGAGATCATCGCCGGCGAGCGCCGCTGGCGCGCCTCGCAGATTGTCGGGCTGCACGAGGTCCCGATCGTTCCGGTCGAGGTGAGCGACAGCGATGCGCTCGAGATTGCGATCATCGAGAACGTGCAGCGCGAAGATCTCAATGCGATGGAAGAGGCGCAGGGCTATCACGCGCTGGCCGACGAGTTCAAACGCAGCCAGGAAGATATTGCAAAGATCGTCGGCAAGAGCCGCAGCCACGTCGCTAACACGATGCGGCTGACCAAACTGCCGGCCGAGGTGCAGGCCTATATTGCCGCGGGCCAATTGTCCGCGGGTCATGCCCGGGCGCTGATCGGGGTACCCGACCCGCTGGCGGCCGCCAAGCGCATCGTCGAGGAAGGCCTCAATGTGCGTCAGGCCGAGGCGCTGGCCCATGTCGAGGGGGTGCCGGAGCGCAAGCCGCAGAAGGCGCGCGGCGGCAAGACCAAGGACACCGACACGGTGGCGCTGGAAAAACGGGTTAGCGACGCGCTCGGACTCAAGGTCAGCGTCAATCATCGCGATCCCGGCGGCACCGTGCAGATCAGCTACCGCAACCTCGAACAGCTCGACGAGGTCATGCGCCGACTGGCCCGGGGCAGTTGACCACCGGTCCAGGCACGCGCTCTTCTTAACCTCGCCCCGCTCTTTGCGGGGAGAGGTCGGCTTGCAAAGCGATCCGGGTGAGGGGGACTCTCCGCGTTGGCTTCAGCTTCAGAATTTGCGGAAGCAGCCGCTCACCCCGCCCCCTCCCCGCGAAGAGCGGGGCGAGGGAGAAGACAGACCACCCGCACTTCAGCCCCGCCGCTTCGCGTTCGCCGCAATCGACAGCAGCGCGCGCTGGGCGATGGCGGCCGCGATCACCGGCTGCTTTCGCATCTCGAGTGTCGCGGTGCCGAGCTGGTCGATGATGGCCGCAAGCCGCGTGACGTTGAAATTACGCAGCGCGGTCTCGACCGCGGGCTTGCGTGAAAAGTGCAGCCGCGGGAAACCGCCTTCGAGCAAGACCGCGGCCGGGGTCCCTTCCGCGACCGCCAGCGCCGATTTATGCAGCCAGGCTGCCTGACGCTGCGCGGCCAAAATGATGACGCCGGGGTAGGTGCCCGCGGTCATGGCCTTGGCGAATTCGCTCTCGACCAGGTCCGGCCTTCCGGCAAACGCGCCATCCACGATCGGATCGAGCTTGAGCTCGGAGGCGTCCGCAACAACCGCCATCACGTCGTCGAGCGTAATCTCACCTCGGCCATGGGCGTAGAGCGTGAGCTTGCGAAGTTCGTTGCGCGAGGCCTGGCGGTCACCGCCAAGTAGCGCCATCAGCGTCGCGCGCGCTTCCTGCGCGACGCGCAAATTTGCGATCCGTAATTCGTCGTCGATCAATTTCGAAAGTTCCCGGTCGCCGTCCGGATAGCAACCGATCGCGACCGCGGTCTTGGCGCGCTCGCAGGCCTTGCGCAGCGGCGACTCGGGGCGCAACTCGCCGGCTTCGATGACGATGCGGCAATCCCGCAGCGGCGTATCGGCCAGCGTATCGACGCCGCTGGCAAAGCTGCGCGAGCCGGCGCGCACGCGGATGGCACGGCGACCGCCAAACAGCGGCACGGTCATGGCCTCATCGACCAGCCGCGACGGCTCGGCGGACAATTCGTCGCCGTCGAGTTTCACCAGCGAGAACGGATCGTTGGGATCATCGACCGCTGACGCGAGCAGCGCCTCGGCACGCTCGCGTACCAGGCCGGCGTCGGGACCGTAGAGCAGGATGATCGGACGGCCCGGATCGGGCCGGGCGAGGAAAGCGTCGATGTCTTTTCCGCGTAGCGCGACCATGGGCCTCTTTAAGTTGTCCCGTGTCATTCCGGGGCACGCCTACCGTGAACCCGGAATCGCGAGATTCCGGGTCTGGTCCTTCGGACCACCCCCGAATGACGTAAAGGATCAGGTGCCGGCGACGAAGAACGACGCCAGCCGGGTCTGAATTTTTTCCGCGATTTCCTGGGCGGCGCGATCCTCTGCATCGCGGAGGGCGCGGGAGCGGGCGAAGCGCTGGTAAGAGCCAGGCATATCGTACGACACGCGCGAGAACGTCGTGCCGGTCATCACCGATTTGTCGGTCGCAAGCTCGATCAGGTTGTATTGCGCGTCGATGCCGTAGGTCTCGCTGGTCGGCAGCGCGGTGGTCGGACTGATCATCAGCGACGAACGGCTGGTTGTGAAGCGCAGCACGAGCTTATAGAGCGGCGGTGCGCCGGTGGCGGTGCCGTAAAGCTTGAACGCCAGCGCATTGCGAATTTCCACCCCGAGCCGGGCATCTCGGGATGCGTTGGGCTTGTCCACCGGCGGCAAATCCACCGTCAACAACTTGTCGCGCAGGCCGGGCGTCCCGTCGGCATGCTCGGCATACATGGGCTGGAAGCAGCCGGCAGTCAGCGCCGCGAGGGCGGCCGCGGCAACGAGCCGGGCGGCGATGCGGATGTTAGCCAACGACATTCACGATCCTCATGGGAACAACGATCACCTTGCGGACGGGCTTGCCGCCTAATGCCGATTTTACCGCATCGAGCGCTAAAACGGCAGCCTCAATTTCGAGATTCTGCGCATCCCTGGCCACCGTGACATCCCCGCGCTTTTTGCCGTTGACCTGAACCACCAGCGTCACCGTGTCTTCAACCAGCAAATCGCGTTCGATTTGGGGCCAATCGGCTTCCGAAATCAGACCCGGCTGGCCGAGCAGCGCCCAGCACTCCTCGGCCAAATGCGGCATCATGGGCGCGAACAGTTGAACCAGGATAACCGCGGCCTCGCGGATGGCCCATTTCAAATCGGTTGAGGGCGTTTCCGATCGCCCCAAGACCTCGCTCAGCGCATTGGCGAATTCCCTGATGTAGGCAAGGCAGACATTGAAATGCAGCCGTTCGATACCGGTGGAGACCTTGTCGAGCGCGCCGTGGGCCGCTTTGCGGAGCGCCAGCGCGTCAGGACCGAAGGACGCCGGCCGTGCCGCCGGCGCTGAGCTGGCAATATCGGCGGACTCATTGATCAGCCGCCATAGTCGCTGCACGAAACGCGAGGCGCCCTGCACCCGTTCGTCGCTCCAGATCACGTCGCGGTCGGGCGGTGAGTCCGACAGCATGAACCAGCGCGCGACGTCAGCGCCGTAAGTCGCGATGATGTCGTCCGGGTCGACGGTGTTGCGCTTCGACTTCGACATCTTCTCGATCGCGCCGATCGTGACTTCTTCGCCGCTCTCAATGAGCAATGCGCGCTTTCCGTTGGCGCCGGTCTCGATCGTCACTTCGGCCGGCGTGACATAGCTGCCGTCGGCTTTTTGATAGGTCTCGTGCACCACCATTCCTTGCGTGAACATGCCGGCGAACGGCTCGTCCATGCCGATATGGCCGGTCGCTCGCATCGCGCGGGTGAAGAAACGGCTATAGAGCAGGTGCAGGATCGCGTGCTCGACGCCGCCGATATATTGGTCGACCGGCATCATCCGGTTGACGACGTCGGGCGTGGTCGGCGCGTTTTCGTTCCACGGATCGGTGAAGCGCGCAAAGTACCACGATGAGTCGACAAACGTGTCCATGGTATCGGTTTCACGCTGTGCCTTAGCCCCACATTTCGGGCAGGCGACGTGCTTCCAGGTCGGGTGATGGTCGAGCGCGTTGCCGGGCCGGTCGAAGGTCACATCTTCCGGTAGCCGCACCGGGAGATCCTTGTCGGGCACCGGCACCACATCGCATTTTTCGCAATGGATCACCGGGATCGGGCAGCCCCAATAACGCTGTCGCGAGATGCCCCAGTCGCGCAGGCGGAAGTTCACCTGCCGCTCGCCGACGGGCGTGTTACCCCGCACCTCCGTCTCGAGCCGCTTTGCGATTTCTTCCTTGGCTTGCTCGATGGTCATGCCGTCGAGGAAGCGCGAATTGATCATGCGGCCATCGCCGTCATAGGCGGTGTCGGTAATGACAAAGGTCTTGGGATCGACGTCGGGCGGGCACACCACCGGCGTATTTCCGAGCCCGTATTTATTGACGAAATCGAGGTCGCGCTGATCGTGTGCCGGGCAACCGAAGATCGCGCCAGTGCCGTATTCCATCAGCACGAAGTTCGCGACATAGATCGGCAGCTTCCAATTCGGATCGAACGGGTGGATCGCCTTGATGCCGGTATCGAAACCCAGCTTCTCCTGGGTGTCGATGATTTCCTGTGCGGTGCCGTGACGCTTCGCCCCGGCGATGAACGCCGCGAGCTCAGGGTTTTTCGCAGCCGCGGCCTGGGCCAGCGGATGGTCCGGCGCGATCGCCATGAATTTCGCGCCGAACAGCGTGTCGTGGCGCGTGGTGAAAATCTTCAGCT
>VAZG01000217.1:719-5833 GCA_005885285.1 Alphaproteobacteria bacterium | reverse complement strand
AATCAGAGGCCGGATACATTGATGCAAGACCGCATCTGCCAGGTTGACGAAACCTCTTGCAACGCGCGGCCGGACCATACATGAGGGTCACACTCGGAATAACTCGCATTGAGCACAACGAGTCCGCTTTGTTTCAATGAGATGACGCAGGGGCAAAGCTCGCAAAGGTCTGCGTCGGTTGATCAAGCCAAACTTTGCAATTTTCGCTGTTGCGCATCGATGCGCGCAAGACTTAGGGACAAGGCCGCCCTTCCAAATCCGCAACTGCTCGATCTGTCTTTCGCTCCGCAACTCGTCCGCCATGCAACGGACGTGAGGAACGCTATTTGATCGTCGCGTGCACAGTGATTACCGACGCGCCAGAAGCCGTCGGCCCCTGGCCCGTTGCTTTGATGGCAAAAGTATCGCTTCCCTTATATCTAGCCTTCGCCGTGTATTCGTAAGTAGATACGTTGAGCCTTTTCAACTTGCCGTGTACCGGCTTTTGTGAAATGTCCGAGCTTCTCACCGTGCCGCGCATCCTGATCGGAAATAGGCAACTTCCCCCGGACGCGACGTCAATGTCCCCGGTCGAATTCTCGCCCCAATCCGCTAGTGTTACTGACATTGAACAATCAGAAGCGGCCCGCGCCAAAGACACTGACATTAAGCTTGGAGCTCCAACGATAAGCGCAAAAGCGGCGACTTTAGACAACCGCATAGTCGACTTCCTCGTTTTCATGCAAAATCCACACTGACCAAGGTTTCCTCGGGCGACTGGAGCTATGTCTCTTTTGGGGAAACATCAACGTGGCGAATATGGCGGTCGCGGCGACGGTGACAGCACATGTTCTATTCATGATCGCCTTCCGATCTATCGCACTGCGACTTCTCACAACGCGCTCCTCGCAACCGGCAGCAGGTCCCCCGCGCGAAAATCTTGCAACCCGGGCGCACTGGGCTTCCACCAATGCGCCGACTAATCCCTCGACCGCAACAAACATCAGAGGCTGGACTTGTCGGCGGATACTTTCATTTCGTAAAAGTTCGTAGAAGCGCCTCTTTCTAGAAGGTCCGCTTTGGGTCTTGGTCGTGTAAAAACGGACGTGATTCAAGCCACCAAACCGGAGCCTCGAATCATGCGGTACGAACTGACTGACTTTGAATGGGCTGCCATCAGGTCCTTCCTTCCGAACAAGCCGCGTGGCATTCCCAGTGTTGGCGACCGGCGCGTCCTGAACGGTATCTTTTGGGTCTTGCGCTCGGGTGCTCCCTGGCGCCATCTGCCGCAGCCCTATGGTCCCCGTAACGCGCTTTGTTCGGTGGCGGCGGGCGGGCGTTTGGGAGCGGATCACGGCTGCGCTGGCCGCCGGTCATGACCCGACGGTGCAGATGATCGATCCTTCCATTGTGCGCGTGCACCAGCACAGGAGCCATCGCGACGACCCGCCGTCGCTCGCTATGCGAGCTATGGCGGGCTTGGAGTCCGCCGAAGCGCCCTTGTGCGTAGGCGGAAGCAATCCAGACTATTTCCGCTTGCGCGTTTCTGGATTGCTTCGCGGTGCCTGTCATCGGGCGCGCATTCGCGCGACCCGTTGGCTCGCAATGACGCCATCAGTTCGTCGGCATGACGTAGGCGTAGATCCGGCCGCGCGAGATCGGCGCCTCGCGAACCCGGTTGCCGTTATTGCCGGAGATCATGATTGGATTGCCCTGGGCATCGATGCCGGTGATGATGCCGACATGGCCGCCGCCGCGCCGGCCCATCACCGCGATGGCGCCGACTTGCGGGCCGGATATGCGCTGGCCGTAGTGCGCGAACGAGTTCGCCATGTCCGAGCCGGTGCCGTGATGGCCGGTGTGCTGCAGCACCATGTTCATGAAACGCGCGCACCACAAGCTGCCGCGGCCGGTCGGATTGCCGCCGAGGTAGCGGCGCGCTTCCGACACCAGGCTCGATGAAGATAACCCACTCGACGTGGCCATAGCGCCCGCTGTCTCCGGGGACGAGAAGGTGGACCGCGCGGGGGTCGCGAAGCTGGCTTGGATGTCAGCAAAACCGCGCCCCTGGATCAGCGCCGCACTGCGTTCCCCGCGCGATGTGCGCGCGAAATGCCCGTAGTGCCGCTGATGCGCAAAATGTCGATAATGCCCGTGATGGAAATTCCGCCCGGCATATCGGCCCACGTGATGGGCACGAGCGGAATGCCCTGCGCCGTGATGAGACCGTGCCGAAGCCGGGGTTGCCGACACCGCGAACGCCGCTGAAGACAAGGCCAACGCAGCAACATGAAGTGACCGGCGGAACGTAGAAAACTCGATCATACTCAATCCTTAGTTCGTTTCTTGTTAGCCCCCCAATTCCCGTCGGCGTGCTCAAGCCGACATCCCCGGGGCTCGTATGCGAATCGTCCTGTGGCGAGAGAAAGACGCGATGCGGCCGTGCAAGATCAGTTTGGGGGTCATTCGGCGATTATTTGATGGCCAAAAAGAACCGATCTCGCCGCATTGCGGTCACGAGTATTAACTGCGATTTTCAAGTTCGGCTGAACAACAAGGAGCCGCAAATGCCCCATGCCGTCACGCGCGACAAGGTCCGCCTCTATTTCGAGGAAGCAGGGAGCGGGACGCCGATCATCTTCCTGCACGAATTCGCGGCCGACTACAGCAATTGGGAGCCGCAGATGCGCTATTTCTCGCGCGGCCATCGCTGCATCGCCTACTCCGCGCGCGGCTATACGCCCTCCGACGTGCCGCCAACGACCGACGCCTACACCTACAAGCATTTCTATACCGACGCGCTCGCCGTGCTCGACCACCTCGCAATCGCGAAAGCGCATTTCGTCGGCCTGTCGATGGGCTCCTATTCGTCGCTGCAGATCGCCCTGAACGCGCCGGAGCGCGCGCTCTCGATGACGCTGGCCGCCGTCGGCTCGGGCTCGGATCTTGAAAATCTCGAAGGCTTCCGCAAGCAGTGCCGGGCCAATGCCGAGCAGTTCGAGACCATCGGCTCGGCGGAAGTCGCCAAAGCCACGCGCGAGGCGCCGAGCCGCATTTCATTCATGCTGAAGGATCCGCGCGGACATGCCGATTTTTATGCCGCGCTGGCGCGGCACTCTGCGGCGATGAGGACGAGAACTGCATCGGGCCGAGCCTGTTCCTGAAAGCCCATCTGCCCGCGTCCGGGCTCGCCATGTTCCCGAAGGCGGGCCATGTGCTCAACCTCGAAGAGCCGGCGTTGTTCAACGAAACGGTCGAGCGCTTCATCGCGCTGGTCGAGGCCGGCCGCTGGGGCGTGCGCGATCCGAGGTCGATGATGTAAGGTGTCATTCCGGGGCGATGCGAAGCATCGAACTATGATGTGCAATTGCACATCTGAGAATCTCGAGATTCCGGGTCTGGTCCTTCGGACCATCCCGGAATGACAGCAGGCGTCACTTCCCCTTCCCGGCCCTGGTCAGCAAGAACACGCCCTGCTCGCCGAACATGTTCCAGAACCACCACGGCGCGCTCAGCCGCAGCGGCCGGCCATAGAGGTCGAGCGCCACCGCGCGCTCCATCTTGACGTTGATCTCGTCGCAGAGCTGGATGAAATCCTTGATCGTGCAGAAATGGATGTTGGGAGTGTCGTACCAGGTGGCGGGGAGGTTTTCGGTGCGCGGCATGTGGCCGCCGATCAACAGTTGCAGCCGCATCTTCCAGTAGCCGAAATTCGGAAACGAGACGATGGCGCGCTGCCCGATCCGCAGCAGGTTTTCCAGCACTACCCGCGGCTGCCGTGTCGCCTGCAAGGTCTGCGACAGGATCACATAATCAAAGGCGTCGTCGGAATAGTTGACGAGGTCGGTGTCGGCATCGCCCTGCACCACCGCAAGGCCCTTGGCGACACAGCGATTGACGCCTTCGCGCGACAGCTCGATGCCGCGGCCATCGATGCCCCGGCTCTCGAGCAGTTGGAGCAGATCGCCGTCGCCGCAGCCGACGTCGAGCACCCTTGAGCCGCGCTCGACCATCTCGGCGACGAGCAAATGATCGCTGCGATAATTCTCGGTGCGGTGCGGCGTTACGCCGGCAAGCGGCAGCGTCGGTTCAGAAAGCGCCATGTCAGCCGCCCAATCCGCGCGCCTTGGCGGCCGATTGCAGAAAGGCGCGGGAAATGTCGGAGAATTCCGGCACGTCGAGCAGGAACGCGTCGTGTCCGCGATCGGTCTCGATCTCGGCAAACGACACCCGCGCGCTGGAGGCGTTCAGCGCATGCACGAGCGCCCGCGACTCCGAGGTCGGAAACAGCCAGTCGGAGGTGAACGACACCACGCAGAAGCGGGTCTTGATGCCGCGAAACGCCCGCGCCAGCACGCCGTCATGATCGGCGGCGATATCGAAATAGTCCATCGCCCGCGTCAGATAGAGATAGCTGTTGGCATCGAAGCGCTCGACAAAGGACGAGCCCTGATAGCGCAGATAGCTTTCGACCTGGAAATCCGCATCGAACGAAAACGTCGGCAATTCGCGATCCTGCATCCGCCGCCCGAACTTGCGGTGCAGGGCTGCGTCCGACAGGTAGGTGATGTGGCCCGCCATCCGCGCGACGCCGAGGCCGCGGTGCGGATGGGTGCCCTGATCGGCGTAGCGTCCGCCATGCCAATCGGGATCGGCCATGATGGCCTGACGGCCGAGTTCGTGAAATGCGATGTTCTGGGCCGAGTGGCGCGTGCTGCAGGCGATCGGAAGCGCCGAAAAGACGCGCGTCGGATAGGCGGCAGTCCACTGCAGCACCTGCATGCCGCCCATCGAGCCGCCGGTAACGCACAGCAGCGTGTCGATGCCGAGACGGTCGAGCAGCATGGCCTGCGCGCGCACCATGTCCGGAATGGTGATGATTGGAAAATCCAATCCCCACACCTTGCCGGTGGCAGGATTGGTCGAGGCGGGCCCGGTCGAGCCCATGCAGCCGCCGATCACATTGGGGCAAATGATGAAGTAGCTGTCGGTGTCCAGCGGGCGGCCGGGACCGACCATGGTTTCCCACCAGCCGGGCTTGCGGGTCACCGGATGGACGTTGGCGACGTGCTGATCGCCGGTCAGCGCGTGGCAGATCAAAATGGCGTTGGAACGGTCGGCATTGAGCTCACCAT
>VAZG01000217.1:0-648 GCA_005885285.1 Alphaproteobacteria bacterium | reverse complement strand
GTCGAGCCCATGCAGCCGCCGATCACATTGGGGCAAATGATGAAGTAGCTGTCGGTGTCCAGCGGGCGGCCGGGACCGACCATGGTTTCCCACCAGCCGGGCTTGCGGGTCACCGGATGGACGTTGGCGACGTGCTGATCGCCGGTCAGCGCGTGGCAGATCAAAATGGCGTTGGAACGGTCGGCATTGAGCTCACCATAGATCTGATAGGCGATCTGGAATGGCGCCAGATCGATGCCGCAATCGAGCTTCAGCGGCTGGTCCTTGCCGAAGCGCGCCAGCGGCGAACTCGGATGGTCCGCCTCATGGGCGCGCTCGTCGGTATGGATCGCCGGACTTGGGATCGACTGCACGTTTACCATCTTGCTACCGATCCCTTGACGAGGTTTTAAAGAAACCAGCGCGGAAATCAGGCCATAAAAAACCCGGCCTGAACAAAGGTTCGGCCGGGATCACTTCTGTCCCCGGCCTGTTTAGCGAATTGTTTAACGTGGCTGCAAGCCGGCCGGCTCAAATGACCACGGAACCAAATGAAACTAGCCTTCGGCGGGGTCTTCGTCAAGGCAAGGGACAGGCAACAGGCTTGGTTAACACGGGCCCCAAGCTCGGGCTTCCTTCGAGATTCCCGGTGTTTCCCGACCTCATGGT
>VAZG01000216.1 GCA_005885285.1 Alphaproteobacteria bacterium | reverse complement strand
CCACGGCAGGGGGTGATAGCGCTCGCCTACGCCGAGAAATCCGCCGAAGGACATGATCGCGTAGGCGACTTTGCCCGACAGTTTGTCGATCATCACGTCGTAGACCTCGCCGAGCGAGTCGCCATTCGTGTTGTAGACGTTGGTGCCTTGAACCTTACCCGCTGAGATAAGCGAGGCGGTCTCGTCCCTATTGTCCATGTTCCTATATCTCCAGATCAAGGAAGCCGTGACGGCTCAGTCACGCAGGCAACTGTGGTGGGATCGCTTATGTTCCCGTCGCACGCCTCGGCATGGCTAGCGAGAGCTTCGTTTTTGCCCGACAGGACAACGGGCAACCGCTGATTTCGCCGCGGCGGCGGGATGGTTTACAAGCAGCCGGCCGCAATAACGGCATTTCCTTCTCCGCGTGAGACGCGGAGAGCGCGGCGTGGCGGGAGGCTGCCGACGCGGACAGTCGCGATGAAGCCGGAAGTGGAACTAGAACCCATTTCCGACCGTTGATCGGTTCAGACAAACGATGGAGGCTTTTGTGAAAAGCCAGCTTTGGCTGCGAGTATGTTCATATTTCTTTCCGTGGGGCCTGCACTCCCGCAAAATGCGCCGCCTGGCAATCCAACCAACACCGGCTTTATGGCTCAGCAACCCAACGATCGTTTAGCGTCCCGCCTGGTCGGTCTGAACATCCAAAACACCGGTGATGAGAACATTGGCGAAATTCACGACATTGTCCTCACGGACGCAGGGGCCATAAAAGCATACATCGTTAGTGTCGGTGGATTTCTTGGCATGGGTACGCGTTATGTGGCAATCGATCCCAAAGCCGTGACCTTAACGCGCCAAGACGAAAAGACCAAGAAAGCCACCATGAATGCCAACAAGGATCAGCTCAGGGCTGCGCCCGAATACAAGTACGAGTCGGAGTGGCGAAAAAGATGAGACTCGGCAACGTCCGCGCGTGTGAAGCGGACGCTCAGAGATGTTGACTGTGCTTACCCCGGAACTGCGGATGCGCCTTCAGAAAATGGTGCAGCACGTGTAAGAGTGTCACCACGTGAGCCGTGTCGCACTGTTCGACGGCGGTTCAGCGGGTTCCAAGACGGAAATCCACGGTCTTTAGCGCGCCGCGCATCACGTCGAGCAAGTCGGCGCGCTGCACCGTGAGGTGGGGCGCGCCGAACTGGTGGCGGAACGCGCCGCGGCGCATGCGCGAGATGATCCGCCCGCTCCGCCAACTGCGGATGACCAGAAAGTCCGACTCGCAGCCGAGAGCGATGACTGCGTGCCGGGAGCTCGACCCGGGCAAGCGGAGCGTCGCACTCGAGCGCCTCGCGAGCCGGCTGGCGCACCAGGTCGGCGGCGCGCCGGGTGACGACGACGTGGCCAACGCGCTGAAGTATGCGCTGTCTAGTGCACGGGGCGGTGCAGTGTCGTCATTCCTCGAGTTAGTCCTAGCTCTCGAGCGTCGCGCCGGGCTTGCCGTCTCGTCCCGAGAAGGCGTCAAGGCAGGTTCGGCACGCCACAAGGCGCACGCGCCAGAAGGTGCCGCCCGCTCGACCGGCTCCTGCGCGGGCGTGACTACGGCGACGACACCACGGTCAAGGTGCCGGCGAGATCGACGTGCAGCGCGCGTGGCGCATTCTCGAGCTGCGGGGCGGAAGTTCTCGCCGAAGCATCGGCGTAACTCCTCGAGCTCGAATATATTGAGCGGTTGCTGCGAGATTATTAGCTAATTGTCTCTGATGACGATGTCGCCGGACGAGAGCGTCGGCGCGAGAATCCGTTCGACTTAGGCGCGGAAGACTTTGCCATTAATGGCCCTGTCCCTGTCGGAAATAACGGCACCACGGGTCTGTGGCGGCCCGTCGAATTTCGTAATCGAGGTGAGGTCGTTGACGGTTGACCTTGCGGCGCCGGTCACTTAGATAGCAGCCCGCAACCAGTTTTCGGTCCGCCTCGCGACGCTTCCGTTTTACGGTGCCCAGCCAGCTCCCCCAAAATTGGATGACCGGCCACGCGATGCTCGCGTGATTCGGATACACGAACTCATTGCAATGTAAGGAGGCCATGATGGCCATATGCCCGGATTGTCCCGATCCACTGAAGTGACAACGCTCGGCTTCCTTGACGCCGAGCGTTTTCTGACGCGGACCTTCTACATAGCCACGGTCGCGAGCTGAATTCACACAGTTGTGAGCGACATCTCGTAAGTGATTAACCTCATGTCCCCAAACAAAGAAAAACTCGCGCTGTTCATTGACGGTGCCAATCTCTATGCCACGGCGAAATCGCTGGGTTTCGACATCGATTACAAGCGGCTTTTACGCGAGTTTGAGTCGCGCGGCGATCTGCTACGGGCGTTCTATTACACCGCCGTCATCGAGGATCAGGAATTTTCCTCGATTCGCCCACTAATCGACTGGCTCGACTACAACGGTTACACGGTCGTCACTAAACCGACCAAAGCGTTCGTCGACCAGACCGGTCGCCGCAAGATC
Source organism: Alphaproteobacteria bacterium (assembly GCA_005885285.1). Taxonomy (GTDB): domain Bacteria; phylum Pseudomonadota; class Alphaproteobacteria; order Rhizobiales; family Xanthobacteraceae; genus Bradyrhizobium. The sequence goes on along the minus strand of VAZG01000216.1, from coordinate 1,701 downwards.
AAAGGCAACATGGATGTCGAGCTCGCCGTCGATGCTATGGAACTCGTCGACCGCATCGATCACATGGTGTTATTCTCCGGCGACGGGGACTTCCGCTCGCTGGTCGAGGCGGTGCAGCGCCGTGGGGTGCGCGTTAGCGTGGTTTCCACCACCTCAACACAACCCCCGATGATCGCCGATGAGCTGCGCCGCCAGGCCGACCAGTTCGTCGACATCGTCGAGCTGCAGCCCAAGATCAGTCGCGATCCGAGCGAGCGTGCGGGCCGTGAAACCCGCGAACTGCGGCATGTCCTGCAGCGCGGGACAACCCCGCAAGGCGCCGGTGACGACGAAGATGAATTGGAGGGTTAAGTTCCGAGGGACGAAAGGGGAAGGCTCAATATTGCATTGTATCGCCGCCTCGCGGATCGGGCTCGTAAACGCGGCCGGAGAAAGACTTTTCCCTCGCCCTTTAGCTCGCCAGGGCACGACGGCCATGGTCCGTGATCACATAGACCACGGTGTCCATGCTTGCTGATTGTTCGGTGACATAATGGGCCCGGATCAAACGCGCGAGGTCGCTGCGAACGGCTCTGCTCTTACGTCCACGCGGCCCAGCGGCCGCTAATTCTTTCAGGGCCGGGCTCATCGGCGCCGTCACGCATCTCTAAGAGCCTCCTTTCCAAAACTTCCCGACAAAGGAATTTGGCAAGTTTGACTAAGAAGCTCAAAAAAGCTGCTCGAAATGGCCGCGATCGACCGCGAGTCATCGCATTCTTTATTACGGTTTATGGATAGGTCTCCAGCCGCTTCGGCACGTTGCCGCCGTCCGGATCACAGCTCAGATACGGCTGCGAAAAGCACATATGGAATCGTTTGTTGCCCCAGCAAATGTGTTCTTCCCGGGCATCTACGGTCTCAACGCGGCCGTAATTGAGCCACTTGCCGTGCCTCTGGAAGCGAGCGTAAAATGGGCGATCTGATAGATCCTAGTTCATATAGACTTCAGCCACTCCGTTCATGGCCCATTCGCGCGTGTCACCGGAGATGCCGATGTGGCAGGTACGATTGATGATGACTTTGCCATCGATCCGCAGGAAGCAATGCGCGGTGTCGGCGTATTTTGCGTAGGTTGGCTGCATAGCCGGATCGATATTGGGGTTTGGTTTGACTTCCGAACAGTGCTCAGCGGCAAGCGTCGGCGTCACTGTAAATAGGGCCGCCAGAATGATTGCGCTGATGTGCTGCATTATGCACACTGTACGAGCGCCGCGTTTGTTTCGCAATTCTGGGACCGTTTATGAGTATACGCCCTAAAGCTAAATCGGGCGGACTGGCCGCATTGTGGTTTTCCTGACGATACGTTTGCCCGAGTCCGCGGCTCAAGCGCCGAGGCGACTCTGCTGGCGGGTTTGCGGCCGGAGAGGCCTATCTCAACTTCCGAGCGCCGAGATTCCTTGCGGCGCATGATCATGACGCGCCAGCTTCGGAGGTTGGAGGCGGCAGGTTTCTTTTTTGCGCCGCTTATCGATACTCAAAATAGCCTTGCGGCTGGGAGATGAAATGCGCGCGGATCGGCAGCCTTGCCATGGCTTAGAAAGCAGGGGCCGCCGCGATGGCCCAGAATTGCCCGATCTTTACCCTGAACAGGTGGCCTGGGCCGCGCGCGACGACTTCGATCGACTTCGCAAGGACCTGGAAACGCGTTCCATAATTGTGAAT
>VAZG01000144.1 GCA_005885285.1 Alphaproteobacteria bacterium | reverse complement strand
TCTCTGCCTCAAGCAGCGCTTCCTCGGCGTCTCCGTCGATGGCGGTTTCGCAAGTCACGTGCTGGTGCCCGACGCCAAATATCTGTTGGATTACGATCCGCTGCCGGTCAATCAGGCGGCGACGCTGATGTGCTCCGGGGTGACCGCCTATGGCGCCTTGAAGCGCCTGGTCGGCCGACCGCGCCAGCGCAATCTGTTGCTCATCGGACTTGGCGGGGTCGGTATGATGGGCCTGTCTTTCGCGCAAGCCATGTTCAAGCAGAAGATCTCGGTGGCGGATGTCAGCCCAGCCGCACGCGAGGCGGCCCTCAACAACGGTGCCGCGATCGCCTATGATCCCTCCGAAGGCGATATCGCGAGACGCATCCTCAAGGAGACCGAGGGCGGTTTTGATGAGATCGTGGATTTTGCCGGCAATGAAAAGTCGATGGCATTCGCCGTGGCGGTGGTCGCGCGCGGCGGCAAGATCGTGGTCTCCGGCCTGATGGGCGGCAATTTCAGCCTGCCGATGGTGCAATGGATCTACAAGCGCATGACCATCGAGGGTTTCATGGTCGGCACGCTGACCGAGGCGCGGGAGCTGATGGCCCTCGCGCGCGCCGGCAAGATCAAGCCGACGCCGATGAAGGAAGAGCCGATGGGCGACGTCCAGAAATGGATCGATGCGTTGCGAGCCGGGCAAGTGGTTGGGCGGATCGTGCTGAAGAACTGAGGCGGAACTAATAAGCCCCGCAATAAGGGGCAAAATGCAGGCCTCACCTGAACAGGGAGGATTCAATGACTGCGAGGTATCGTTGGACCTTGGGCGCACTGGCGATGCTCGCGCTGAGCTGCGCCGCAACGCCGGTAATGGCGCAAAAGCAATATGGTCCAGGCGCCACCGACACCGAGATCAAGATCGGGACCACCACACCCTATAGCGGTCCGGCCTCGGCCTACTCGGCGGGCGCGATCTCCACGACCGCTTATTTCGCGATGATCAACGCACAAGGCGGGGTGAACGGACGCAAGATCAATTACATAAGTCTCGATGACGCCTATAGCCCGCCGAAGACGGTGGAGCAGATCAGGCGCCTGATCGAAAGCGACGAGGTGCTGTTTCTGGTCAATCCGGTCGGCACCGCAACCAACATGGCCGTAGTCAAATACATCAACCAGAAGAAGGTGCCGCACCTCTTCGTCGGCTCCGGCGCGACCGTCTTCAACGATCCCGAACACTATCCATGGACGATGAGCTGGACGCCGCATTACGCATCGGAAGGCGAAATCTACGCCAAATATATTCTCTCGACCAAGCCCGATGCCAGAGTAGGAATTCTTTCGCAGAACGACGATCTCGGCCGCGACTATATCCTCGGCTTCAAGCGCGGGCTCGGCGACAAGGCATCGTCGATGATCGTCTCAGCGCAGACCTACAACACCTCTGACCCCACGGTCGATTCCCAGGTGGTTTCGCTGAAGGCTTCCGGCGCCGACATGTTCGTCATCTTCTCGGTACCGAAATTCGCGGCGCAAGCCATTCGCAAGGCCTATGACATCGATTGGCATCCGCAGGAGTTCGTATCCAGCGTCGGCTCCTCGATCGCTGGCGCAATCAGGCCGGCAGGCTTTGAGGCGGCAAAAGGGATTATTTCGGCCGCCTACCAGAAGGATCCGGCCGACCCGCAATGGCGGGACGATCCGGCCATGAAGGCTTGGTGGGTTTGGATGGACAAGTACAACCCCCGTGTCGACAAGAGCGATTATTACGGACCCTACGGGTACAACATCGGCTACGCGGTGGTGCAGCTTCTAAAGAATTGCGGTGATAGCCTGACGCGCGAAAACATCATGCAGCAGGCTTCACATCTCAACATGGAGCTGCCGTTGCTGCTGCCCGGCATCCGGTTGCAGACGAGCCCAAACGATCTGCGCCCAATCAAGCAGATGCGCCTCGTCCGCTTCAACGGCGAGCGCTACGTGCTGTTCAGCGACGTGATCGAGAGCAATTGACGACCGATTTGGCTGCCCGCGCATCGAAACAATAACGCCATCTTTTCGTCCGATCCGGACAAAATTGCGGGCCCGAATTAAACCCTATCCTCTCCGGAATTGCGGCTCATTACGACCCAAGTCTTTTCCGAGATTTGGGACGGGTAGTGTTGTGTAGCGTCACCGGAGATTCACATGTCAGACCGAGCCGCGAAATTCGCGACCGCGATTTTCGCCAGCATTCTCGCCGGCACCACCGTTACCCCAATTTTTATCCCAATTTTGCGCATCACGGCCGACGCCGCCGAGGGCTGCCAGACTGAACCGGGCAGTCAAACGCCGCAAGGCAAGCATTGGCGTTATCGCATCGAGCACCCGGGCAATCGCCAATGCTGGTATCTGCGCGACGTCGGCGGAAAGCCGGTTGAGGCCGGTTTGCCGCAGCCATCGGAGCAGGCGACTGAACCAAAAGCTGAAACTCCGCCGCCACAACGTTCGCTGTCCGACGCGCATGCCGAGCTGCCTTGGCCGCAAACGCGCGTCGAGCAAAACACCACGACGAGCGTCCCCCAGCCACCACAGGCGATGCCGACCAATGCACCGAATGAACAGCGTCCAAATGTGCTGGAGAGCACGACGCGCGGATCGCTGATCGGGACACGCTGGCCCGATCCGTCCAGCGCGAGTTCAACGCTCGGCCCGCAACCGGCAACGTCCGATACCGTCGCCGACGCACAGGCAGATCAGCAGCCGACACCGCCGGCACAGGCTGCCCCACCCGCGGCGGCGCCGGTAGCCGCGGACGCTTCACCAGCAAAGCCCGCGGTCTCGCTGCAAACACTGTTGATGGTGGTTGCAGGAGCGCTCGCGCTCGCGGGCCTGATAGCAAGCGCGATCTTCAGGTTCGGCAGCGCACGGCGCACGGCGCCAAATGCCGCCCATGGGCGCCGGCGCGTGGTCTGGGAGACCGCCGATAGCGCCCGCCAATCGCCTCCTCCGCGCCCGTCGCCGCTTCGCCAGGCGCCGCCCCGCCAATCCCCGCCCCTCCAGTCCCCACCGTGGGGCGATGTGGATCAGTTCAAGCGCCGCCCCGAGCCCGCGCCTGGTTTCCATGCCGTGAGCAATCCGGACGAGAGGCTCGACAGAATTTCAGAGATGCTGGAGCGCATGTCCAAGCAGGCGTCGAACTAGATCTACTTTTCGAGCTGTCGTTGCAACGCGCGCACGAAATTGGTCAAGCCGGTGCGGCGTTCGCGCTTCAGCCG
>VAZG01000143.1 GCA_005885285.1 Alphaproteobacteria bacterium | reverse complement strand
AGCCCGTCGAAGCCAACCCCGTCGACGTTATCGCCGCCTGCCGTCATGCTTCACTCCAGATTCTGGACCTGCTCGCGAAACTGTTCGACCACGTTCTTCATTTCGAGGCCGGTGTTGGTCAATTCGATGTCGTTCGATTTCGAACAGCAGGTATTGACCTCGCGGTTGAATTCCTGCGCCAGGAAATCGAGCCGCCGCCCGACCGGTCCGCCCTTGCCGATCATCTCGCGCACCTGCGCGATATGGGAGGCGATGCGATCGAGCTCTTCGCGAACATCGGCCTTGGCCGCGATCAGCAGCGCTTCCTGGTTGAGCCGGTCGGCATCGAAGCGGTCGGACGATTCCAGAAGCATCGCGATCTGTTCGGCCAGGCGCGCCCTGATCGCCTCGGGCTTGCGGCCGGGGGCTGCTTCGGCCTTTTTCGCCAGCACCTCGATTTCATCCATCCGCTGGATGAGAACTTGCCCGAGCGCCATGCCTTCGCGCCGGCGCATCGCGACAAGGTTGGCCAGCGCCTCGTCGAATGCCGCCGCAGCAGCAGCCTTCGCCGCCTCGTCTTCGGCCTCGTCGCTCTCGGGCTCGACGATCTCGATGACGCCCTTGATAGCAAGCAATCCATCGACGCTCGGCGCCACCGCGTCGATCTTGCCCGCGACCAGGCTAGCGACCTTCACGACCGACGCCAGCACATCCTCGTTCACGCGCACGCTCGAAGCGGAGTTGGTGCGCTTCACATTCAGATTGGCGTAGACCGTGCCGCGCGACAGCACCTCGCCGGCGCGCTTCTTCGCGAGTGCTTCGAGGTCGTCCCACCCCGGCGGCAGCCGCATGCGCAGGTCAAAACCCTTGGCGTTGACCGACTTCAATTCCCATTCGAACGTGTAAGGTCCGCTTGCGCCATGGCTGCGGGCAAAGCCGGTCATGCTCGACAGCGCCATCGGGTGAAATTCTCCGGCAAACAAGCAACAGAATGTCAGATTCGCTTGGTGAGAGCGTGCGGGACCTTAGTGGGTTTTCGCAAAAAGTGGAATCGGTTCCGACCGGCCGACCGGCCTTGCCCCTTATTGCTGGACCACGGGCGGGGTGGTGGTCGTCGATTGCGCCGCGCCCTGCCGGGCTGGAGCCGCGGCAGGCTTGGCCGGCTTTTTCGGCGCCGGCGGCTTCGTCGCCGCCGTCGGGCTGGCGTCCGCTGGTGCGCCCCCAGCAGCCGGCGGCGCCGCGTCATCGGCCGGTTCGACGGTATCGTTCTGAATCTGCTTTTCCATCGTGCGCAGCTTCGCAACGTTCTTCTGGTGCTGATCGTAGGTTTCGGTAAAGGCATGGCCGCCGGTACCATCCGCCACGAAGTAGAGATCGCGGGTGCGCGCCGGATTGGCCGTGGCCTCCAGCGAGGCCCGCCCGGGATTGGAAATAGGTCCTGGCGGCAGGCCGTCGACTACATAGGTGTTATAGGGCGAGGGTTGCGTGATTTCGCTGCGCTTGATCGGCCGGCCCAGCGTCCCCTTGCCGCCCACCAGCCCATAGATGATGGTCGGGTCCGACTGCAGTTTTATCTTCTGCCGCAGGCGATTGACAAATACCGCGGCGACCCGGCTCCGCTCATCGGGCTTGCCGGTTTCCTTCTCGACGATCGAGGCCAGTGTCACGAGTTGGTCCGGCGATCTAAGCGGGACATCCGGGCTGCGGCGTTCCCAGATTTCGGCGAGCGCGCGTTTCTGCGCCTGCTGCATGCGCTGGATCACCTGGTCGCGCGTGGTGCCGCGCGGGAATTTATAGGTCTCCGGCAACAGCGTGCCCTCGCGCGGGACTTCGCGTACCGAGCCTGCAAAAATATCATTGTCGGAAAGCCGCGCCACGATCTGCTCAGACGTCAGTCCTTCGGGGATCGTGACCGAGTGCTGGACCACTTTGCCCTCGACGATGGTGCCGATGACGTCGCGCAGGCTGGCGCTCTTCTGGAACGAATATTCGCCAGGTTTCAATTCGGAGCGTGCCTTCATCGCCAGCACCGCGCCGATGAACGCCCAACGGTTGTTGTCGATCACGCCCTCGCGTTGCAGCACGTCGGCGATATCGGCCATTCCGGCCCGCGCAGGAACGTTGACGACCTTGTCCTCCTGCAGCGGACCCGGCGCTTCCAGCTTCTGTCTGCCGTAGTAGTAGGCAGCGCCGGCGCCGATCATCCCGACCAGCAATAGGGTGATGATGGCGTTGCCAACCACGACAAACGGGTTGCGGGCACGCTCCGACCGCCTGGGCGGCGGCGGAACCTGCTCGGGCTCCAACGCGGCGCGCGGGCTGCGTGGCGAAATGGGCGGCCTCTCACTCATCGATGCAACCTGAATCCTGCCGGTTCAATCGTGGCCTGACGAATCCCTTGTCCTGCCCATAGCACACGCCCGCAATTTGCGCATGATCCGCCAAAATGTGAAGCGGCTGGCGAAAAGACCATGCGCCCATTAATAGTTGAGAGCGCGATCGGACGCAAAACCGGAATCCACCTTGCCGATCGCGCTCTGCAGTCATCACCGAATGAGGCAAAACGGTGGACTGGTTCTCATGACAGGCTAGTTGACCACGCGCCGGATGATCACGGACGCGTTGGTGCCTCCGAAACCGAACGAATTCGACAGCGCGACGTTGATTTCGCGTTTGCGCGCTACTTTTGGCACGAGATCGATCGCAGTCTCCACCGAGGGATTGTCGAGGTTGATGGTCGGCGGCGCGATGTTGTCGCGAATCGCAAGGATAGAGAAAATCGCCTCGATCGCACCCGCGGCGCCGAGCAGATGTCCGGTCGACGACTTGGTCGACGACATCGATACCTTTGAAGCGGCGTTGCCGAGCAGGCGTTCGACGGCACCCAGTTCGATTTCGTCGCCGACCTGTGTCGACGTGCCGTGCGCATTGATGTAGTCGATCTCGGACGGAGTGACGGCCGCACGCTTCAATGCAGCCGCCATGCTGCGGAATCCGCCGTCGCCATCGGGCGATGGCGAGGTGATGTGGTAGGCATCGCCGGACAATCCGTAGCCGGTCACCTCCGCGTAGATCTTCGCGCCGCGCGCCTTGGCGTGTTCATATTCCTCGAGCACCACGACGCCGGCGCCCTCGCCCATCACGAATCCGTCGCGGTCCCTGTCATAGGGGCGGGACGCTTTTCCCGGCGTCTCGTTAAAGGCCGTCGACAACGCCCGCGCCGCGCAAAACCCCGCCATGCCGATTCGGCAAATCGGCGATTCGGTGCCGCCGGCGACCATGACGTCGGCGTCGCCGAGCGCGATCAGCCGGCTGGCATCCCCGATCGCGTGCGCGCCGGTCGAGCACGCCGTCACCACAGCATGGTTCGGGCCCTTGAGGCCATGCTCGATCGAAACATAACCCGAGGCGAGGTTGATCAGGCGCCCGGGGATGAAGAACGGCGATACTTTGCGTGGTCCACGTTCCTTGAGAAGCACCGCGGTGTCGGCAATGCCGGAGAGGCCGCCGATGCCCGAGCCGATCATCGTTCCGGTGGCGCAGCGGTCCTCCTCGTTTGCGGGATGCCAGTCGGCGTCGTCGAGCGCCTGGCGTGCCGCGCACATGGCGAAGATGATGAAGTCGTCGACCTTGCGCTGGTCCTTTGGCTCCATCCACTGGTCAGGATTGAACGTATCGCCGCTCCCGTCACCACGCGGCACCTGACAGGCGATCTTGCAGGTCAGGTCGGAGACATCGAAGGATTCGATCTTTCTGGCGCCGCTCTCGCCACCCAGGATGCGCTTCCAGGTCGCCTCAACTCCGCAGGCGAGTGGCGACACCATGCCGAGGCCCGTGACGACAACCCGCCTCATTGTCCAGCACTCCAGCCCCGAATTGGCGGCCTATAACAACAAACCGGTGGACCGCTGGTCCGCGGCCCGCCCGGTTTCGTCAATGCCGCTCGGGGCGTCAGCTCTTCGCGTTCTTCTCAAGGAATTTTGTGGCGTCGCCGACGGTCAAAATCGTTTCCGCTGCGTCGTCAGGAATTTCGCAACCAAACTCTTCTTCAAAAGCCATCACTAGCTCGACCGTATCGAGGCTGTCGGCGCCGAGGTCGTCAATGAAGCTCGCGTTGTCGACCACTTTTTCGGGTTCAACACCTAGGTGTTCGACCACGATCTTCTTAACCCGTTCGCCAATCTCACTCATCGTTCAACCTCGTGCTTGTTCCCTTAAGATCCGACCTAGACGATACGAGCCATAGTGGTCGTAAAACTTCCCTAGCAATCGCGCATAGTCTTGATTTGGCCCTCGGGGCCCAGCGAACGACGCAGGCTCCGCACCGCCAATATACAGTGATTCAAAATCCTGCAATGGCGTTCTTTGCCCATCCGATGGGGGTTCGGTTACCATACTTCCATAGCCTTGACTACAAGCCTCGATCGTCCCTGGAAACGGCTTTTCGCGGCATTGCGGGGTCCGCTAACCGGCTCAAACCATGGCCATTCCGCCGTTGACGTGAATCGTCTGCCCCGTGACATAAGCCGCTTCATTCGAGCTCAGATAGACCGCAGCCGCAGCGATTTCCTCGGCCGCTCCCAGCCGTGCCGCAGGAACCTTCGACAGGATGGCTTCGCGCTGTTTGTCATTGAGCGCGTCCGTCATCGGCGTCTTGATGAATCCAGGCGCGATGCAATTGGCGGTCACGTTGCGCTTGGCGTATTCGGCCCCCAGTGTCTTGATCAACCCGATCAGTCCGGCTTTCGATGCGGTATAGTTGGCCTGCCCCGGATTGCCGGTAACCCCGACCACCGAGGTGATCGCGATGATGCGCCCGAAACGCTTGCGCATCATCGATTTGGTCGCGGCGCGGGCGAGGCGGAATGTTGCGGTCAGATTGACATTGATGACCTCGTCCCAATCCTCATCGCGCAATTGCACGAATAGATTGTCCCGCGTGATGCCGGCGTTGGCGACGAGGATGTCGACCTGACCCATGGCTTTTTCGGCTGCTGGCACCAGCGCCTCGACCGCGGCGGCGTCGGAGAGGTTGCATGGCAGCACATGAACCCTATTGGCCAACTTGGCGGCGAGCGCGTCCAGAACCTCGCGCCGCGTCCCCGAAATCGCCACCGTCGCGCCCTGCGCGTGCAGCGCTTGCGCGATCGCGGCACCGATGCCACCGGTCGCGCCGGTGACGAGCGCCATCCTGCCAGTCAGATCGAACATGATATCTCCCTACGCCGAACCTGCCGCAGCAAGCGCCTCTTTTGCGGGGCCAATGTCGTTTGGCCCGCTGACTGAAATGCCGACCGCGCCATCCGCGATGCGCTTGACCAAGCCGCTCAATACCTTGCCAGCGCCGACCTCGAAAAACCTGTTGACGCCATGGCTTGCCATGTAGATGACCGACTCGCGCCAACGCACCGTTCCGGTGACCTGTTCGATCAGGCGGCGGCGAATCTCGTCGGGATCGGTGAGCGCCGAAGCCAGCACGTTCGACACCAATGGCGCCGCCGGCGGTTTGATGATGACGCCGGCCAGCGCTTTCGCCATCGCGTCGGCTGCAGGCTGCATCAGCTTGCAATGGAACGGCGCCGACACTGGCAGCAGCATGGCGCGCTTGGCGCCCTTGGCTTTGGCGATCTCCAGTGCACGATCGACCGCGGCCTTGTCGCCGGAGACCACCACCTGCCCGCCGCCATTGTCGTTGGCGGCCTGACAAACCTGACCTTGGGCGGCCTCATTGGCAACCGCCATCGCTGTTTCATAGTCGAGGCCGAGCAAGGCCGCCATCGCGCCGGCGCCAACCGGTACCGCCTTCTGCATGGCAAGTCCGCGGGTGCGCAGCAGACGCGCGCTGTCAGCAACGCTGAGGCTGCCGGCCGCCGCCAGCGCGGAGTATTCGCCAAGCGAGTGTCCGGCCACGAATTTGGCGTCCCGTCCAACCGAGAAACCGGCCTCGGTCTCGAGTACGCGTAAAGTGGCGAGCGAGACCGCCATCAGCGCCGGCTGGGCGTTTTCGGTGAGTTGCAACGTCTCGGCCGGGCCGTCCCAGATGATCGCGGTCAGCCTTTCGCCAAGCGCCGCATCGACCTCGTCGAACACAGCCCGCGCCGACGGAAAGGCCTCCGCCAGGGCCTTGCCCATGCCGACGATTTGGGAGCCCTGCCCTGGAAAAATGAATGCTGCCGCCATTGGCGCTCCCTCATCAGATGGGGCCGTAAGACACTGACCCGGGCCGGGATGTCAAGCCAAGCCGCGCCCTTAACGGACTTGATCTAAGGCCGTTGGGCGGCTCACGGCTAGAAACCGCCTGCCGTCTGGTCGCCGCCGACTTCTGCTCCGGCCCGCGCACGGCGCGCGCTGCTGGCGAGTTGCCCCGGGCGATCCTGCTGGTTCGGCTTCGCCGTCGCGAGCCGCAGCACGGCGGCATAGTTCGGCTGCACTTCCATCCGGCGGGCGTACCGGCTTTCGCTGAGAATGCGGTGCACACGCGGCAGGTTGTAGCAGGGCACATAGAACAGGAGATGGTGCTCAAGGTGATAATTCACGTAATACGGTGCGATGAACAGGCGCTCGAGGATATTGGCGCGGGTGGTGCGCGTATTGCGCAGCGGATCGGTGCTGTCGGGAACGACGGCGTGTTCGGCGATGTTGCGGATGCGGGTGATCACCATCATCCAGGTAAGCAGCGGCAGCAGCCATAACAGCGGATAGGCCCACCACATGCCGGCGGCAGCAAGGCCCGTGAAAAGGACGGCGTTGACGGCAAATTGCGGACCGAGCTTCTCCCAAAAATGCGCGGCGCGCCGTGCCAAAGGCCATTCCGCGGGGCCGAGCGCATTCAGCAATTGCGCCTTGCGCTGCTGATAGCCGGTCTGCCCGGTGATATCGCGCAGGAACTTGCGGCGGTAGCTTACCTTGGTGATCGGAAACGGCGCCGACAGCACAAGATCGGGATCGTCGTCCTGCTGCGTCCGCGCATGATGCTGCAAATGATAGCGGCGATAGGCGCGGGTCTCGGCGAAAATCGGATAGGCGCAGAGCCACTGGCTCAAATTCAGATTGACGGTTTCGTCAGGCGACAAGCATCCATGCGCCCCGTCATGCATCAGGATTGCGAGCCCAAGCTGGCGCGAGCCGACGATCCCGACGGCAAGCAGATAGATCAGCGGATTGGGCCACCACGCGACCAGCGCGATCGACCCCAGGATCAACGTCCATGCGTGTACGATCAGGGCTGCACCCTTCCAGGTCGAGCGCCGGCGTATGGCGATCAGTTGATCTTCGGTCAGAAAATCGCGGGCACGCATGCGTAGCGCCGTCATGATGAAGTCTCCGCTTCGGAAGAGCTTGATCGGGATGCGTCGCGCTCGCCGACGAGACGCAGGTGCGCGCTGTCGCCGGCGGGCTTTGTCGTCGCCTGCTCGCCCAGCACACGCAGCATCTCGCTGCACAATTCGTCCGGCGCGCGGCCCATGGCGTAGCCCTCGACCATCACACCGATCGCGACGGCCCAGAACCGCCGCGAGGTTGCATCGGGGTCGCGAAGGGTGTTCCACCCATGCCGTTCGATCTGGCCGGCATACGCGCGCAGTCCCTCGCCGTGCAGTCGCTCGATCGTGCGCTCCACGAGCGGCGCGAGATCCTGACGGCGTCGCGTCAGAGTCAGGGCTTCGGCAAAGAAGGCCACCGAATCCGTCGCCGTCACGCTCTCGACCAGCGCGCGCGTGTACTCGCGGGGCGTATCCGCTTTGAGCGCGGCCCGTTCGGCCTCGCGCGCCACATACAGCATGTCCCGGCAGGCAGCTTCGACAAACAATGCTTCCTTGGTGCGGAAGTAGTAGGTGATCTGGCTCGGAAACGCGTCCGCCGCAGCCGCGATGTCGGAGATCGAAGTTCCGGCAAGGCCGCGTTCTCTGAATAGGCGGCTTGCGCCGTCGAGCAGGATCGAGCGCGTCTTGCGCCCGGCGGAACGCATGGCGCGAGCGGCGTGCTTCGGATCGCCGACCGGCATCTCGGAGCCGGGTTGGACGGACCTTCTGACGGGCTTGCGAGCCATGATGCCCTCTCTGTTGCATTGTTTGTATGACATACAAACAAGTTAGTCAATATCCAACGTCCGGCCCGTCGGTTGCCTCGCGAATAACCAGCGCTTGCCACCGCTCGCAAAATCCTTATAAACCGCGCCATCCGTGGATCCCGGCCGGGAGCTGAACGGACGGTCCCAGCAATCTCACCTTTTCGGCGATGTTGATGTGGCAGGGCCAGTCGGCCCGTCGTCCCGTGCTTCCGCCTTCTGAGCAATATCGAGTCCTTTCCGAAGGTCTCGAAGGGCTTGCCGCCGGGAACCGCGCCAACTTAAGGAAAGGACACCCATGCCCTTTTATGAGCATGTTTTTCTCGCGCGGCAGGATGCGAGCGCCCAGCAGGTCGAAGAACTGACCGCGCAGATGACCGGGATCGTCGAAGGGCTCGGCGGCAAGGTCACCAAAACCGAGAACTGGGGCGTGCGTTCCCTCACCTACCGCATGAACAAGAACCGCAAAGCGCATTTTGTGCTGCTCAACATCGATGGCCCGTCGGCGGCGATCTCCGAGGTCGAGCGGCAGGAGCGGATCAGCGAAGACGTGATCCGCTATTTGAGCGTTCGCGTCGACGAGCATGAGGAAGGCCCGTCGGCGATGATGCGCAAGGCCGATCGCGACCGCGAACGCGACGACCGCGGTGGCGGCTTCCGCGGCGACCGCGATGGCGGGTTCCGCGGCGGCGATCGTGACGGCGGTGGCTTCCGCGGTGACCGCGGCCCGCGCCGTCCGCGCGAAGATGTCGTCGTCGAAGTAGCGGAAGAGGAGTAAGCATAATGGCCGAGCCTGGTGCACGCCGTCCGTTTTTCCGCCGCCGCAAGACCTGCCCGTTCACGGGCCCGAATGCGCCGAAGATCGACTACAAGGATTCGAAGCTTTTGATGCGTTACGTCTCCGAGCGCGGCAAGATCGTGCCGAGCCGCATCACCGCCGTCTCCGCCAAGAAGCAGCGTGAACTCGCACGCGCCATCAAGCGCTCGCGTTTCCTCGGTCTGCTGCCTTACGTGATCCGGTAAAAACTTCTTCGATCCGCGGCGTTGGTGCCGCGGATCGAAAATCTCATAAGGCTTCCGGCCTCGTCCGGTTGCCGATGGTTGGGGTTCAAGCGGACCTCTAACCGCTCGAAAGGGGCGGGACAGCTGATGATCGCGATACTACTCGTTGCCATAGCCGCCGGCTGCGCCTCGGCGCTGATGTTCGCCTCGATCATTTCGGGCGCGCTGGTCTCGCTGTTGCTGTTCTACCTGGCGCCGCTGCCGTTGATGGTGTCGGCGCTTGGGTGGGGGTCGCTCTGCGCCGGCATCGGCGGTGTCGCGGCCGCAGTAACGCTTGGCGCGATCTTCGGGCTGCCCTATTGCCTCGCCTTTGCATTGACCGTCGCGCTGCCCGCCTGGTGGCTCGGGCATCTCGCGCTGCTCGGCCGGCCCCTGCCCGGCAGCGCTTCGCCAGGCAACGGCGCAGCGCCACCAGAGCTCGAGTGGTATCCGGTCGGGCGGATCCTGCTCTGGATCGCGAGCTTTGCCACCTTGACCACGATGGCGGCGCTGCTGACGCTCGGGACTGATGCCGCCACTATCACCGGCACGCTGCGGGCATTCTTCCAGCAGGTCGTCCAGATCATGGGACCGCGCGACGCTGCGTCGACCGGCGAGTACGAGCAATTGATCGATACCGTAGTGACGGTTGCGCCGATTGCAGCCGCGATCATGGCCATGACAACCCTGACGCTCAATCTCTGGCTCTCGGCCAAAATCACGGCGACGTCGGGACGGTTACATCGTCCGTGGCCGGACCTGAAGAGCGCAACGCTACCGGCAATGACAATGGCCGCGCTATGTGTCGCGATCGCGTTCTCGTTTGGCGGCGGACTGTTCGCAATCCTGGCACAGATCATCGCGGCGGCCGTGATGATGGCTTATGCGCTCACCGGATTTGCGGTGCTGCACACCCTGACCCTCGCCTTGAAGAGCCGCGCATTCTGGCTCGGTTCGACCTACGCGATCGTGGTCCTCTTCATATGGCCCGTCATCGCGATGGTGGTGCTCGGACTCGCCGACGCGCTCTTCGGCTTTCGCCAGCGCTATTTGCAAGGCAGGCCGCCACCGCTGCCGACGTCCTGAAATTCAGCCTATCAACCCGATTACGTCAAAACACATCACTTAAGGAGAACGAAGATGGAAGTCATTCTGCTGGAGCGCGTCGCCAAGCTCGGCCAGATGGGCGAAGTCGTCCGCGTCAAGGACGGATTTGCCCGCAATTTTCTGTTGAAGCGCGGCAAGGCCCTGCGTGCCACCGCCGACAACCGCGCCAAGTTCGACGGCATGAAGGCCGAGCTCGAGGCCGACAACCTCAAGGCCAAATCCGAGGCCAGCAAGGCCGCTGAGAAGATCAACGGCCGCGATATCGTCATCATCCGTCAGGCCTCCGAAAGCGGTCAGTTGTTCGGCTCGGTTTCGGTCCGCGACATCGTCATGGCGTTGGCGAGCGATGGCATCATTGTCAGCCGGCCGCAGGTCTGGCTCGATGCGCCGATCAAGGTGATTGGCCGGCAGAAGGTGACGATCGCGATGCACCCCGAAGTCGAAGCCAGCATCAACGTGACGGTCGCGCGCAGCGCCGACGAAGCCGACCGCATCAAGCGCGGGGAAGACATCTCGAGGCGTCAGGAGGATCAAGATGCCGCCGCCGAGGCGATCGCGGCCGCCGGTGAATTTTTCGATCCCGAAGCACAGCCGGACGAACTCGCGCCCCCGCAGCCGGAAGCACCTGCCGAGAAATAGACGTTCCTCCGGGCCTTTTCAGACAACTATTGGGAGATTGGCGGTGCCGGGGGGCCTGCGGGAGCCACCGGTGGAAGCGGCGGCGTCGAGGCCGTCACCGTCGGCGGCGGCGGTTGTGACGCTGGTTCGGCCGGCGCTGCCGATGGTTCCGGTTTGTTGGTGACCGTAGCCGTTGTGGGCGCGGGCGCAGGCGTGACCGGTGGAACCGGGTCAGGCCGCGTTGCCGGCGGCTCCGCCTTGGCAGTTTCAGATTTGGTGGTCTCGGATTTCGCCGATTCAGACGTGGTGTCGGTCGTCGGCTTGCTCTCATCCTTGGAGGCAGTTTCGCTCTTCGGCGGCTCGCCCACCGCGGACGACTCTTCGGGCTTCGACGGCTCCTCGACACTCGGTTTGCCGCGTTTGCTCAACCGCTGCTTGGCGGACGCTTTGCGGCCGTCAGGACCACGATCGATCTCGGCGTGGGCGGGAGGCTGACCCTCTGTACCCGGCTTGGCGCCGCTCGGGGCCTCGCTTGGCCGCGCCACTCGCTTGCTGTGGCCGGGACGCCCGGGTTCGGCCTGCGGCGCAGGCCCATCGGCTTCGGGCTTTGCGGCTTGCCGCTGTTCCGTTTCCGGCCTGGCCGCTTCCTGGGCAGACGGCGCGGGCCGTTGGCGACGGCCGAACCGGTCCAGCTGCTCGGGCGGACTATTAGGCTTCGCCTCCTGGTCTGCCTCCTTGCCTCCGTCTTTGGTTCCCTTGGGCTGGCCCCCGCTATATCGGGTGTCGGTCGCGCCATTGGAGATGAGGAAGGAGGCAAGCACGCCGGCCATCTCGGGGCTTGTGGTGTAGTGCTGGCGCAGGAAGGTCGGTAGCGATCCGGCGGGGACGGTCTTTAAGAGGCCGCGTGGGCTCTTGTGGCAGGCATTGCAGGTACCCGCGAAAATCTGCGAAGGGCTTTTGCCGGCCTCGAGATTCGTTGCCTGCGCCTGTGCCTTGTCCGCCGCGAGACAGCCGATCAGAAGCATCACCGTCGCTAAAGTGAGCGCTCGGCTCAACATTCCTGCTCTCCAGATACGGAAATCGCTTCCGGCGCTCCCCGGACGGGCGCTGGCGGCGGTGCCCTTTTAGCCGATTATCACGCGAATGGAAGCGGACATATGGCGCAACGGCGTGAACGTCTCATTTTGGAATATCCGCTTTGACTCCAGAGCAGTAGCATACGGGAACCGGCCTTATTATGGTGGGGATCAGGAATTGGAACCATTCGGTTCCACAGGAGTCGGGAGTGTCGGCCGTTAAAATCGGCATCGTGCGGGATCGTTTGGCCTGGTGGTTTGATGGACCGTTTGTTGCGTAGTTTTCTGGGGCAGTTCATTCGCCGCGGTTCGTTGACATGCACGACCGCAAGCGGGGCAAAATTCACCTGCGGCGATGGCACCGGCAATCCGGTCTCGGTGCGGTTCACGACCACTCAGGCTGAGTACCGAATTCTCCTCAATCCTGAACTCGCGCTCGGCGAAACCTACATGGATGGCACGTTCATCGTTGAAAATGGCAGCATCGCCGACCTGCTCGCGGTCCTGTTCGATCAGCCCGAGGTGCTGCCGCGCTGGGCAACGCCGCAATGGTGGATACGCTACCTGGTCAGGCATGTACGTCAGTTCAATCCGCCCAAGCGCGCGCGCGACAACGTCGCACACCATTACGATATCGACGGGCGGCTCTATTCGCTGTTTCTCGACTCCGACAAACAATATAGCTGCGCCTATTTCGATAGGCCGGACGCGAGCCTTGACGATGCTCAACTGGCCAAGAAGCGTCATCTCGCCGCAAAGCTCCTGATTGGCCAGGGTGATCGCGTGCTCGATATCGGCTGCGGCTGGGGCGGGCTTGGCCTTTATCTTGCCGAGATGACCGGCGCCGACGTCACCGGAATAACCCTGTCGACCGAACAGCTGCAGGTCGCCAATGCCCGCGCGGCCGAAAAAAAATTGGCGCGCTCGGCGAGATTTCTGCTGCAGGATTATCGCGACGTCAGCGGGCCATTCGACCGCATCGTGTCGGTCGGCATGTTCGAGCATGTCGGCGTCGACTTCTACGAAATCTTCTTCAAACGTTGCGCTGAACTGCTCGCCGACGACGGCGTCATGATGCTGCATTCGATCGGCCGCTCCACCGGCCCCGACGTCACCAGTCCCTGGATCGCGAAATACATCTTCCCCGGCGGCTACATCCCGGCGCTGTCGGAGGTTTTTCCGGCGATCGAGCGCGCCGGGCTGCTGGTTTGCGACACCGAAATCCTGCGGCTGCATTATGCGGAGACGCTGAAAGCCTGGCGCGAGCGCTTCATGGCGCGACGCGAAGAAGCTGTGCAGATTTACGACGAACGCTTTGCGCGGATGTGGGAGTTTTATCTGGCGGCATCGGAGATGGCGTTCCGCAAGCAGAACCTGATGAATTTCCAGATCCAGCTTACCAAGCGCCAGGGCGTGGTACCGATGACGCGCGACTACGTTGTGCGCGAAGAGGCCAAACTGCGCGGGCTGGAACGCGGCAGCCGCCCTCAGCTGAAGATCGCCGGCGAGTAGGATTAGTTTCTCAAGCTGAAGGCGGAAGCGCCGTACGCGCAGGAAATAGCGCGCGCCAGTTGCGCCCGAACCGCCGCCAGCAGCAAGGGGTCGTGGGGACGCGCACGGACTTCAGGTTGGGCGATCGCCTCCATGGTGTCGATCAACACCGACAACCACTGCCTTTCGTCGGCTCCCGATCGCCATAGTCCCGATCGCCGTGGTCCCGATCGCATTGGCTGAAGCCGCTGGGCCATTGCCTGTCCTTGCCTAGAGCTAGTCGCGGACCCCGAGGTGTGACAACCCCCGAGCCAGACACCCGTTCCGAAGGCCTGCCGGAAAGAAAGTCGAC
>VAZG01000142.1 GCA_005885285.1 Alphaproteobacteria bacterium | reverse complement strand
CGGCATCGAGCACCGGGAATCCGGCTTGCGTCACGCGCAGCCGCCCGTCGGGGTCGACGGCGATGGCGCCTTCTTCGCGCAGCACCGCGATCCGATCCGGGTCGAGGGCGCGGCCTGAAAGCGCGGCGTAACGTTTGGGATCGATGCCCTCGGTGAGCCGCAAGCCCATCAGCAGGAATTCGTCGGCGCGCTCCTCGCTGTTGAGGAGGTCGTCGGTGACGACGCCGTGGCCAGTGGCCTCGACCCGCATCAGCCAGGTCTCGGGGCGCTTCTCGGTCGCGGTCGCGTGCCGCGCGCCGCCGATATCGAGGCGGCCATGCGCGCCGGGACCGATGCCGGCATATTCCTCGCCGCGCCAGTAGACCAGATTGTGCCGGCACTCCGCGCCCGCGCGCGCGTGATTGGAAATCTCATAGGCCGGCAGGCCGTGCCTCGTCAATTGATAGAGCGACAGATGCTCGGCCGCTTCCCCAATCGCAAGCTTCAGCTCATCGGTCCACATCCGTGGCGTCTGACCGGGGCGGGCGTAGATCAGGTCAAACGAATAGCGCTCAAAGGAGCGCCGCGCGATTGAGACCGCATCGAGCGCTTCATGCGCGCTGTGCAGGCGTCCCAATTCCTTCAACGAAGCATCATCCAGGGCCTGCACGCCGAGCGACACCCGGTTGACGCCGGCGGTGCGGTAACCGGCAAAACGCGTCGCCTCGACGCTGGTGGGATTGGCTTCCAGCGTCACTTCGGCATGCTTCGCCACGCGCCAGTATTTGCCGATAGCATCCAGGATCGCGGCAACGGTGGCTGGCTGCATCAGCGACGGGGTGCCGCCGCCGAGGAAGATCGAGCTGACCTCGCGCCCGCCGACGCGATCGGCCGTGGTCTCGATCTCGCGGGCAAAGGCGCGGGCAAACCGATCCTCATCGATCGCGGTATGCCGGACGTGGCTGTTGAAATCGCAGTACGGGCATTTCGACAGGCAAAACGGCCAGTGCACATAGACGCCGAAGGCCGGTTGTTTTTCCTGCGCCGCCTGCGAGGGAGGGTTCGGGTGCTCAGCGCGGCGCAAGAGAGATCTCCGCGAGCTTGACGAAGGCACGGGCGCGGTGCGACAGGCCCAAACCGAGCGGCGGCAGGCCATGCTTCTCGATGCTGGTCATCTCGCCGAAGGTACGCGCAAATCCGTCCGGCATGAACATCGGATCGTAGCCGAAACCGGCAACTCCGCGCGGCGGCCATACCAGCGTGCCATCGGCGCGCGCCTCGACCTGTTCGAGATGATCGTCGGGCCAGGCGACGCACAAGGCCGAGACGAAGTGCGCCTTGCGCTGCTCCGGCGTCGTCGCGCCACGCTCCTGCAACAAGCGCTCGATCCGCGTCATCGCCACCGTAAAGTCCTTAGTTGGTCCCGCCCAGCGCGCGGACAAGATCCCGGGCGCGCCGTCGAGCGCATCCACCACAAGTCCGGAATCGTCGGCGAAGGCCGGAAGCTGCGCCGCCATGGCGGCGGCGACCGCCTTGATCTTGGCGTTGGCGCGAAAGCTGTCGCCGGTCTCCTCGGGCTCGGAAAGGCCAAGTTCGCCTGCCGAGACCGGCTCGACGCCATGCGGCGCCAAAAGTTCCCGCATCTCGGCGAGCTTGCCGGGATTGTGGGTCGCGATCACGAGCTTGCCTGTAATTCGCCGGTGCATGGTAATTTGATTATGCCACCGCGAGTTTCTGCAAGTCGACCAGCCGCGCCACGCCTTTTTTCGCCAGCGCCATCAGCGCCAGGAATTCACCTTCGGAAAATGGGGTCTTTTCCGCGGTGCCCTGCACCTCGATGATGCGGCCGTCGCCGGTCATGACGAAATTGGCATCGGTCTCGGCCTCGGAATCCTCGGCATAATCGAGATCCAGCACCGGCGTGCCATTGTAGATGCCACAGGAGATCGCTGCGACATTGTCGCGTAGCACCTTTGTCTTGAGCATGTTGCGCGCCTTCATCCAACCGATGCAATCGGCAAGCGCGACCCACGCACCGGTGATCGAAGCAGTGCGGGTGCCGCCGTCGGCCTGCAGCACGTCGCAATCGACCGTGATCTGACGCTCGCCCAGCGCCTCCAGGTCGACCGTGGCGCGCAACGAGCGGCCGATCAGGCGCTGGATCTCGACGGTGCGGCCGTTTTGCTTGCCGGCGGAGGCCTCGCGGCGGGTGCGCTCCAGTGTCGCGCGCGGCAGCATGCCATATTCGGCCGTGACCCAGCCGCGGCCCTGGCCCTTGAGCCATGGCGGCAGCCGCTCTTCCAGCGTGGCCGTCACCAGCACATGGGTGTCGCCGAATTTCACCAGGCAGGACCCCTCGGCATATTTGACGGCGCCGCGCTCCAGCGACACGGCGCGCAATTCATCCGCTGCACGGCGGCTTGGCCGCATGGGAATTCTCCGAAAATCCGGTAGGGTTTAAGGGTTAATGGCTCGGGGTGCTTGTAGGAGGGGGAACGGCCAGCGGCAAGACCGTTTACACCCGAAAGACCGTTTACACCCAATGCACGCTTGTCAGCGGGCAAATGGATCGACAAGTTAAGTGGATATAAGGAGAGGTATCCGTGGCTCATCACGATCCGATTGGCCTGATCGCGCCGAAAGCCGGGCTCGCCCAGCTCAACGAGCGCTCGCGCGACATATTTCGTCAAATCGTCGAGAGCTATCTTGCGACCGGCGAGCCGGTCGGCTCGCGCAATATTTCGCGCCTGATCGCGGTGCCGCTGTCGCCGGCCTCGGTGCGCAACGTGATGGCCGATCTCGAGCAGCTCGGCCTGATTTATGCCCCTCACACGTCAGCCGGCCGGCTGCCGACCGAACTGGGGTTGCGCTTCTTCGTCGACGCCTTGATGCAGATCGGCGACCTCACCGAGGCCGACCGGCAGTCGATCCAGAGCCAGCTCGCCTCGGTCGGCCGGGCACAATCGGTCGAAGCGGCGCTCGGCGAAGCTCTGACGCGGCTGTCCGGCCTGACCCGCGCCGCAGCGGTGGTGTTGACCGCCAAATCCAATGTGCGCCTCAAACACATCGAATTCGTGCGGCTGGAGCCGGAGCGCGCGCTGGTGGTGCTGGTCGGCGAGGATGGCCAGGTCGAAAATCGCGTGCTGACCTTGCCGCCCGGCGTTCCCTCGTCGGCGCTCACCGAAGCCACCAATTTCCTCAACGCGCGCATCAGGGGACGTACGCTGGCGGAGGCCAGGCTTGAGCTCGAGAACGCGCTGGCGCAGAGCCGGGCCGAGCTCGATCAACTCACGCAGAAAGTAATCGCCGCCGGAATCGCGAGCTGGTCGGGCGGCGACCACGAGGACCGGCAACTGATCGTGCGCGGCCACGCCAATCTCCTCGACGATCTGCACGCACTGGAAGATCTGGAGCGCGTGAAATCCCTGTTCGACGATCTCGAGACCAAGCGCGGCGTGATCGACCTGTTGGGACGCGCGGAACACGCTGAAGGCGTGCGGATTTTCATCGGATCGGAAAACAAGCTGTTCTCGCTATCGGGTTCCTCCACCATCATCGCCCCCTATAGCGACGGCGCCGGCCATATCGTCGGCGTTCTCGGCGTGATCGGGCCGACGCGGCTCAACTATGCAAGGGTGATACCGACGGTCGATTATGCCGCGCGGATCGTCAGCAAGATGCTGGGCGGCTGATCCTGCCGGATCGGGTCTGGGCGCTTGATTTTCTGCGCCGAAAGCACGATATCCGGGCCAATAATCCCACATTGAACCGATCTCAAGGCGATCTTTTCGAAAAGGCGATCCATGACCGATCCTAACCGGCCGAATGATGATCCGGCGAACGGCGCCCAAGCCGGCGAGCCCGTGGTTTCGAAGCCCTACGTGATGCCCGACGATCCCGAACAAGGCTCGGTGGAAGCGCTGGCCAAGGAGGCCGCAGACGCCCGTGACAAGATGCTGCGCACGCTGGCGGAGATGGAGAACTTGCGCAAGCGCACCAGCCGCGAGGTCGCCGATGCGAGGGTCTACGGCATTACCGGCTTTGCCCGCGATGTGCTCGAGATTGCCGACAATCTGCAGCGCGCGCTCGACGCGGTTCCCCCCGAGGCCAAGGCGGCCGCCGATCCCGGCCTGCAAGCCTTGATCGACGGCGTTGAGCTCACCGAACGGTCGCTGCTCAACGCGCTGGAGAAAAACGGCGTGAAGAAATTCGATCCGTCGGGCGAAAAATTCGATCCGAATTTTCAGCAGGCGATGTACGAGGTTCCCGATCCGTCGGTGCCCTCGGGCACCGTCGTCCAGGTCGTCCAGGCCGGTTACATGATCGGCGATCGCGTGCTGCGCCCGGCACTGGTTGCCGTGTCCAAGGGCGGCGCCAAGGCCGCCCCGGTCCCAGCCAACGGCAACGAGCCCGACAACGAGGCCTAGATCATGATTTGAATCATGATCTCGCGCGCTAGAGTGTAAGATCGCCTGACTGAATTCGCTTGACGCCGGCTTGAGCCATGTCGGTCCAGGCCTTGGCAAGCGAGCCCTGCGTGTCGATGCCGCGGCAGGCATCTTCCACCACATAGGTTTCGAATCCACTTTTGCGCGCGTCGAGCGCGGTCCAGGCGACGCAGAAATCCGTGGCCAGGCCCGCCACGAACAGTCGCTCCACCCCGCGCGCCTTGAGATAGGCGGCAAGCCCGGTAGTGGTCTTGCCGTCGGCTTCAGTGAAGGCGGAATAGCTATCGACGTCCTTGTGGAAGCCTTTGCGGATAATGAGCGCGGCCTGCGGGATGGACAGATCCTTGGACAGCGAGGCGCCATCGGTTCCTTGCACGCAGTGGTCGGGCCACAGCACCTGTTTGCCGTAGGGCAGATCGATCGTCTCGAACGGCTTCTTGTCAGGATGGACGGATGCAAAGGACACGTGCCCGCCGGTGTGCCAGTCTTGCGTCATCACCACATTGGCAAAGCCCTTGGCAATCTTGTTGATCACGGGAACAACCTGCTCGCCATCCTTTACCGCGAGGCTGCCGCCGGGCAGGAAGCAATTCTGGACATCGATCACCAGAAGCGCCGATGCGTCGTCAGGCTTGATCGATGCTGCCGCCCAAAGCGTGCTTGAAACGCAGGTCGCGATGGCTGTCGTGCCGAGACCCGCGAGGGCAAAGCCTGCCAGTATCCGCCTTCGGTCCAACATGGCGCCACTCCCGCAGTTTTAAGGATCGCACCAGCAAATCAGCCGGGCTTGCCGGCGTAAAGCAGATTGCGCTCCGCCAAAGGATCTAATTTTGGGCGGCGGCTGCTTGGCGATTCAGCCTCGCGGCTGAATTCCATCGCGCACGGCGCGGAAGCGCGGAAACGCGCTCGACCATTGGTCGCGCGGCGAGCTGCCGATGATGCGCAACGCGTTCGCGTTGCCGAACCGCAGCCATTGCACCACAGTCACGGACGTATTGTCCTTGCCGCTGGTGGCATCGATTCGGGTCTCATAGCCGGGCATGCCGTCGATCCGGATCGGCTCCGACATCGTGATCCGCGCGTCGCGCACGCCGGGGATCGATGTTGCGGCCTGCTGGGCAAAACGGCCACGATCATCCGGCTGCGCCGCTGTGCTCCCGATCAGGCCGATCACCATGAAGGGGGCGGGCTCAAAGCCGGTTGTTTCATCATTGTCGGCGAGGATAACGGCGGCTCCGGGCGCGAGCGTGCGAATATTCTTGAAGTTGCCGAGCTCGGTGACCTTAAACGGCATCAGTCCAAGCTGCTCCTCGACCGGCACCTCCTTGCGGAGCGTGGCCGACGCGAACATCTGACGGATCGCATCGTCGGTGTAGATCTTGCTCGCGTTCTCCGGAACCTGCACGGCGACATAGCCGGAGAACGCGGTGCCTGGCAGGATCATCGAATAGCGTCGCACGCTGGTCGCGCCGTCCTTGGCGTTTTCCGCCGTGTAGTAGGCAAGGCCCGCGGGCGATTCGATGCTTTCCGGCTTGATGCCGTTGGTGCCCGCTGGGTTGGCTTTGAACGCGTTGGCCACCTCGCTATATGCTTGGGCCGGCAGCTCTGCCACGAGTACCTTGACGCCATGGTCCTCGGTCTCAAAGCCGACGAAGGTCTTGGCGGCAACGAGGCCGACCAGCGGTGCCAGGCCGACCCGGACCCCCGGCGGGAAGACCGGATCACCCGCAAGCGCGGACGAATTGGCGGCAATCAGGAGGGCAACCGCGGTCAGGAATCGAAGAGGCTTCATGAAGAACCTGCTTGGCTTGCTATTCGAGGCCGCCCAATTGTCGGCGTCCCGGCCCCGCGCGAGAGGCCTGCTCTGGATCGGCCGCTTTTAACGGTTTTGCGGGTCCGGCAACAGGGTAGCTAGCAAGTCTGAACCCGACACGATCTTTCAAAGACCAACGTTTTCATGGCTCAAGGTTGCGTCCGGTCCTTGCGGGGCGATACCCCCCTCCTATATGAGGCTCACCGTCGCAATATCGCGAGTATTTGATCTTAGGGGGTCTGGGATCGGGCGCCGTCAGGGCCCAGCCAACCTGCCGCAAATAGAGGGATATCAGGACCATGGGAAAGGTCATTGGGATCGATCTCGGCACCACGAATTCGTGCGTCGCCGTAATGGATGGCAAGACATCGAAAGTCATCGAAAACGCTGAGGGCATGCGGACCACTCCGTCGATCGTTGCCTTCAGCGATGACGGCGAGCGTCTGGTCGGCCAGCCCGCCAAGCGCCAGGCCGTGACCAATCCCGAGCGGACCATCTTTGCGGTCAAGCGCCTCATCGGCCGTCGCTATGACGATCCGATGGTGGAGAAGGACAAGAAGCTCGTCCCCTACAAGATCGTCAAGGCGTCCAACGGCGATGCCTGGGTCGAAGCCGACGGCAAGACCTATTCGCCCTCGCAGGTCTCGGCTTTCATCCTGCAGAAGATGAAAGAGACCGCGGAGGCCCATCTCGGCCAGAAGGTCGATCAAGCCGTCATCACGGTTCCCGCTTATTTCAATGACGCCCAGCGCCAGGCCACCAAGGACGCCGGCAAGATCGCCGGCCTCGAAGTGCTGCGCATCATCAACGAACCGACCGCGGCCGCGCTCGCTTACGGCCTCGACAAGTCGAAAGCCGGCACCATTGCCGTGTACGACCTCGGCGGCGGCACGTTCGACGTGTCGATCCTCGAGATCGGTGACGGTGTGTTCGAGGTGAAGTCGACCAACGGCGACACCTTCCTCGGCGGCGAAGACTTCGACATGCGGCTCGTCAACTATCTGGCCGACGAGTTCCAGAAGGAGCAGGGCATCAACCTGCGCAACGACAAGCTTGCCTTGCAGCGCCTGAAAGAGGCCGCTGAAAAGGCCAAGATCGAACTGTCCTCGACCACCCAGACCGAAATCAACCTGCCGTTCATCACGGCGGATCAGTCCGGGCCGAAGCATCTGACGATGAAGCTGACACGCGCCAAGTTCGAGGCGCTGGTCGATGATCTCGTCCAGAAGACCATCGAACCCTGCCGCAAGGCGCTCAAGGATGCCGGGCTCACTGCCGGCGAAGTCGGCGAAGTGGTGCTGGTTGGCGGCATGACCCGCATGCCGAAGGTGCAGGAAGTGGTGAAGCAGTTGTTCGGCAAGGAGCCGCACAAGGGCGTCAATCCCGACGAAGTGGTCGCGATCGGCGCTGCGATCCAGGCCGGCGTGCTGCAGGGCGACGTCAAGGACGTGCTCTTGCTCGACGTCACGCCGCTGTCGCTCGGCATCGAGACGCTGGGCGGCGTGTTCACCCGCATCATCGACCGCAACACCACGATCCCGACCAAGAAGAGCCAGGTGTTCTCGACCGCCGAGGACAACCAGAATGCCGTCACCATCCGCGTCTTCCAGGGCGAGCGCGAAATGGCGGCCGACAACAAGATGCTCGGTCAGTTCGACCTAATGGGCATTCCGCCGGCACCACGCGGCATGCCGCAGATCGAGGTGACCTTCGACATCGACGCCAATGGCATTGTCAACGTTTCGGCCAGGGACAAGGCGACCGGCAAGGAGCAGCAGATCCGCATCCAGGCATCGGGCGGTCTGTCGGAAGCCGACATCGAGAAGATGGTCAAGGACGCCGAGGCCAACGCGGCGGCGGACAAGAAGCGTCGCGAAGCGGTCGACGCCAAGAACCATGCCGATGCGCTGGTGCATTCGACCGAGAAGGCGCTCGCCGAACACGGCTCGAAGATCGCCGAGCCCGAGCGCCGCGCCATCGAGGACGCTGTCAGCGACCTGAAGGAAGCGCTGAAGGGCGACGATGCCGAGGCGATCAAGGCCAAGACCAATACGCTGGCGCAGGTTTCCATGAAGCTCGGCGAAGCGATGTACAAGCAGCAGGCCGAGGCCGATGCGGCCAAGGATGCGAAGAAGGATGATGTCGTCGACGCGGAATTCACCGAGGTCGACGACGACAAGAACAACAAGAAGTCTGCTTAAAGCGGGTAACGACCATGACCCTCATGCCAAAGAGCACCCAAGCTGTGTCTCGATGGATGGGGGTCATTTTTCATTGAACCGAAGGCTGCATCTCTCTCATTCCCTCGGAATGAAAACGAACTTCGGGCGGATTTGACGGATGTCCACCAAGCGCTGCTACTACGAAACTCTTGAAGTCGACCGCAATGCGGACGAATCCAAGCTGAAAGCGGCCTTCCGCAAGCTCGCGATGAAGTGGCACCCCGATCGCAATCCCGGCGATGCCGCCAGCGAAATCCGTTTCAAGGAAATCAACGAGGCCTACGAGGTTCTGAAAGACGGCGAAAAACGCGCCGCCTATGACCGGTTCGGCCATGCCGCCTTCGAGCACGGCGGCATGGGCGGCGGCCCCGGCTTCGGCGCGGGCTTCGCTTCATCTTTCTCCGACATCTTCGAAGATCTGTTCGGCATGGCTGGCCAGCGCGGCCGCGGCGGCCGCGAGCGCGGCGCCGACCTGCGCTACAACATGGAAATCACGCTGGAAGAAGCCTTCCAGGGCAAGACCGCGCAGATCGAGATTCCGGTCTCCGTCACCTGCGAGTCCTGCTCGGGCACCGGCGCCAAGGCCGGCACCAAGCCGAAGACCTGCTCGATCTGCGGCGGCGCGGGGCGCGTGCGGCAGGCGCAGGGATTTTTCACGCTGGAGCGGACCTGCCCCGGCTGTCAGGGCCGTGGCCAGATGATCGAGGACGCCTGTCCTTCGTGCACAGGCACGGGCCGGGTGACGCGCGAACGGACCTTGTCGGTCAATATCCCACAAGGCGTTGAGGACGGTACCCGCATTCGTCTTGCCGGCGAGGGCGAGGCCGGCATCCGGGGAGGCCCGCCGGGCGATCTCTATATCTTCCTGTCACTGTCGATGCATCAGTTCTTCCAGCGCGATGGTGCCGATCTGCACTGCCGGGTCCCGATCTCGATGGTGACAGCGGCACTCGGCGGCGAATTCGAAGTGCCGACCATCGACAAGGGCCAGACCAAAGTGAAAGTCCCCGCCGGAACGCAATCCGGCCGGCGCTTTCGCATTGCATCAAAGGGCATGCCGGTGCTTCGCTCGCGTCAGACCGGCGACATGTATGTCCAGGTCGTGGTCGAGACGCCACAGAACCTCACCAAGAAGCAGCAGGAATTGCTCGCTGAATTCGAAAAATTATCGTCCGGCGCAACGCAGCCCGAGGCAGCCGGTTTCTTCACTAAGGTCAAGGACTTCTTCGGCAGCCGCGCCAGTCAGCAATAACCCCGTTTTGCTTGACCGTGTCGTCCGCGACCTATACGTCTTTATGACTGTTTTCTGACATTGCCGCGCAAGCGCGCGCGTTCCTGGTAGCGAAATGCCATTGCAATCGTCCGTGCGTGCTTCAAAAAAGCCCCTTCGTCTCGACGATGAGGTCCGTTTCCTGCGCTCATGGATGGAGAAGCCGCTGCATATGGGCGCGGTGATGCCGTCGGGCCGGTTCCTGGCTCGCACCATGGCGCAATATGTCGATGTCTCCTCCACAGGACCGGTGGTTGAATTGGGTCCCGGGACTGGCGCGATCACGAGCGCCTTGATCGAACATGGCGTCGACCAGAAGCGCCTTGTCCTGGTGGAATATAATCCCGGCTTCTGTGCGCTGCTGCGCGACCGCTATCCGCAAGCCAAAGTCGTGCAAGGCGACGCCTATAAGCTGCGCGACACGTTGTGGAATGTTCTGGGCGCGCCGGCCACCGCCGTCGTGTCGGGCCTGCCACTGGTCACCAAACCAATGCTGATAAGGCTGAAACTGATCCGCGATGCCTTCGTGGCGCTCGCACCCGGCGCGCCGTTCGTGCAGTTCACCTATTCGGTGGTGCCGCCGATCCCGAAATCGCTGCCCGGCGTATCTACGGAGGCCTCCGAGCGTATCTGGATGAACCTTCCGCCGGCCCGCGTCTGGGTGTATCGCAAGGACTGAGCCGGCGCGTATCTCGCCCGCGACGTCGCGCGGTAGGTTGGTCTTGCGATTGGGATCATGTCCGCGCTGAAAATCCTGGTCATTCCCGGCTCGCTGCGCACCGGCTCGCATAATGCGAGGCTTGCGGCGGCTGCGGCCTACGAATTTGCACAGGCGGGCGTCGACGTCACCCGCATTTCACTCGGTGATTTCCCGTTGCCGATCTATGACGGCGATTTGCAGAGTAAATCCGGCGTGCCAAAGCACGCGATCAATCTCAAGCGCATGATCGGCGCGCATCATGGCGTGCTGATCGTAACCCCCGAATATAATTCCTCGGTGCCGCCATTGGTGAAGAATGCCATCGACTGGGTGACGCGCGTGCAGGATGCGCATGAAACGCGCGGCCAGGTGTTTCGCGAAAAGCCTTTTGCGATCGCTGCCGCCTCCGAAGGCCGGCTCGGCGGAACACGCGCTTTAGCGGCATTGCGGCTGATCCTCTCCGCTTGCCATGCCACCGTCATTGCCAACCAGCTCGCATTGTCCTTTGCCGATCAGGCCTATGACGATACCGACAGATTGAAACATCCCGCCGATATCGCGGCCTTGAAGGCCATGGTGCGGCAGTTGATCGATGTGGCCCAGCACATGATGTGAGGTGAGATGCAGCCAGCCAATATCGCCGCTCGCGACCGGTTGATCGTCGCGCTCGATCTGCCCAGCATTGCTGCTGCCGAAGCGATGATCTCACGGCTCGGGGACAGCGTGAATTTCTACAAGATCGGCTATCAACTCGCCTATGCGGGCGGCCTGCCGCTGGCCCGCCAGCTCGCCGACAAGGGCAAGAAAGTCTTTGTCGATCTCAAGCTGCACGACATCGGCAACACGGTGGCGCGTGGCGTCGAGAGCGTCGCCAGGCTTGGCGCGACGTTCCTGACCGTGCACGCCTATCCGCAGACCATGAAGGCGGCGGTCCAGGGCCGCGCCGGATCGCCCTTGAAGATCCTCGCCGTCACCGTGCTGACCTCCTATGACGACGGCGATCTGCATGCGGCCGGCTATCGGCTCGGCGTCGCCGATCTCGTCGAGGCCCGCGCCCAGCAGGCGCAGGTGCTCGGCGTCGATGGGCTCGTATGTTCGCCCGATGAGGCGGCGTCCTTGCACAAGATTGTCGGTCATCAGATGGTTCTCGTCACGCCAGGTATTCGGCCTGCGGGGACCTCGACCGGCGACCAGAAGCGTATCATGACCCCTGCGCGGGCCATTTCCGCGGGCGCCGATTATCTGGTGATCGGACGTCCGGTCGTGGAAGCCGGCGATCCCAAAGCGGCGGTGGAAGCCATCCAGGCCGAGATCGCGCAGGCGATAGTTTAA
>VAZG01000141.1 GCA_005885285.1 Alphaproteobacteria bacterium | reverse complement strand
CGAGAACGAGGCCGAGGATCAGTCCGCCGCCGAGCCCAAGGGCAGTAACCTGGAGCGTCAGTTCAATGCCCTCAAGCAGGTACGGCAGACTGAGGTAGTGCAGGAACAGCGACATCAAACAGCGACATCAATCAACCGAGAGGATGTCGGGTTCCTTGAAGTTGTTGACGTCGAGCTCCCACTTCTTGAGCAGGTCCATGTGAATGCCGGCCTTCTGGATTTCGACCAGCGCGGCCATGACCGCATCCCGGAATTCAGGCTTGTCCTTGGGGACCGCAATGCCGACCGAATAAGGGATCGTCACCGCAATGGCTTTCTCTAGCTTGTCGGGATTGGCTTTGACGGCCTGATCCACCGTGTTGACGTCGTTGACATAGGTGTCGGCGCGGCCGGCCAGGATCGCCTGGATGCAATTGGCGTTGTTCTCGTAGAGCTGCAGCGTCGGCTCCGGCTTGCCTTCGGCCTTGCACGTCGGCATCAGGTTCTGCACCAGCGGGACCTCGACAAAGCCGGTATTCTCGGCCGCGGCGGCGCCGCACATCGACGTGTTGATGCCGGTGATCTTTTTCGGGTTGCCCTTGGCGACGAGAACGCCATCGAACACTTTCGAATAGGTGATGAAGTCGGCCGCCTTGGCGCGCTCCTTGGTGGCGTAGATGTCGGAGATCACGATGTCCGCCTGGCCGCTTGCCAGCGTGGTCAATAGAGCTGCAAAAGTCACCGGCTTGTAGGTGAGCTTGAAGCCGAGGCATTCGCCGATCTCTTCGCCGAGATCGATATCGAAGCCGACATATTTGCTGGGATCCTTGGGATCGATCGCCTCATAGCCCGGCGTATGCGGGTTGACGGCGTTCACCAGCGTCTTGCCCTTCCATCCCGGATACTTGGCCTGCAGCGCCGCGCAGCCCGCGGGTGCCGCCTGCGCGATCCCGGGCAACAAAAATCCCGCGGCGATCATCGCGCCCGCTGCCGCGCTGCGCCACGGAAGTGACGCCTGCCGTGCTTCCCTCGAAAGCAATTTACGCATCTTGCCAGCTCCTTCGACGTTGTCATGGCCCCTCGCCATGTTCCAAAGCTCGAAGGAGAAGCTAGGAGGAAGGCTTGCGGAAAAGCTTGTCCAGGGACGCACAAAAAATTGCATCCGACGGGCCTGCGATTTGGGCAGCGCTGCACAAAAAACGCCCTGGCTTTCCGGGGCCAACCGATTTTTCGAAAAACGTAGCTGGCGGCCGGAGCCTCCCCGCACGCGCTCAATCGCGGCCGCAAACCAATTATTGCAGCAATTATCCGCAGCATTTCCACAGGCGGGCGACGGTCGAATCTGAATAGCTGACAAAGACTTGCTGCGCACAAATCCACAGCTGTGGACAAGATCCCCGGCTGCCGAGCGCAGCTTCGGAAATGGCTGCGCGAACTCCCGCGCCCCTCAGTTTCCGGACTGTTCGAAGATCACCCGACAAGCGTCACCCAGGCTCGCCTTGTTCCGTCGCAGGCAGGCGGTGATGGCCCGCACGTTCGGGATTTCGCCGGCGCAGAGGCGATAGACGTCGGGCGTGCAGGCCTTGCGCTGTTCCGGTGTGCCGAGCGCAAATGCGGAGCCTGCCGAAAACACCATGAGCATCACCCCAACGGCCACGGCAACGCGCCGCGCGAGGATGGAGGCGATCTCGTAGGATTGTACGGGTTTGGCGTCCATGGCAGTATTCCCCGCGGCGCTCATTTGTGAGCGCGATCGTCGTCAGGGGAAATACGCGAACTAATTCTCCGCAAATGTGATTTTTCTCACACCGGCCTTTCCGTCCAACCGCCTAGATTTCCGGCAGCGAATCGTAAGAGATCAGTAACCAATTAAGCCGCGATCGCCGGATCGATAAAATTCGAACGATCCGCGAAATTAGGAAACAATCCGGTTTTGCGACGTTGGGCTCCCCAAGGCGGGAGAGCGCGATGAGCGAAGCTGAATTCAACCGATTGCTGGATGCCGTGCAAACGGCCGTTGCGCCTGTCCCGGAGGAGGATTTCATGGCTTTTTCGGCCCACAAGCCGACGTTCGTCGGCGTGCCGCCCAAAGCTGCCAATGACAACGCGACGGCTTGGCCGCTGATCCCGTTCCCCGACGGCTGGTACGCCGCCTGCTAATTTGGCCGGAACCTTCGACGGATTCTCAAACATCCGGCGCCAAGCGCCTGATTCTATGGATGGAGGCCACGCCCGGAATTGAACCGGGGTGCGCGCTTTTGCAGAGCGCTGCGTCACCACTCCGCCACGTGGCCCCATCGGGCGGATCAATACAGCCCATCAATAGCCTAGGCAACCGCCCTCGCCTGCACTTTGCGAAAGTTCTGAAACTCGAATTCCGCTGCATTCGTGGAACTGACGTGCGCGATCCGTCCCTGGCAGCTATTCCGCTGGGGAGCGCAACTGCGATTCGCCTTCGCGCAGCGTGCTGCCGGCTCGCGGACCATCTGATCGCGATCGAGCAGTTGTGCGCGACCTTGGCCGAGCACGAGACGACGAACCAAAACCATTCCGAGATCCTTGTCAGGTGCTGGGGCCGTACGTCAGCTTCTGGGGGTGAAGCGGAAAACATCTGCTCGGATTGAGTTTTACTCGTTTTGACCCAGCTCGGACATGGGCAGCACCCATTGCTCTTGTGTTACCCTATCGCACCCCTTGGTCATCTTCCGATCTATTGACCCGAATGTGCATTCGGCTTGTAGCCTTGTCTCGACCTCAGCAATAATCTGTAAACGGCAACTCGCTAAGGTAGAATGGTGCTTGAGGGATGCCGCTTGCAGCAAAACAGAACATACTTTTCCGAGCTATTCGGACTTGGCTGGGTGTTTGTTGCCCTGTTTGCGATCGGATTTTATCTGGTCTGTTTTCTGTTTGCAAAGGGACAGGTCAATACGACCGTTAGCTTAGCGGTCTTGGCCACGTATTGGTCCGCGTCAATTTTGTATCTGACAAAAAAGATAGCGAATGAGCTGCCTCGAATGTATGGCGCAACGATACGCCGAATGAGGCTCTACAGTTTCCTGAGGTGGGCTGTTCAATGGTACGTCGGCTACTCGTTGTTTTTTCTGTCCTTCCTGCTCTATTTTTTGAGTTCGTTTAGAGCCAACATGTTGCACGCCATCGCAAGCTATTCGCCAAAGCTCTTGCTTGCGGCTTACGGCATGTCGCTGTTCACAATCGTGTTCTTATTCACTGCCATTTGCAATGTTCTGGCGGAATCGAGAGGAACGCGTTGCTCATGCGCATGCAAGAGCCAAAAGCACTGAGCGCCGACCCATCCCCATGAGAGGACAACAAATTAAACAATTAAAGGAATATGCCGGGCTGCTTGTGCCGGTATATGATCCTGCCTCCGCGCAGGCAGCATCGGCCCTAGCTCAGTTGGCGGCCTCGTGCCTAGCCCATTATTCCGCGCACCCATTGGGTGACCCGAACCTTGAGACGCCACAAATAACCACTCAGCCAGCGCCCGGTACAATCCCGGCAAAGGAAGTGCCGTTGAATGGCGGGTTCTAGCACGGTCCACTCTTTGCCGCACATCAAGCAGCGATGCTTGTTGTTCACCTCGTACATTTCACACCAAGAACGGGCCCCCTTATTTGGCAACTTCTTTCATATCAAACCAAGCCAGCGATTTAGTGCTTTGGCACATTGCATCGATATCAGGATGTCCGCTTTCGCGCCGCTCTTGATGGTGGACCTGACATCAGTACTTGGGAACCGATGAGGGCTTGTCACAGTCGCCATCGCACAAACGCTACCACGATGATAACGGCGGCGACGATGGCGACGACGCCATCAGCGCTGATACTCGCGCCCCAGAGATCGATCAACAGTTTGTCCGACATGCAAGGCTCTCCATTGAAAGAACATGAGAGCCTTTCGGGCGCTGATTTAACTGCGCGCTGATCTGCCCGTCCGTCAAGCTGGGCGGAGGCGCAGCGGTGTTGGGAAAAGAGCGCGGGCCCTTGGAAACACAAGGGCTCGTCAGTCATTCGTGCGTGAAGATTTTTTGAGTTGTCCACAGCTCTTCAGAGCCTGGATCAGCAGCGCTGCCGCAATTGCCACGATGCCGTCTGCGGTGAAATGCAGTCCCCAGAAGCAGTGTAATCGGCGTCAGTGCTATGCGGGCGCTTGGATCATATCCAATTCTTAGCGCTCTTTCAGAGGGAGGACAAAGATCTGACCTGGATAAATGCGATTTGGATTTCGGATTTGATCGCGATTCGCTTTGTAAATTACGGCATATCGCAGGCCCGCACCGTAGGCGGCACGGCTGATGCGCCAGAGGCTGTCGCCACGGGATACGACGGTGCTTGCGGTCTTGGGCACGACGACGGCGGACGGTGAACCGCCGTCTGATAGACGGGCGGCAGTCGCACTCGGCAGCTCTGAAATGGCAATGTCCCGCCGCCCAGCAGCCTGGTCCAGTGCGGAACGGTTCGCCGCCACCGTTTCCTCGGCGCGCGACCGGTCCGCGCCGAGGCTGGGCTCCACGTCGCCGAGTGCTACCACCACGCTCTGTTTGGATATTGCCTGCTTGCCCCCTGGCTGCCTGGACCTCAACGTCAGATCGTAGTCACCGCGGGGAAGCCGCGGAGGGACCATGACGAATTGTCCGGAGTCATCTGCGACCGCTCGATCATAGGGTTCGCCGCCGCGCAACAGCTCTACGATCGCGCCTGGCGCAGCCCTGCCGGCGATGACTGCGTCACCCGTTCGCTCAATGCGGGCAATATCGAAGACGGGCACGGATTCGTCGGCTTCCGGCAAGCGGGGCGAGAGGGCGAGCGTAATCGCCCCCGCGTTTGCTTCAGCCTGTGCCGTTATCAGCGCGGCCGCACCTTCATCTCGAGCGATCGACGCAGACTGCGAAATCGTTGATGCGGCGGTTGCCGGCCCAGTTTCAACCGGCGACTCGCGTCGCACGTGCGTAATGCTGAAGGCAAGCGCTGCACCACATGCCGCGACAAGCGCCAAGTACGGCACCACTATTCGGCCAATCGACGTGGCACTCATAACATCCCACCCTGGCCAGATCGCTGGCTCCTCAGAACATGACCCTGCGCCAATTTGTTTGGGCCATCAAGACCATCTGATCTGGGATCCCATCAGTCAGTCACATTGACCAAATGCACATCGCTCGTGAGAAAGATCGCGTCCGGACCAGGGATGGCCAACCAACCAGCCGAATCAACGCCTGCGGGCGGCAATCAGCGCCTGCGGCGGCGGAAATCCCGCTTCGGCTTTGGTTTCGGCGCGAGTTCCGGCATCGCGCCCTGGACTTCGCGATAGCGCGCGAGCATCCGTTCAAAACTGGCGTTCAGCGCGGCCGCGATCTCGGGCCGCTTTTCAAGGCCCGCGAGCAGCATCGCCGCCGCCTCGATGGTCGACAAGCCGTCGCGGCGCGGCTCGCGGCGCAACTGCCCATAGGCCGACGCGCGGCTTGGTCCGAGAATGACGCGCTGGCATTTCAGCATCCACGGATTACGCCACCACAACGCCTTGGCCTGGCTCCAGGTGCCGTCCAGGAGCACGATGCCCTCGATGCCTTTCAGGATCGCGCGTTGATTGTCTTCAAGCTGGCCCTTTCGGTCGATCGCGACGATCTCGGCGTCGGTATCGAGGTCGCTGACTTTCGCAGATCCGAGATAAAGCACCGCCCAGCGCGAGGGATCGGCGACCGGACGGCCCAGCGCCTTCGACAGGCTCGGCCACGACAATCCAATCTTCAACACGGCATTCTTGAAATGCAGCGCGGTCAGCCGCGCGGTGCCGAGCGCCCTGTCCTGCTCCTGCGGATGCTGCAGGATCAGCAGCGATGTCCGGCTCTCGATCGGCGTGATGCTGTCGCAGATGCACAGCGGCAACGGCTTGGCGCAATGCGGACAATCTGCGATCGCTTCGATGGCTTCGACTTGGTCTGACATGCGCCCGCTATACGCTTTGCGACCGGCAATTCAACCGTTCTCAGCCTGCGAGGCTTCGCCGCACTGCAAAAGCCTTCCACGCTTGCCATCCACGCCGTGCATGATCTGCCAAAATATCCGCGATTTGGCGAACAGATCATGCGTCTCGGCCGTTAGACCAGATCAGACACAAAACCGGCTTCCACTTTTGCCGATGGCGCTCTACCGTCGCCCAAGAGTTGGCAAAAACACTGGCAAAAGACTTTTTGACATGACCATCAACAATGACGTCGTTGAAGCGATCGGCAATACGCCGCTCATCAAGTTGAAGCGCGCTTCCGAGGAAACCGGCTGCACCATTTTAGGCAAGGCCGAATTCATGAATCCCGGGCAGTCGGTGAAGGACCGCGCCGGCAAATGGATGATCCTGGAAGCCGAGAAGCGGGGTGACCTCAAGCCCGGCGGTCTCGTGGTGGAAGCGACCGCCGGCAATACCGGGATCGGTCTTGCGGTGGTCGCGAGCGCGCGCGGTTACCGCACCCTGATCGTGATCCCGGAAACCCAGAGCCAGGAAAAGAAGGACATGCTGCGGCTATGCGGCGCCGAGCTGGTCGAAGTTCCAATG
Source organism: Alphaproteobacteria bacterium (assembly GCA_005885285.1). Taxonomy (GTDB): domain Bacteria; phylum Pseudomonadota; class Alphaproteobacteria; order Rhizobiales; family Xanthobacteraceae; genus Bradyrhizobium. The sequence goes on along the minus strand of VAZG01000141.1, from coordinate 20,779 downwards.
TTGCCCTATGCCAATCCGAACAACTACCAGCACGTTGGAAGGAGGCTCGCCGACCAGCTTCGCAGGAGCGAGTCGAACGGCGTGCTGTTCGCCGATCAGTGGAACAATCTGGATAACGCAAAAGCCCATTACGATTCGACCGGTCCGGAAATCTGGCAGCAGACCGGCGGCAAGGTTGACGGCTTCATCTGCTCCGTCGGCACCGGGGGCACGCTGGCCGGTGTCAGCCGCTATCTTAAGGAAAAGAACAAGAGCATCGTCATCGCGTGCGCCGATCCGCGCGGGGCCGCCATGTATGAATGGTTCAAGCACGGCGAGACCAAATCGACGCCGGGCGGATCGATCACCGAAGGCATCGGGCTTGGGCGCCTCACGCCCGTCATCGAGACCGCGAAGGTCGATGACGCCTATCTCATCCCGGACGAGGAAGCCGTGCCCGTGATTTACGAACTGCTGGAGCATGAGGGCTTGTGCCTCGGCGGCTCGACGGGGATCAATGTCGCCGGCGCGCTCCGGCTTGCCAAGCAGCTCGGGCCCGGCAAGACCATCGTCACCATCCTGGCCGATTCCGGCAATCGCTATCAATCAAAATTGTTCAATCCGCAATTCATGCGCTCGAAGAATCTGCCCGTGCCGGTATGGCTGGAGAAGCGCAGCGACATCAGCGTGCCGTTCGAGAAGGTGTGAAGGGGCGAATAGTGAATGGCGAATAGGGAGTAGCGAATAGCGAATAGAAACGCAAAAACCCTATTCGCTACTCCCTATTCGCTATTCGCTTACATCACCGCAAAATCTGGCTTAAAAACAGCTTCGTGCGCGCGTGCTGCGGGTTGGCAAAAAACGCCGACGGCGTGTTCGCCTCGATGATCTGGCCGGCATCCATGAAGACGATGCGGTTGGCTACCTCGCGCGCAAATCCCATTTCGTGGGTGACCACCAGCATGGTCATGCCTTCCCTGGCGAGGTCGACCATGGTGTCGAGCACCTCCTTGACCATTTCGGGATCCAGCGCCGAGGTCGGCTCGTCGAACAGCATGACCTTCGGATTCATCGTGAGCGCGCGCGCGATCGCGACACGCTGCTGCTGGCCACCCGACATCTGGCCCGGATATTTGTTGGCCTGATGCGGGATCTTGACCCGCTCCAGAAATTTCATCGCGGCCGCTTCGGCATCCTTTTTCGGGACGTTGCGCACCCAGATCGGCGCCAGCGTGCAGTTGTCGAGCACGGTCAGATGCGGGAACAGATTAAAGCTCTGGAACACCATTCCAACTTCGCGGCGAACTTCATCGACCCGCCGCAGGTTTGGCCCAAGCTCGATGTCATCGACGACGATCTGGCCTTCCTGAAATTCCTCCAGCGCATTGATGCAGCGGATCAGCGTCGATTTGCCGGAGCCTGAGGGGCCGCAGACCACGATGCGCTCGCCTTTGGCGACCTCGAGATTGATGTCGCGCAGGACATGAAAGTCGCCGAACCATTTGTTGAGGCCGGTAATGCTGACGATCGAATTCTCGCTCATGGCTCTCTCAATTGCGGCGGTGCGCGTTCAGCCTGTTCTCGACGAACAGCGAATAGCGCGACATGCCAAAACAGAAGGCGAAATAGATCATTCCGGTAAAGGCAAAGCCCGTGAACAAGGTGGTCGGCGTCGCCCAGACCGGATCGGAGAACGACGCCCGCAGCGATCCGAGCAGATCGAACAGCGCCATGGCCGCTTCGCCCTGCCCGCGCGGGATCGCCTGTAGCCCGCCCCTGATGACCTCGGCCTGGTAGGCGCCGGCGAACAACGCGATGCCGATCAGCGCGCGTACCAGCCCGTCCACGCTGAAATTTCCGGGTAAAAACAGCGGCAGCATGTAGGTTGCAAAAAACAGCACCGTGATCAGCGGCACGCCGCGCCAGAACTCGATGAAGGCGATGGAGAATATCCGGATCAGCGGGATGGTCGCGCGTCGCCCGAGCGCAAGTGCAATCCCGATCGGCATCGAGGCGACAATGCCCGTGATGGAGACGACCAGCGTCACCAAAAGGCCACCCCACAGTCTGGTGTCGACGACAGGCAGTCCGCCGTGGTCGAGCCCCATCACCGACATCACGATGCCGATGCCGGCGAAGATCGCGAGGCTGACGATCAGGGAGCGCCACCCCCTGCGCGTGCCGCCGTTCAGCAGAAACAGCAGCAGTGAAACGATCGCGGCCGTGACCGCGAAATCGATCCAGACCGATCGGCTGGAGGCCTGAATCTGATCGCGGAGCCAAATCAGCGGCCAGATCAGCCAGGAAACGGCTGAACCGAACAGGGTGAGCAGTTTCCCGAGCACCACCAGCAGTGGTCCGATGACCGCTGAAGTCTGCCCGGCATTGCTCAGCGCGGCGCCCGCATTGCCGATGCTCTCGTCAAACCCGGCGAGCATGGTGGCGGTCCAGCTCACGCCGAAACCATCGATGCCGCCTCCATGCAGCAGGAAGAATGCGACCACGGGTAATGCCACGAAGAACAGGCCGGAGTTGAGACCCTTGGCCGGCAAGGGTGGAATCAAGAGCGGCAATAACAACAGCGCCCCAAGCAGGAAGGTTAGATTGACCCGCCATCGTTCGGGCTCGGGATAGAAGCCGTAGATGAACTGGGTGAATTTCGCCTCGACGAAGGGCCAGCACGCGCCGACGGTGTGGCCGGCACTCTCGGCCAGACAAACGTTGCGATCGCCGCCGCGCCAGACGGCGTCGACCAGCAGGAATTTTATCGCGGGGACGAGGGTGAACCAGAGCAGCAGCACGCTCACGACCGTGATCAGGATATTGGTCGGCGAATTGAATAGCCGCGTGCGCAGGAAACCGACAAAACCGGTGGTCTTGATCGGCGCCAGACGTTCCGGGACCAGATCCTGTCGGACGAAAGCGGATGTGGTGATGTCGCTCATCCCTCCAGGCTCCGGCCGAGCCGCCAACCGTAAAAGCTCATGATCGCACTGGTGACGAGCGAGATCAGCAGGTACACACCCATGGTGATGCCGATGATCTCGATGGCCTGGCCGGTCTGGCTCAGCGTCGTTCCCGCAAACACCGAGACCAGGTCGGGATACCCGATCGCCACCGCCAGCGAGGAATTCTTGGTGAGGTTGAGATACTGGTTGGTGAGCGGCGGCAGTATGACGCGCAACGCCTGCGGGATCACGATCAGCCGCAGCACCGAACCGCGTGCGAGGCCGAGCGAGGCGCCCGCCTCCATCTGCCCCTTGTGGACGGACAAAATACCGGCCCGCACGATCTCGGCGATAAAGGCCGCCGTATAGGTCGACAGCGCCAGCGTCAGCGCCACGAATCCCGGGATGACGCGCGAGCCGCCGGCGAAGTTAAAACCCTTCAGTTCCGGGAATTCGAACCGGACCGGCGCGCCAAACACCAGCGCGGTGACAAGCGGCAATCCCACCAGCAGACCCAGCACGTAAGGCCAGATCGTAATCAGCTTGCCGCTTTGGAAAAGCTGCCGGCGGGCATAGCGCCACAACAGAAACGCCGCCGCGATCGCGACCGCGACGGCCATGACGAAGGGCTCGAAAGCGGGATTGCCGATCGGCTTTGGGATGATCAGCCCGCGATTGCTGAGAAAGAAACTGCCAAACAGCGAAATGCTCTGCCGCGGGCCCGGCAACGCCGCGAGCACCGCGAGATACCAGAACAGGATCTGGAACAACAGCGGCAGATTGCGCACCAGCTCGACATAGCCGCCGGAGATGCGCGACAATAGCCAGTTCGGCGACAGCCGGCCGAGCGCGACGAGAAAGCCGATCAGGGTGGCGAAGAAAATGCCGATCAGCGAGACCAGCAGCGTGTTGAGCAGGCCGACGAAAAATACCCGCGTATAGGTCTCGGATCCCGAATACGGAATGAGGCTCTGGCTGACGTCAAAGCCTGCGGTATTCTTGAGAAATCCGAAGCCTGCCGTGATGTGCTGGTTCTCGAGATTGGTCCGCGCATTGGCGACGATTTCATAGAAGATCCAGACCAGCGCGGCGACGAAGAGAATCTGAACAACAAAACCGCTCCACCCGGCGCGGCCACCAAGCGCGCGTTTCAGCCGGGCGGCGAACTGCGGCGGCGGTGGCCGGGCCTCGATGCTCATCACCGCAAGCCCCCAGGCTTTCTCGATTAGCGGATCGGCGGTGCGTACTGAATTCCGCCCTTGTTCCAGAGCTGGTTGAGCCCGCGGGCGATCCCGAGCTTGGAGCCTGAGCCGACGTTGCGATCGAAGGACTCGCCGTAATTGCCGACTGCCTTCACGATGCGGGAAAACCAATCCTTGGTGAGGCCGAGCTGTTCGCCGAGATTGCCGTCGGTGCCGAAGGCGCGTTTGAGTTCCGGCTTGTCGGATTTGGCCATTTCACCGACGTTCTTCTGGGTGACGCCAAGTTCTTCGGCATCGACCATCGCAAACAACGTCCATTTCACGAGATCGAACCACTGGTCATCGCCATGGCGCACCATCGGACCCAGCGGCTCCTTCGAGATCACCTCGGGAAGCACCGCGTGGTCGGCCGGGTTCGAGAGCTTCAGGCGCTCGGCATAGAGCTGCGACACGTCCGAAGTGAAGACGTCGCAGCGGCCGGATTCGTAAGCCTTGACGGTCTCGTCAGCGGTACCGAATGCGATTACCTCATACTTCATGTTGTTGCCCTTGAAGTAGTCGGCGAGATTTTGTTCCGTCGTGGTCCCGGTTTGCACGCAAACCGACGCGCTGTTCAGTTCCAGCGCGGAATTGACCTTCAGGGACTTCTTCACCAGAAAACCCTGGCCGTCATAATAGGTAACCCCGGTGAAGTTGGCGCCGAGCGAAGTGTCGCGCGATAGCGTCCAGGTTGTGTTGCGCGAAAGTACGTCAATTTCGCCCGACTGCAGCGCCGTGAAACGGTCCTTGGCCGACAGCGGCACGAATTTGACCTTGGTCGGGTCGTCAAAAATCGCGGCGGCGACCGCGCGGCAGACGTCGACGTCAATACCGGTCCAATTGCCCTTGTCGTCGGGCGACGAGAACCCCGGCAAGCCCTGGCTTACGCCGCAGGATAACAGCCCCCGGTCCTTGACCGTCTTGAGCGTTTGCGCGGTGGCGGCATTGGTCGAAAGACCGGCGGCGAGAGCAAGGGTAAAGACCAGGGATACGCGTTTCATGGCAAAGCCTTTCAAGTGTCGTCCGGGAGATGTTCGCTTATCATCACGCGCGTCGATTGGCCAAACCCGTGATCTACCGCCGCAAACGCCAACCCGAAAGGCAGTCGAATGTGCTGATACCTTGGAAGCGATGGATCAAAGGTCGCGGCAAGCCCCTCAACGTGCGGCGCCTCAATAGCTGGCGCGCATCACAGAACGGCTGGCGCGCCGGGTCAAGGGGTTGAGGGGCTCTTCCAGGTCCTGCTATTAACTATGTCCGCCCACATCGCCGCCCGGCGGCCATTTGTGACGTGCGGCAAAAGGTCTTTTGAAAGCGACGCATGGACCCCTCCACCGGCTCCGGACCTGTGAGCCCGCAACAGGTCGAAACCAGACTCGTGACGGCGGGCCGCGACACCCAAGCCCAGAAAGGCTTCGTCAACCCGCCTGTCGTCCATGGTTCCACCGTACTCTATCCGACTGCGGAAGACCTGCACGCCCATCGGGGTGAATTCACCTATGGCCGCCACGGCACGCCCACCACCCGGGCCTTGCAGGAAACATTCATGGCCCTGGAAGGTCCGCAATGCGCCGGCGTCGGCATCGCGCCGTCAGGACTTGCAGCGATCTCGACCACCCTGCTCGCGGTGCTCAAAGCCGGCGATCACCTTCTGGTCTGCGACAACGTCTATCGTCCATCGCGTAATTTTTGTAACGGCGTGCTGGCGCGCTATGGCGTCGAGACGACCTATTTCGATCCCTTGATCGGCGCCGGAATTGAGAAATTGTTCAGGCCCAACACCGGGGCCGTTTTGGTCGAAGCGCCGGGCTCGCAATCCTTCGAGATGCCCGACATTCCCGCGATCGTTGGGATGGCCCACGCACGGGGCGCGCTGGTGATCGATGACAACACCTGGGCGACACCGCTGTTTCATCGCTCGCTCGATTCCGGCGTCGATATCAGCATCCAGGCCGCGACCAAATATATCGGCGGCCACTCCGACATCATGTTCGGCACGATCTCCGCGAATGCCAAGACCTGGCCGACGATTGCCGAGAACATCAGACTGCTCGGCGTTTGCGCCGGGCCGGACGACGTATTCCTGGCGCTCCGCGGCATGCGCACGCTGGCCGTGCGGCTCAACCAGCATTATCGTTCCGGACTGGAGATGGCGCGCTGGCTTGCGGCGCGCCCCGAGGTGATCCGGGTGCTGCATCCGGCGCTGGAGAGCGATCCCGGGCACGCGATCTGGAAACGGGATTTTACCGGCGCGTCCGGCCTGTTCAGTATCGTGCTGAAGCCGGCGCCGCAGAAAGCCGTCGATGCGCTGCTCGATACCCTGAAATTGTTCGGCATGGGCTATTCGTGGGGCGGCTTCGAAAGCCTCGTCATTCCCTTCGATTGCGACGGCTATCGCACCGCGACCAAATGGGCGCCCGGCGGCCCGACATTGCGGCTCCACATCGGGCTTGAGAATGTCGATGATCTCAAAGCCGACCTCGAACGCGGCTTCGCCGCCTTCAATGCGGCGTAGGAGGTGTACTCAGCGAACAGCCCCGCATACTTCGTGGACAAGATTCTAAACGGCGCGCCGCCCGCTGACGCGCCTCCGGGACAGACATCAGCATACCTTTGTATACTTCGTTCATCCCTTCTCATGCCCTGTGCTTACGCTCGTACAATTGAGCGACGGCGAGAGGTTTTTATACTCGTGGCCATTCCAAACGGACGCACAAGCAGCTCACAACGTCTCTCTCCGGAAGCGCGACTAACGATAGCAATCGTCGTTCTACATCGGGCGCGAGTTGCGTTCCGAAAATCTGTGATCACTGCTCCGAGGAGTGAATCGCAGGACTGTCGCGATAAACAAGTGCTTGCTGGAATGCATGCTTCGAGGAACACTCAAATGAACATCATCATTCAGAAGCTTAATGGCCTGTGGCACCTCATCGTCGGGTCGTGTCAGATCCGAACTCCGTTCCTGGAGACTGAGGACCGGGAGTTGGTCGTGGCGTACGCCCGGCGCGTCTACCCCGGCGCCAAGATCTTCGAACGCGACTGATTTTAGCAGTTTACGCCTCACAGCTCGCACTCGGGCGGATGTAATCTCGTATTTGCGGGACTGGCGATATCGCCGAACGGCCGCTTATAGGCACGAAGCGGACTTGGTGCTGCAGACCAAATTGCCGAACAAGTTAATGTCTGAAGTAGGTGGACAGAGCGGCAGTGCTCTGCCCATCCCAACCTGTCCGGTTAGGTTCAATCGCTACCGAAATGGCTTGTTCGTGCGACGCGCTTTCCCCTCGAAAGCGACCGTTTAGCGGACCTCCTGGGCAGCTGTGTGGATTTAGTCACAGTCACGAAGATAGCGCGTTCGTTCTTCGTGTGTTCGCAAGAGTTGATAACGAGCGACTGTCACCCGCGATTAGAGTGGTCTTCGGGCCAAGGGCAAGGTGACTGCTTCCCCTGTGAAGGAGACCTGATATGCCAGCCTACGTCCAGCATCGCGAAATTGAGGCAGCTGTAATCGTTTGTCCCAACTGCCTAGGACTTCCTATGTACGTAAGAGACGTCGAGCCCCATTGGAGCATGGCGAAGATCGACTTAACCTACGAGTGCTTTGACTGTGGAACCGAAGTCAGACAGACAGTGATCAAGCCCGAACGGCAACATTAAGCCGAGTCCGGTCTGAACTCCACTTGCCAGACCCGCTCACGATGACGTCCGGCGCAAGCGCGATGCGTCCGCACGGATCCGGTTTGTGCGACGAGCAAAAACTAGCACTTTCCGCGAGTTTGCCGAGATCAATTCCGGAGAATCCCCACCTCTTGATGAGCGTCGCGACATCGGCATTGGCCGCGGCATCATCGCCTGAAAGCAACACAACCGCCGTTGGGCGGCCTACCGCCTCCGCGCTTTCACTCCACCGTTTTGTCGGTTGTGCTGGCTTTTTTACGCCATTGCAAAAACTGCTCAAGCGACTGCTGCTCCTGAGTAGCAGGCTGGCTGGTAGCAGGCGGGCTGGTAGCAGGCTGGCCAGGCGGGACCGATGAGAGGAACGCTTGAAACTCTGCAAGCGCGGGCGTCGACCCGACGTCTGCCTGGATGGGCTGACGGGGAGCGATGCTCGTCGATCCCGTTATTTCGGAAGAGGTTGAACTGGCGACCGATTGCCGTGAAGCAGGCATCATGAGGACGAAGAGCAGTACCACGACCGTCGCGACGCCGGCGGCCGCAGCGGCAACGCTGAGCTGCGCAGTTCGCCGCTCCCATGCGCGCCTGGCAGGCTCGTTAATCACCTCGGGGTCGAGCGGCTTCCACAAGGCATTATCGCGCGAGGCAGGAGGGGAGATTGGGGACGACCCGATGGACTCCGATCTTGCTTCTTGCGAGAGGGATGGCCCTAGCTTCGCTGCTCTTTCGCGCAACCGGAGGGGCGCATAGAACTCAGGATCGTTGGGGTCTTGCTCACCGAAGCTACCCATAAGCTGCTCCCTATAACGCCTGGGAAATGGCCTGGCGGCCACCGGACCGCTTACTTACCCACTGTGAACCACCGTGGAAATAACCTACAGCAACCGGCCGGCAATGTCATCGCTCGCTGACGCCCCCGAATTCTACGGGTTCGCGCCCTGGGGATAACCTAGCACTTCATGGGCCCGGCCGTCTCGGCGGATCGCCCATCAGCTCGGTGAGATTGTCGCTTCAACGCCGGAGAAACGCCGACAGGCGGCTCACTCTTTGCCTTCGATCTCCGCGCCCCGGACCTCAACCGCGCGCTCAACATACTCGGAGGCTCAACGATGACCATTGCGGCCTGCTCGCACGAGGCGCCCCGGCATCGCGCCGGTATGCTCGCCTCGCTCGAAGATGGGAATGCCTGCCGCAAGCGTTGCTTCATATCCATCGACCCGCTGCACGAAACGCCGGCCGCCGGCCGGCATGTCGTGCACGAGCTCCGGCTTGTGCAGCCGCAGGCGCTCGAAGTCGATGATGTTCACGTCGGCGCGCAAGCCCGGCACCAGCCGGCCGCGATCCGACAGACCGAAGAAGTCGGCGGTTTCGCTGGTTTGCCGCTTGACCAGATGCTCCAGCGGCAGCAATGGCCCGCGGCGGCGGTCGCGACCCCAATGCGCCAGCATGAAACTCGGCAGGCCTGAATCCACGATCGAAGTGCAGTGCGCGCCCCCGTCGCTCAGGCCGAGCAGGCAAGCCGGGTCATTGAGCATTTCGCGGATCGGCTCGTGGTCGCCTTCCACGTAATTCACCACCGGAAAGAACAGGAACTGGTTCTGTTCGACGATGTAGTCGTAGGCCACCTCATCGGGCGTACGTCCCGTGCGTGCCGCAATCGCCGCAACACTCTTGTCGGAATCCGGCTCGTAATCCGGCGGGTCGTCCATCGTAAAGAACTTGTCCCAGCGGCTGGTGACGAGCTGGCGGAACTGAGACAGCTTCGCGACCTCGGCCTCGGAAGGCTTCTCGGCGAGGACTTTCCGACGCAGCTCGCCATCGCGCAGCTGCTTGCGCTGCTCGGCAATGGGAAGGCTTTCGAGCGCCTTGTAGCTCGGCCGCACGGTGAACGGATTGAGCGCGGTGCCGATGCCCATCATCACGCCAATCGGACGTCCGGCGATCTGCGCTGTGAGCGGCAATCCTTCGGCGCGCGCCGTATGTACTGCTTTCATCAAACGCCGCCAGCGCTGCGGGTCTTCGTAGCGATCGGTGAGCAGGAACCAGACCGGACGACCGGTCTCCCGGGCAAGCTTTCGCATCCAGCGCAGCTCATACTCCTCGTCGTCGAAGTCGCTGTTCATGCCGAACGCGCCGGTGCCGGTCTCGGTCAGCGCGGAGCCGATACCGAGCAGCTCCAAATCGTCGGCATTGCGCGAAGCCACGAGCTCGCCGTCAGGGGTCTTGTGCGAATCCGTACGGGACGTGGTGAAGCCGAACGCGCCGGCGCGCAACGCCTCGACGGTGAGTTGCCGCATCTGCGCAATGTCGTCTGCCGTCGCAGGTTCCCGGCGGATGGCGCGATCACCCATCACATAGACGCGCATCGGCAAGTGCGCGGCCTGCGCCGCGATGTCGATGACGCGCTCGCGGCGCTCCAGCGCATCCATGAAATCGGGAAAGCTCTCCCACTCCCAGGTCAATCCTGCGGCCAAAACGGGATTCGGAATTTCCTCCACCCCTTCCATCAAATCCATCAAGGCCTGGCGATGATGTTTTTTCACCGGTGCGAAACCCACGCCGCAATTTCCGAACAGGACGGTCGTCACGCCATGCCAGCATGACGGCGCAAGCAGCGGATCCCACATCGCCTGACCGTCGTAATGCGTGTGCACGTCGACCCAGCCCGGCGTAACCATCAGCCCGGTGGCATCGATCTCGCGCCGGGCAGGCCCCTGCTTCCCGCCAACGGCCGTGATCCGGCCTCCTGCAATGGCAACATCGCCGCTGAAGGCAGCCTTGCCGGTGCCGTCCATGATCGTGCCGCCACGAATAACGATGTCGTGCATGCCAACCTCCCACATGGGCTCGCGCCGCCGTGGCCGCGCAGAAACCTGTTTTTGTTCGACGAATATTGCCTGACAGCCGGGCGGGAAACTAGGGCTCGTGGACGCAGCCCTCCCTTGCAGCGACGCTACGCCAGTTTCCACAACACGAGAAGTCGGGCTGCTCCTGCAGCGCACTGACCGATCGGCCCGATGATCATCGCGAGCGGACTTCCGGCTCAAGCTACGCGGCTGGCTCGACCAGGGAACGCGCCGTCACGCGTTGACGTTCCGGTTTCAGCAATATCTTCGCAACAAAACGATTGATCTGCTGTTGTTTAGCGGTAGCCTGTTCTTTCGATTCAAATCCGGCAAGTGGAGCTTGATGGGAAGCTTGGTTCTTCTTGATTTGATGGGGGGCGTGGCATTGCTGCTGTGGGGCCTGCATATGGTCCACAGTGGAATTCTGCGCGCGTTCGGACCGGACCTGCGGCGGCTGCTGTCGAAAGCGCTGAGCAACCGCATCACGGCTTTCGCCGCCGGCATCGGCCTGACCGCGCTCTTGCAAAGCAGTACCGCGACCGCCCTGATCACGAGCTCGTTTGCCGCCGGAGGCCTGGTCAGCCTGGTTGCGGCGCTGGCGATCATGCTGGGCGCCAATGTCGGCACCACCCTGATCGTGCAAGTGCTGTCGTTCAATATCAATGCCGCCGCGCCGGTTCTGTTCGTCCTCGGCCTGGTCGCCTTCCGCGGCGGCGCGCGTTCACGCATCAAGGATCTCGGCCGTGTCTTGATCGGTCTCGGCCTGATGCTGCTGGCGCTGCATATCCTGCTCGACACGCTCGCGCCGGCGGAGAACGCGCCCGGGGTCCGCGTCGTCATGAACGCGATCACCGGCGACCCCGTGCTCTGCATCCTGATTGCCGCAGCCGTTACCTGGGCGGTTCACTCGAGCGTCGCCAGTGTGCTGCTGATCATGTCGCTCGCCTACGCGCATTTCGTCACGCCGTTTGCGGCTCTCGCACTCGTGCTCGGCGCCAATCTTGGCAGCGCGATCAATCCGCTGATTGAAGGCGGTCGCCGCGACAATCCCGCGAGCTATCGTCTGCCGCTCGGCAACCTTATCAATCGACTGGTTGGCGTGGTGCTGGTGTTGCCGTTGCTCCGTCCGGTGACCGACCTTTTGCAAGCCTGGCAGCCTGACCTCGCCAAGCTGACCGCGGAATTTCACATCGCGTTCAATCTGGCTACCGCGATCCTCTTCATCGGGCTGCTCGACGGCATGGCCCAGCTATTGAAGCGCCTATTGCCCGATCGCGTGCAAGAGGCCGATCCGGCGCGGCCGCGCTACCTGGAGGAGAGCGCGCTTGAGACGCCCTCCCTCGCGCTCGCCGACGCCGCGCGTGAAACCCTGCGCATGGGCGACCTCGTCGAAGTCATGCTGCGGAAAGTCATGATGGCCATGATGACCAACGATCGCGCGCTGGTTGATCAGGTATCGAAGATGGACAACGCGGTTGACGGTCTGGACGAGGCGATCAAGCTCTACCTCACCAAGCTCACCCGCGGCAGCCTGGACGAACGCGAGGGCCAGCGGGCGATGGAGATCATCGCCTTCGCCATCAATCTGGAGCATATCGGCGACATCATCGACAAGAATCTCAGCGAGCTTGCGACCAAGAAGATCAAGCGCAGGTTCGAATTTTCGCCCGAGGGCGCAGACGAACTGGCGACTTTCCACAAACGGACCATGGACTCGCTCCGGATCGCGTTCGGCGTATTCATGTCGGGCGATGTCAAGGAAGCACGCAAGCTGCTTGCCGAGAAGGCGGCTCTGCGCAACACCGAGCTTGCCGCCACCGAACGTCATCTGGACCGTCTGCGCGAAGGTCGGCCCGAGACGATGGAGACAACCTCGCTGCATCTGGACGTGCTGCGCGACCTCAGGCGAATCCACTCGCATATCTGTTCGGTGGCCTATCCCGTCCTCGACGCCGCGGGCGAACTGCCGGCCAGGCAAAACGCCGAGGACGATCCGGCTACGCTGCCCTCGCCGGCTGCGCATCCGTCGCCGCGCTAACCCTACTGCGTCATTAGACCCTCATCGTGGTGAGGAGGCGGGTATGCGCCGTCTCCGGACGATGCTTCGCATCGCCGGGAGAACCACAAGGCCCAGTGCTGCTGCTCCGGGCATTTCTAGCCCGTGCCGATGAAGTCATCGATGAGATCGAAAGAAGGCGCTTGCCCGTCGGGCTGTTCGCACATGGCCGCCATGCGCAAATTGCCCGTCGTGTTAATCTGTCGCAGGCCTCTGGCATTGCCGAAGACCCCAAATCAGCGATTTGATCCGCCGCATCCCGCACCCGTCAGAGGGGCGTTTCGCGATCGTCACGGACGTTGGGTGTGGGATGCGGTGGACGCGGCAGCGTCGGGCGCATGAGTGGTCGCAGGGCGATTTTTTCGTGAGCGGTTCACAACGCGCAAGACGAACGGCGCTGATCCGCCTTCGCTAAAGCTTCGGCGGACTGGTACCAAATCCGTCGAGCGGCTTTTTCGAAAGGCGGGCGCGGACGGCAAAACCGTGTGGTCCTGACACCCGTTGCTGGTGCCAAGTCCACGGAGGCGAAATCGGCCCGACCGGGTTGATCAGCCTTAATCCGTGGACGACGGTGACAAGACGAATTCGTCGCCGGGGAGAGCGCGGTATAAGCCGTTAAAACCATTGCGCAGGGAAGGCCGGGACTGTTTCGGTGAACCTGTGGTGACGACACTCGTGCGCTTTTTTGTTGCGTGCGAGGCTGCGGGTGCATCGGGCACCCGGCTTTCCCTGCGCCCTCTGTTTTTCGAGGGACATTGTCTTTGCAAAGCTCGGGCGAGTTGGGCCGCGAGAGCGCGGAAGTATGTCCTGCGCTGGCGCGCCGAAGCTTTAGCGGAGCGGGCAAGCCGGGCGATGACATCAGGAGACGCGGATGGCCGGGCGATAGGCGAGCGTTAACGATAACGGTCTGTTCACCATGAGACCAGTTCTCCCGGCTGCTTTTGGCAAACTCAGCCGCCCCGCAAGTTCCCTTATACCTTTGCTGGTTAGTTCTGCCTGTGAGGGAACAGTTTGTCGCCACCATGCGGTCCAAACATCCCGGCGTAAGAGTGACAGTAAAGCGTATGAGTACCGCCCGCATCGTGGTCCTGAGCATCGCCCCCGGCGCCGGCGGTATTGCCGCCTCTCCCGCCGGTGGGTCAGCCCAAACAGGCAGCCGGGATCAAGCTTCCAAATGCAGAGAAAGCGTCAACGGCGTGCATCGGCGCATCGCCATCCAGACGACGGCACAGAAGTGACCGAGAGGACAGCAGAAATGAAATGCACGGAAAATAAACCGGCGATGCGGACCCTGCTGGTTCGTGCCCTGTCGTTTTCCGCCGCCGCTGCCCTGGCGCTCAATCCGGCTATGGCGCCAGTAGTGGCAGCCGAAGCCACGGCAATGCCGGTAGTTGCCGGCGGACCGGCGAAAACACGGTTTCTTCCGCTTGGCATCGGCAAATCCGTCGTGATCGACCTGCCGCGCGACGTCAAGGACGTGCTGGTCGCCGATCCGAAGATCGCCAATGCCGTCATCCGCTCCGCCCAACGCGCTTACATCATCGGCGAAGCGGTCGGTCAAACCAACGTCGTGTTCTTCGATTCCGATGGCCTGCAGGTTGCCGCCTACGACATCGCGGTCAAGCGCGACCTCAACGGCGTGCGCGCCGCGTTGAGGCAAACCCTGCCGGGAATCCAGATCGAAGGCGTCGGTGACGGCGTGATGCTGACCGGCTCGGTGTCGAGTCCGATCGAGGCACAGCAAGCGGGCGATCTGGCGGCCCGGCTGGTCGGAGGTGCCGACAAGGTCGTCAACAGCATCTCCGTCCGCGGCCGCGATCAGGTGATGTTGAAGGTCACGGTCGCGGAAGTGCGGCGGGACATTGTCAAGCAGATGGGCATCGATCTCAGCGCCAACCTGAATTACGGCACCACGGTCGTGAGATTCAACAATAGCAATCCGTTCACCGCAAGCAATGGGCCGCTCGTTCCCGAGAACGGCCTTGGCGCATCGTTCGGCTCGCCGGTGTCGGTCCAGGCGGTACTGCGCGCGATGGAAAGCGCCGGTGTCGTGCGGACACTCGCCGAACCCAGTCTGACGACTATCTCCGGCGAGTCCGCGACATTCATCTCGGGCGGCGAATTTCCCATTCCGACCGGCGTGACCTGCCAAACGACGACGGCGGGCGCTATCGGAAATTGCGTCCAGACGGTGAGCTACAAGAAATTCGGCATCTCGCTCAACTTCACGCCGGTGGTGCTGACCGAGGGGCGGATCAGCCTGCGAGTGATGACCGAAGTATCCGAAGTCTCGACCGAAAACTCTTTGACCGGCGGTCAAAATGGAACAACGATTCCCTCGATCAAGACCCGCCGCGCGGAAACCACGCTGGAGATTCCGTCGGGCGGCTCGATGGCGATGGCGGGCCTGATCCAGGAGCAGACCAAGCAGGCCATCAACGGATTGCCAGGCGTAGACTCGTTGCCGATTTTCGGAGCGCTGTTCCGCAGCCAGAACTTTGTCAACAGCGAGACCGAACTCGTGGTTCTGGTCACGCCCTATGTCGTTCGTGCCGTCGCTCAGAAGGAGTTGTCCCGTCCCGATGACGGCTTCGCGCCCGCCTCCGATTCCCAATCGACCCTGCTGGCTCAAATCAATCGAGTCTATGGCATCGCCGGCCGCATCGAACCAGTTGCCGGCTGCCGGTGCGGCTTCGGCTTTATCATCGATTGAAATGAGCTGTTCAGCGAAGGTGGGTGAGGACGGAACGATGAAAACGACAATAGCGGTCGATCGCTACCGAACCCTGCATCTGTTGGGCGCGCTCGCCGGTCTTTCAGTCGCGCTGGGCGCATGCACCTACACTAACGGCGAAGTCGTCACGGCGAGCGTTCCCGACGACTACCGCCTCCGTCATCCCATCGCGGTTCAGGAGGCCGACCGCTCGATCGTTGTTTTCGTCGGTCACGCCCGCGGCGGCCTGTCCGCATCGCAGCGCGCCGATGTCGCGGGGCTGGCGCAGACATGGGTTCGCGAAGCAACCGGCGCGATCGTGGCGGACGTGCCCGTCGACACCCCGAATGCATGGGCGGCAGCAACGGCGTTCCGCGAGATTCAGGCGGTACTTGCGGCAGGCGGCGTGCCTTCGCGCGGGATCGTCTTGCACCATTACCACCCGGACGATCCTCGAACGTTGCCGACGATCCGGCTGAGCTATCCGAAAATCTCCGCGGTTGCCGGCCCCTGTGGTCTGTGGCCCGAGGACCTTGGACCCTCGATCTTGAACGACCGCTATAGCGAGAACAAGCAGTACCACAATTTTGGTTGCGCGACCCAGCGCAACCTCGCGGCGATGATCGACAATCCATCGGACCTCGTGCAGCCGCGATCAGAAACCCCTGCCTACACCGCGCGTCGCACGGCCGCGTTCGAGAAATATCGCAAGGGCGCCGCGACCACGACAGACTATCCCGAAGCCGACAAGGCGAAACTCAGCGATGCAGGAAAATGACCAGCTCCGCCGTTCATAGTGCCGAAGAAACCGCAGATCGCCTCCCGCCCCCCTCGGGCGAACACATCGCGCCGGCGCCTCGCGTGTCGGTGCAGGCCTTCTGCGAGACCGCCGAAACCGCAGCTGCCGTAAAGTCAGCGGGTGAAGATCGCCGGCTCGGCAAGGTCCATCTCACGGTCAAGATGGGGGGTCTCGCCGCCGCGATTGAAGCCTACGGCGCCATGCCCACTCCCAACGTGATCCTCTTGGAATCCGAGGCGGGCATCAATATCCTGGCCGGCCTTGATCAACTCGCGACCGTATGCGACCCCGGCACCCGCGTTGTCGTCATCGGCAGTGAACACGATGACGCGCCCTATCGCGAACTGGTGCGTCGCGGTGTCAACGACTACGTCGTTGGCCCGGTCGATACTCTTGACGTCGTTCGATCGATTTGCGGCTTGTTCTCGGCATCCGAAGCCGTCACCACCGGCCGAATCATTGCGGTCGTCGGCGCCAAAGGCGGCGTTGGCGCATCCACTGTCGCGCACAACGTGGCCTGGATGATCGCGCGCGACCTCGCGCTGGATTCCGTCGTGATCGATCTCGACCTCGCGTTCGGCACTGCCGGTCTCGACTACAATCAGGATCCCCTGCAAGGCATCGCCAATGCCGTGTTCCAATCCGATCGACCGGACACGATGCTGATGGAACGCCTGCTGGCGAAATGTACCGATCGCCTCAGCCTGTTGGCGGCGCCAGCCACGCTGGAACGGGTCTATGACTTCGGCGCCGAAGCCTTCGATGCGATCTTCGATACGTTGCGCATGACCACACCGTGCATCGTGCTCGACGTTCCACACCAATGGTCGGGATGGTCCAAGCGGGTCCTGATGAGCGCGGATGAGATCCTGATCGTTGCCGAACCGGACCTCGCCAATTTGCGCAACGCCAAGAACTTGCTCAACGTGATGAAAGCGTCGCGGCCCAACGACCGTGCGCCGCTCTATTGCCTCAACCAAGTCGGCATGCACAAGCGACCGGAAATCGACGTGGGCGGGTTCGCCAAGGCGATCGAGAGCCCGCCCCTTGCAGTCATTCCATTCGATTCGCGGATGTTCGGCACGGCTGCGAACAATGGCCAGATGATCGCGGAAATCTCCGCCGGCCACCGCACCACTCAGATATTTCGGCAGATCGCGGAGCAACTGACGGGCCGCGGCGAATTCAAGAAGCCGCGGGGTTCGTTCCTCTCGCCGATCATCAGGAAGCTGCGGGGCAATAGAGCCGCGGAGCGCCGAAGGGCGTCCTGATCGGTCGGGATGCTCAAGACTGGCGGCCCGATTCGAAATCGACCTGTTGAGGCGACTTTTCGATTCAATCGATGAATTCAGCGCCGAATTCGGCACCAATCCGCCATGCAAGGCGACATTGGCGCGAATGGTCAGGTGCGAAGATGAGGGTGAAGTGAGGGGGGATTTCCAAATATTCGGCAATCGCCTTCACGCCGCCATCCGATATGTCCGTGATCGTGCAGTCGCGCGGTAACGAACCGGCGCCGGACTGGATTTTAGCGATTCTCCTGCACAGACGACGTTCGCTTCTGCGGCGATTGGCAAGCATTCTCAACCCTCATCCCGCGCGGCGGTCCGTCCGGCGTTGCCATTGTTTTACTTGAGGAGTCGTTGGAATCTGTTTAGCGGAACTTGTTGCAATGTAGCCGTTGTTTTTTGGCGCTGTTTACCGTGTTGCCCGGGATCACCGGCGAGATCATCCCCGCGAAGCCTGTCGCCCCGTGAGAATGATGAAATAGAGATTGCGGATATAAACGATGAGGCCGAGCGCCTGGCCCGCGATGAACACCGGGTCGCGGCGATAGAGCGCGTAGACCAGGAGCAACGCACCGCCGCCGATCGAGAAAAACCAGAACGCCACCGGAATCACGCTCTTGCGCGCGCGTTCGGAAGCGATCCATTGCACCACAAAGCGC
The DNA here is from genome assembly GCA_005885285.1 of Alphaproteobacteria bacterium. Lineage (GTDB taxonomy): Bacteria > Pseudomonadota > Alphaproteobacteria > Rhizobiales > Xanthobacteraceae > Bradyrhizobium. The sequence continues at coordinate 2,574 of VAZG01000141.1, read as the reverse complement.
ATCGTGAAAAACCCCTGCGCCACAAACCCGAGAACGACCCATGCATCGAATTTGATGATGAAGACGTCGTGCAGGTAATTGATCAGGTCAGTCATGAGACGTCACCTCGGTTGCAATCGGAGTCGGCTTCTTGCGGCGGATCAGCCACCAGACGCCGGCGAGATCCATTAGTCCGATCCATAGCCGATCGAAGAAGCCGTAATTTGACACGCCGGAATGGCGTGGACGATCGATCACGTCGACATAGGCGATCTCGTAACCCTCGCGGCGCACCAGCGCCGGCAGAAAGCGATGCAGCCCGTCAAAATACGGCATCATCAAAAATACCTCGCGCCGGAACGCCTTCAGGCCACAGCCGGTGTCGCGGGTGCCGTCGTGCAGAAATGAGCTGCGCACGCCGTTGGCGATGCGCGACTGCAATTTCTTGAAACCCGTATCCTTGCGCCCGACCCGCTGGCCGGCGGCAAGACCGACGCGGTCGCCGCCATTTTCGATCGCGGCGATCAAATCCGGCAAGAACGCGGGGTTGTTCTGCCCGTCGCCGTCGAGCGTCGCCACGATGGCGCCACGCGCGGCACGCACGCCGCTGCGCACCGCCGCCGATTGGCCGGAGGACGTTGCGTGGCGGAGTTGGCGCAGATTTGAGCGTTGCTTCATGATGGCGGCAAGGCGATCGGCGGTCGCATCGGTCGAGCCGTCATTGACGTAGATGATTTCATAGGCCCAGCGGCCGTCGATCGCGCTTGATATTTCCTCGATCAATGGCGCGATGTTGTCGGCCTCGTTGCGCACGGGGACGACAATGGAAACGACTGGTTCGGGGGAAAGCAAATCCACGCATCTCGGTTAGGGTCCGGCCCGCGGCCGGGACCAACGATCTGGCCAACACGACGCCCGCTTCTTATGGGCGCAAAGCGCCGCGAGCAACCCTTTTCAGGCCGGAAAGTCACGCTGCCGGAACGAGCGCTATCTTGCTGTCCTGGCCGATCACGAAGCCAATGTTGCGAGCGGCAAACCAGTAGTGCACCCACATCGCGCCGACCATCCCGACTACTGCACCGGCGACGACGTCGCTCGGATGATGTGCCAGCAGCACCAGGCGTGTGATCGCGATCATGACTGCATAGGCAAATATCACGACCCGCGCCCGCGGCCAGACCGCGGCGATAGCGGAGGCAAGCGCGAAGGCGGTGACCACATGCGCCGATGGGAGGCTGAAATAGGCCTCGCTTCCGGCGAAAGGCGCGAAGTTGAAGGCATTGGCCTTGCCGCCGACGAACGGCCGGCCGCGGCCGATCCCCCATTTGAGAATTTCGGCGATCAGCACCGGGACCAGCACCGCCAGGAACAGGTAACCGGCTCGCGCCGCACAGCGGAGCAGTCTTGCGCGCGTATGATCGCGTGAACGCGGCACGAGAAGCGCTGCGACAAGAAGTATCGTGAACAGCAGAGACAGCACATAGGCGTCCTTGCCGAAATCAGTCAGCACGCGGAACGGCCACAGGTTCGGCGCGCCGCGCGGCGGCATCAGGCCGATTTCCCAGTTATCGACCCACATCATGAGGGCTATGATGACCATCGTGCCGACTGCCGCCAACCCGAATGTCTGCCATATTAGTCTCCGCAAGGCTTGCTCGGGCTGCGGGCTCGACGGCCGACGCCCTAGCACCACGAAAGACCTTCGAACGAGTGCGAACAGTTGCGGAAAATAGCCGGACGGCATCTTACTCCGTACCTTCGGAGCGGAAGATCGCGATCGAGACCGCCTTGCCCTGCGAGATATTATAGCCGTCGATGCGGCGCGCCACGTTGTAGCGCAGCCCGATTGCTTCGGCGCGCTGAACAAAGCTGCGTTCCGAACGCTGCTCCACCAGCGCAAATCGGCAGCTGCCCTGATTGAGGAAATCCGCCGCGCCCGAACCGTCCGTCAGCACGGTCGAGGTGTCGGTCATGAAGACAAGGCTGGGCTCGTGGAAACCGGCCGCAGCCGCCTTCGGTCCGACGCAAACCACATTACGCAGGGCGCGGGCGATTTCCGCGCTTGGAAACAGCGCCGTCAGCGACGGCACCACCACGCCGTATACCGCCGCCGCCAGCAACATCGCCGCGACCACGGCGTTCAACAGCGAGCGTTCGGCGCGGCTGTCGTCGTAGAGCCACCACGCAAACAGTCCGAGGATCATCGCTGCTGCCGCGAGCGGCCACGCCAGGAACGCCGGTTGGCGCGTGAGCGCGATCGCACCGACTACGGCGATGATCGAGGCCAGCGCCGGGATAATGAACCACCAGGCTGAGCCGCGCATCAGCCATGAGCGTGACAGCACGCGCCGCTCGAGCGCGCCGACCGTGAGGATTGCGATCGCCGGATAGAGCGGCAGCACGTAATGCGGCAGCTTTGTCAGCACAAGCTCGAACACGATCCAGGACGGAACCAGCCACGCGAGGAGGAACTGCGCGCCGGGCTCCCGCCGCGCTCGCCAAACCGCGGGAGCAGCCATGCCCGCAAGCGGCGCACCGGGCCAAAACGTTATCCAGAACAATAACAGATAGAGACCGGGCGGCGAGCCATGAGAT
>VAZG01000140.1 GCA_005885285.1 Alphaproteobacteria bacterium | reverse complement strand
GACGCGCTGGCGCGTTCCGCACCAAGTGCGTTGCGCGGCGTATGGCAGGCGCCGCAATGCGCGAGCCCCTCGACCAGATAGGCGCCGCGATTCCATTCCGCGCTCTTGGTGCTGTCCGGACGGTAACTGCCGGGATGCAGAAACAACAGCTTCCAGCCCGCGACCAGGACGCGATAATCGAGCGGAAAGGCAAGCTGGTTCTCGCGAGCCGGCGCGCGAACCGGCTCGCGCGTCATCAGGAAGGCGTAGAGCGCGCTATCATCCTCATCGCTGACATTGGTGAAGTGATCATAGGGAAATGTCGGATAGAGGTGGCCGCCGTCGCGACCAACGCCCGAGCGCATGGCGCGGCGGAATGCAGCTTCGGACCATCGACCGATCCCGGTCTCCGGATCCGGGGTGATATTGGAGGAATAGACCGTGCCGAACGGCGTCGGCACCGGCAGGCCGCCGGCAAAATTCCTGGCGCCACGCACGGTGTGGCAATCGCCGCAGTTTCCGATCGCCGCCAACTCGCGGCCGCGTTTGACCAGGCTGGCATCGAAGGATTGCGGCTTGGGCGGATCGATCGCCGCGATCGCGGGCCGCCACGCGATGGCAAACGCCGCCGCCGCGCCGCCGACGCACAGCGCGGCAAAAATGCCCCCGATGATTGCTGACCTTGTCATCCGTCCCGACAGCTTTTGGCTTGTTACTAACACGAAACCTGCGCGGCGTGTCCGGCGCCAGGACCTCATCACCGCCTGTTGACCGCAGTGATTTTCACTGCGGCGCCGTCTGCCGCAGCAAGATCGGCAGGAATCATTTCGCAGCGCAACACATTTACGACAGCCGGGCGATAGCCGCGCGAGATCGGGGGTTCGCCTGTCACATCCCTGTCGCGCGAACCACGCAAGGAGAGGTCGGCCGGAGCTTTGAGGAGCGGCGAACGGATGCCGGGACCGAGACTACCGTGAGCGCATGGATCGCACTTCTTGGCGCCGGCCTGCTTGAAATCGCCTGGGCGCTCGGTCTGAAATATTCCGATGGACTCACCCGCTTTTGGCCGAGTGTTGCAACGCTGGTTGCGATCGCGCTCAGCTTCGGATTGATGGCGCTTGCGTTGCGCTCGCTGCCATTCGGCACCGCGTATGCGGTGTGGACGGGGATCGGAGCCGCAGGCTCCATCATCGTTGGAATCATTCTATACAGCGAACCGGCCGATCCCATACGCATCCTCTGCCTGACTTTGATTGTCGCCGGGATGATCGGGCTGAAACTTAATTCGCCCGTCTGAACCGCCGCGGCGATATCGTTGTAATCGTTCCAACCGACACAATGATGTGACCGTTACGTTACCTGACGCTGATTGCTTGCAACTTACAACGATTTCCACAGACACTCTCGCCGGATCGAAATCCTGACTCATTGTGGTCGCACCGTTTTCACGCGGCATTTGTAAGAGAACTCGCGAAACATATTCGAGGGAGCATGAGCGTGGAATCCGACTACGATCTGACGCCCGACCAATGGGAGGCGCTGAAGGCGCTTCGCACGCCCGCGCGTCTTTCTTTCGCTCGCTTTGCGTTCGAGCAACTCGTCGCGCTTGACCTTGCCGCGCTGGATGATGGGCGTCCGGTCATGACATCCATGGGACGCAAAGTCCTGGTTCGAGGCTCGTCAAGATTGCTGGACCTCGTCGCCTGACAGTGGAGAGACATGCGACCGCATTCCCGCGGCATGAGGTGCCCGAGTTTTGCTTTGGCCGTGACCCTCGAAGAGAGAGGGCGCAGGGAAAGCCGGGTGCTCAGCAAGCACCCGCAGCCTCGCACGCAAACAAAAAAGCGCACGAGCGTAGTCACCACAGGTTCGCCAAACAGTCCGGCCTTCCCTGCGCAATGGTTTACGGCTTATAACGTGCTCTCCTCGGTGACCGGGCTTTCTTGCCACCGTCGCTTCGCAGGAATCGCTTCCCGCGAAACTTGACGCCAGCGTCGGGGCGTCAGGACCACACGGCTTTGCCGTCCGCGCTAAATTTAGCAACGTTCGTCTCACGCGCTACCACGTCCACCGCATCCCGCACCCAACGTTCGTGACGATCGCGAAGCGCCCCTCTTGCGAGTGCAGGACGCGGGAATCAGTGCAGGTGATTTGCCCGACGGCACAAGCGGAATATTTTTGGCAAGGGGACTGGACGACCCAAATCAGCTTGAATCGCCTCATCAAATTACGTTTTAGGCGCACGCGATTCCGTGAGCCTAAGGACATCTAGGCTGGAGCACATCGACAGGATTGCCTATCTCAATGGGGCGTGATCTCGCTGGAACCGAAAGGACTCGCAATGGCCAAGAACGTGATTTGCCTTTGGTACGATAAGGACGCCGAGGCTGCTGCCCGTTTCTACGCCGAAACCTTCCCTGACAGCGTCGTGGGCGCCGTCCACCGTGCACCCGGTGACTACCCATCCGGCAAGGCGGGTGATGTGTTGTTGGTCGAATTTACGGTTGCCGGCGTTCCTTGTATCGGCCTCAACGGCGGTCCCGCGTTCAAACATAACGAGGCCTTCTCATTCCAGATCGCCACTGACGATCAGGACGAGACCGACCGCTATTGGAACGCCATCGTCCGCAATGGCGGGCAGGAAAGCGCGTGCGGCTGGTGCAAAGACAAATGGGGCGTCTCCTGGCAAATCACGCCGCGCGTGCTAACCGAGGCGTTAGCGGCCGGCGGTGATGAAGCAAAGCGCGCATTTGACGCGATGATGGGTATGAAGAAGATAGACGTCGCCGCGATCAAGGCCGCGCGGCGCGGCTGACGTTGCGCTTGCGCCTGGATGCCCAAAGGCGCGCCAATAACACCAGTGAGCCGAGCAAGAGGAAAACACCTCAGTTCTCGGTCCTGTTCATTTCAGAAGCGGACGTGCGACTGAGCGCAGGCCAGGGCCAATGGCACGTGCGCTTCGCTTGCCGCAACTACTCCAATCCGTGGAAGCGGCTTACAACGTCTCCTGCGATCTGCAATGGCAGGTCAAGCCCGGGTGGCGTCATACTCATCGTGCAAGTGCACCCAGTCGCTCAGGTTGCCGCGCACCTTCTCGTTCCGGCCCTTCGGCGTGAGGTCGAGGTAGTGGTAGGCACCAATCAGCGGATCGCCGCCCCGGGCGCGCACCTGAAACGTGCAGAATACGTTGCCGACCTCGTCCCTGTAGAACACGCTCACGCCCGGGAGGTCGCGCGACCCGCTGGTCATCGGTTCGAAGTTATAGCTAGCCTTGCCCGTTGCGATCTGCCCGTCCGCAAATGAGACTTGATAGTCGAAGTTGAAATCGCTCCCCTCGGACGAGACCCAATCAAATTTCCAGCCCATTCGAGTCTTGAAGGGCTCGATCTCGCTGAGCGGAGCGCGTGAGACGACGACCAAGCTGACGTCGTGGTGTTTGAGATGCAGATTTGCGCCATCGATATGGTCACATAAGAAAGAACATCCCGTGCAGCGGTGCTTATCCCCCGGTGCCATCATGAAATGATAGATGATCAGTTGACTGCGCGCTTTGAACAGATCGCCCAAGCCTGCTGGTCCTTCGGGCGTCTGGAACGTGTACGCTTTCTCTACCTTCACCCAAGGCAGGGCGCGTCGCGCGGCCGCAAGCGCGTCGCGTTCTCGCAGGAATGCCTTTTCCCGCGCGAGGTGCGCGCGGTGAGCTTCGTCCCATTCAACCTGTGATACCACCTTGGCTCTCGTCATGACGGTTCCTTCCGTTACAATTGCCCCAAGGACGATTGGAAACTCGGGGCGTCCGACATCGAACCCAATCTTTTTTGGTGTAGGCCGAGGGCCGAGCCTCCGCCGTCAACGGCGCCATCGATCGGCAATAGCTCGCTGAGCCGCTAATGCTCTGAACTTACTTCTGCTTTCGGCGGCATAGCCGACATTGCTGGAGTTGCTGCTCGCTCGACACGGTCGCGGACGACCCCGGAACGGACATTCGACTTGATCACTTTCTGAGCCGTTTGAGGTACGTGACGTTCGCCGGGCGGCTTCAAGATTTGCTATAGTTCAGGAATTGCATAAGGCACGGTCTCGGTAAGGTGATATGCGACGGCGCGAGTTCATCACACTCCTCAGCGGTGCGGCGATGGCGTCGTCGTTTCCTGCACGCGCGCAGCGGCCCAAGAAAACTCCCCTGGTTGGCCAGCTATGGCACGCAGGAAGCGCGGAGGAGGAGGGCAACTTCCTCATAGCGGTACAAAAGGGTTTCAAGGATCTCGGCTACATCGAGGGGCAGAACATCGCGTTCGAATATCGTTTTGCTGCTGAACAATATGAGCGATTTAACGACTTCGCGGCTGAATTGGTCCGGCTCAAGGTCGACGTACTGATCGCAGTAACGCGCCCGGCAGCCATTGCCGCCAAACGAGCCACCACGACAATACCGATTGTGTTCACCGCCGTGCCCGATCCTGTCGCGAGCAAGCTTGTTGATAGTCTTGCCAGACCAGGCGGAAACATTACCGGGGTCTCGAATGTTGGGACAGACTTGAGTGCCAAGCGATTGGAACTATTCAAAGAGACAGTTGTCGGCATGTCGCGTGTTGCGCTCCTACTCAACCCCAACGATCCGTTGGTCGCGAGGCGAACTCTTGAGGATACTGAGCGCGCAGCCTCCCTCTCCAACCTGACAATTCAACCAATAGAGGTACGCTCACCCGACGAGCTTGAGCGGGCATTTTCTGAAATGACCGACAAACGAGTCGATGGGCTAGTGCTTGTACTTGATCCCATGTTGTTCAATGCGCGTAGACGCATTGCCGAGTTGGCCTTGGCGCATCGGCTACCCACAATGCATCCAATTCGGGATGCGGTAGAATCTGGCATGTTGATGTCCTACGGTCCAAACCCCGAAGCAATTTTCCGCAGCACACCTTTGTATGTCGACAAAATTCTCAAAGGAGCCAAGCCTGAGGACTTGCCGGTCCAGCAGCCGACCAAGTTCGAACTAGTGATTAATATCAGGACTGCCAAGGCGCTTGGCCTCACCGTGTCGCCAATGCTGCTCGCCCGCGCCGATGAGGTGATCGAATAATCTCGTGACTTCCGGAATTGGCACGTCGCGTCCTTTCGTTGCAATGCGGAATTTGGTTGCTATCGGAGCATGGCGGATATCGGTCAAGCCACACCAATCAAGCTCAATTCATGAGTACGCGCTCTAAATTTCCTGGCGGATGAGGCTGCGAGCGGGATGGGTAAAGGACGGCCGCCCGCGCTTGAAGCCCCAGAGCGGATGCGCAAGCATTGCAATCGCGTCGGCGGGATTGCGTGCATCCAGGCATGGCGAACAATTCACGATTTCTCCGCAACGATCGCAAGGCTTGGCACGGGCACGCCTCTCTCGTAGCGGATCGATTGCTGTTCAAGCTGTAACACCACAAGACCGGCTGCCTCGATCGACGCACGCACATAAGAAGCACTATGAGCGTAGCGCCTGCCCTCGCCCATAATAAAACCGTCGCCGTCGTGTCTTTCCAAGGTGAAAGCCAAAAGGCCGCCGGAAGCCAGAACATGGCTCGCTTCCTTCAGAACCGGAAATAGATCGGCGACATAGATCATCGCGTCGGCAGAGAGAATGAGTTCTACGCTGGAGTCAGGCGTCGTACGCAGACCCTCCAGCATATCGGTCACTTTAAGCTGGACATAGAGACCCGTGGCGCGTGCCTTTTCGATCATACCCGGCGAAAGGTCAATGCCGATGAATTGATCGACCATTTTAGCAAAGGCGACCGCCGCCAGTCCTGTACCGCAACCGAGATCGATCGCGTGTTTGAAATTGGCCGGCTTCTGATGCGCTTGGCACGCGGACCGCACCGCCTCAACCAACACTGAGGGTCCGCGATATCCAAGACTCTCCACCAGAGCGGTGTCGAATTTAGCCGCATATTGATCGAACAGCAAACGCACATAGGCAGGTGGCATTTCGGACAATTCGTCAGCGCCCAGTCGCATCAGTTCGACGCTCGCACCGAACCGATCGGAAGGATCTATGTCACGCGCCCGGCGTAAGGCCTTGATCGCGCCGTCACGATCTCCGAGTTGCTCAAGCACTTTTCCAAGCAACCGCCAGACAGACACACGGTCCGGCTCTAACTCAGATGCCCGCCGATAGCTAGCCGCTGCCTCTGCAGTCCTACCGAGATTGCGCAGGCAATCACCTTTGACACAGAGAACTTCAACCTGATCCGGGGAAATCGCCAGCGAAAGATCGCACTTGGCGAGCGCCTCCTCATACCGGCCTAATTCGAGCAAGACGCCGGCGCTCAGAGCTGATGCCTCCGCATTGTTCGGATCGAGCGTAAAAGCATGCTCATAGGTCAGCAACACTTCATCGTATCGACGCTGTATTCGCAGCAGGTTTCCTAACTTGATCCAACCCGCGGCCCGGTTTGGAGCCAGCTTGATCGCGATGTCGAAGCTTTTCCTGGCCTCATCCAACTTGTTCTGCTCTCGAAGCAGCTCCCCGAGATTCAAGAAGTATTCGTGATTGTTCGGATTGCATCTGATTGCCGAGGCGATCAGATCGACGGCCAAATCCAGCCTGTTGGTCTGCCAGTGGACCAAACCAAGAAGATGGAGCGAATCCGCGTGCTTCGTATTAAGCGTTAATGCCTGCCGACAGCAGTCTTCGGCCTGTCCATATCGTTTGGACAAAAAGTGGCGCACGGCGGCGTCGTACAGATCGGTCGCAGAGCGCTTTGTTCTGCTCTGCTCATGGCTTTTGAAACGAGGTCGAAGCCGGTCCATTGTATACGTCCTTTGGAATTGAGATCGACCAACGTATCGTTGTCGCAAAGACCCGAATCAATTCCATGATAAACCCAACTCCTAACGAAGAGATAAGGCGTACACGACTGCGTACGGCTGGCCGCCACCTATTTTGGCCGAACCTGACAACGTTGCGTCATACGAGGTTGCCTAACAAGCCTTTGACGCGTTAGGCGCCGACGTTCGACGACCGCTTATGGACTACACGCGTTCAAAAGGCCCCTGCCACCGTAATCCGGATGGCCAACGGCTCAATCGGATGCAGCGCATAGTCCATCACGCCGTTCTGGCACACCGCCGCGGGCGCCGCCTGCACGGGAAAGCAAAGATTGTAGAGGCTGTCGGTCTTGATCAGCGAGCCGTAGGCATAGGTGATCTGGTTGGCCTTGGTGTTGAGCAGATTAAGCACGTCAAGCTGGATGCGCCAGCCATTGTCATACCGATAGCCGAGTCGGCCGTTTAAGATGCTGGTCGCTGGCGAGCGGAATGCATTGTCTTCGGTCAGCGGGCTGGAGCCGAGATAGCGCCAGCGCAGCGTGCCGAATGGGCCAGTCTTTTCGCCGAGCGTGATGCCGGCGGAAGCGATGATCGCCGGCGCGTTCGGGATGTAATTGCCGGGCGCATTGCCGATCTGCGCCTGCGGGAAACCGGCGAGCGACTCAAAGAGCGCCTGCTGGCTGCTGTCGAAGCCGACAAAGCGCGCGTGTGAATAGGCGAAGTCGGCATCAATATCGATCCAGGACGCCGGCCGATAGCGGTTGGTCCACTCCACGCCATAGCGCCGGCTGGCACGGCTTGCCAAAGTGTTGCCGGCATCGCCTTTGAACACGATCTCGGAATCCTGGTCGAGCATGAACACGCTGAGCGAGGAATCCAGCCCCGGAATGATCCTGGTGCGCACGCCGGTTTCCGCACCCTTGGTGCGGACCAGCAGCGGCGAGGCCGACAGCTTTGTCGCGGGATCGGTGGGATCCTCGGTGATGGTCGCGCCGCGGGCGTCGTTGGAGTGCATGCCGTATCCAGCGCCGACAAAGAACTCCGTCTTGTTGAAGGGGCCGACGACAGCCGTGAATTTCGGACTGCCGATCCCGGCTCTGACCTCGCCGGAATTGTTGGCGTCGAAGATCGAGTTGACGCGCGCCTGATAGTAATCGCCGCGCCAGCCGATGGTGGTCTTCAGCCAGTCCGTCCATTTCACCGTGTTCTGCGCGTACACGCCAACGCTGCCTTCGCCGACCTTGTCGCTGCGGATATTGGAGAGGAAGCTGCGCTGGAACGTATCTGATAGCGCGAGATCGATCGCGTCATAGCGCGACTGCACGCCGAAGGTGGTCTGCATCGGCAGGCCCGCAAATGAGCCGTTCAGCGCGCGCGAGGCGTTGGCGCCCGCCATTACTCGGTTATCATGCTGATGGAATTGATCGCCGAACACGGGATTGTTGAGGAAATAGGTGAAGTCGTTGAAGAGATCGAGCTCACTCTTGACGGCGTAAGCATTCGCCTTCCAATAGCCCGCGTCATCGGTCCCGGCGACGCGCGCCGAGAGCGCAAAACGATTGGTGTTGCCGCCATCGCTCGGGTCTTCCGAGCCATAGAGTCCGATCAGCGGGATCGCACGCTGCGGGATCTGGTCGGTCGAGTTCCACTTATTGGAATAGGCCATGCCGGTGACGGACAGCCCGTCGAGCGCGGTGCCTTGGGTGTAGCGCACCATTCCGTTGAGCTTGCGCATATCATCCGGATGGACCCAGGGCCCGTCATAGCTGCCGGCCTCGCCCGCGACCAGCACGGTGCCGTCGCCGGCCTTGGCGGAGTCCATGCCCAAGATTCGGCGATAGCCGAAACTCCCCGCTGTGATCTGCGCGATGGCCTTCGGCACGCTGTCGATCAGCCCGATGTGCAGATTGCCAGCGGAAGAAAAGTCGCCTTCATCGGCGAAGTAGGGCCCTTTGCGGATTTCGAGCGCATTGACCGTTTCGGGCAGGAGCCAGTTCAGATCGGCATAGCCCTGGCCATGTGCATGGGTGCGCATGTTGACCGGCACGTCGTCGACATAGATAGCGAGATCGGTGCCGTGGTCGAGATTGTAGCCGCGCAGAAAATACTGGTTGGCTTTGCCTTCACCCGAATGCTGGGTCACGATCAGCCCGGGAGTTGCTTCCAGCACTTCGCCCGGCCGCGTCACCGGGCGCGCGTTGAGGTCTTCGCCCGAGACCGTCATCTGGCTCGCCATGTTGGGCGTGCCTTTGGGACCGGAGCCCACATTCGGTGCGCCCGATCCACCGACCGTGACCTGTGGCGAAGGATTCGGCGCCACCGTGCGTGTCACCGGTGACGGCGGTTTGCGCGCCTGGCGCTTTGGCAATGGATGCGGTTTTGCCGAGGGCGTTGGCGCTTGCACCGTCACCGGCGGCAGCGTGTGGGCATTATCCTGCGATTGGGCGCGAGACGTCCCGGCATGGAGCATCGACAGGGCCGCCAGCCCAAGTCCCCATTCACGCCACACCAACGCAACTCCTTGCCCCCCCGGCGCAAGTGTCGACGCGTCAGCAGGCCCCATTGCCCGCGTATGGGGGATTGCGTCGCTCGCCCGCTCGTCGAATGGTAGAGATCGTAACGATGGTATTAGTATGATGTCAATCTTGATTCATCATACTCGAACGCGCGCGGGAGACCACGCATGCAGCGCCTGACGATCACGATCGACGACGACCTCGTCGCCGAGGTGGACAACTTCATCGCGAAACAAGGCTACGCCAACCGCTCGGAGGCGTTCCGCGATCTCCTGCGCAGCGGCCTCGAACATGCCGGCGGTGACGCGGCCAGCAACCGCCACTGCATCGCGACGTTGAGCTATGTCTACGACCACGCCGCGCGCCAATTGCCCAAGCGGCTGACAAAGGATTTCCACGACCACCACGATCTCGCGCAGGCGACACTTCACGTGCATATCGATCATGACTCCTGCCTCGAAGTGACGGTGCTGAAGGGTCGCGGCAGTGAGGTGAAAGCCTTCGCCGACCATGTCATTGCGGAACGCGGCGTGCGTCACGGCCACGTAGTCATGATGCCGATCGAAGCCGATCACGCGCATGGTCATGTTCACGGCATCCGCGACAATCGGAAAAAACGCTGAACTGCTTGCGCAGGTCGCCTACCGGCACGTCGCATCCTTTTGTTGCGATGCGGAATTTGGTCGCTATCGGAGCATGGCGGACATCGGTCAAGCCACACCAACCAAGGCTCAATTTATGAGTACGCGGTCTAATTTCCTGGCGGATGAAGCCGCGGGCGGGAGGGGTAAAGGACGGCCGCCCGCGCGTGAAGCCCCATGCGCAAGCATTGCAATCGCGTTGCAATCGACCCGAAACGGCCACTTGGAATTAAAGACCATTTGGTCTATATATCAGCAATGCGCCACCAAACCCCAGTGCAGTTGCCCCGTGGCCGCCCCCGAAGTTTCGACGTGGAAGCCGCTGTCGAACGCGCGATGGGTGTGTTCTGGTCGCGCGGCTATCACGCCACGGCGCTCCCGGATCTTCTTCGTGCGACGAAGCTCTCGCGTGGCAGCCTTTACGCCGCTTTCGGTGACAAGCACTCGCTCTTCTTGCGTGCGCTTGATCGCTACATTGCCGATGCCCTGACACGGATGGATATCGAGCTCGACCCCCGCAGAGAGCCGGTCGACGGCCTGCGGGCCTACCTTGCCGGCTACGTGGACCGCACGAGCGGTGCCAATGGTCGGCGCGGATGCCTGCTGGTGGCCACAGCCATGGAACTGGCTGGCCAGGATGCTGAAGCTGGTCGTCGCATCGCAAGCTTTTTCAAAGCCATGGAGGCCAGGGTGACGGATGCACTTTCCGGTGCGAAGGCAGCGGGCAAGCTAGCAGACGGTGTTGAGCCTTCAAGTGCCGCCCGAATTCTCGTCTGTTTCCTTTGGGGGCTACGAGTGGTCGCCAAAACGGCACCGACACGGATCACGTCGCAAGCCACCGTTGACGCTCTTCTCGACCGCTTCATTAGGTAAACAACCCATGGACGCCTCCGCCATTGGCGCGTCGATATCTAGACTGATCGGTCTTGAAAGGAAAGATGCCATGTCTGCCATCCAGATCGTCTGCGCGGTGGCCGTTCCCTTGCTCTGGGGTTATCAGTTCGTGGCCATCAAGGTGGGCGTTACGGAGTTTCCGCCTCTCTTCTTCCTCGCACTGCGGTTCATGGCCATCGCGCTGCTGCTTGTTCCGTTCGTCAGAAAGCCCACGCGTCAACAGTTCGGCCCTATCGCAGCTATTTCGCTTTTCCTTGGTGGACTGAACTTCGGGCTCTTCTATGTTGGCCTTGGGCTCGGCTCGGGAAGCATATCGGCCGTCGCATATCAACTCGCGCCGCCTTTCACCGTCCTGGTAGCCTGGCCGCTGCTCGCGGAGAGGCCGTCTCTCACCACGTCCGCAGGAGTGGTGATTGCATTCGTCGGCGTGGTCGTGTTGGCAGCAGGGCCTGGCCTGTCGGCAAACGCACTTCCGCTGCTGCTTGTGGTCGGGGCAGCCTTCGCATTCGCGGTGTCCAACGTCTTGACGAAGCGCTACGGCCCTTTTGATCCCCTGATGTTGATGGGGTGGGCGTCGCTGCTCACGGTGCCGCAAGTCATGTTGATGTCATTGCTCCTTGAACATGGACAACTGGCGAGCCTTATCACGGCGGATGAACGTGGTTGGCTGGCACTCGCCTACACAATTTTCATCGGAGGAATTGCTGGGTTTGGCCTTTGGTTCTGGCTGATCGCCCGTTGCTCGATGGGCCGCGTCGCACCCTTCGGCCTGCTGCTTCCGGTGTTCGCCTTTATTTCGAGCGTGTTGTTCCTCGGCGACCGCGTGACCCCAAAGTTGATTGTCGGTGGGTTGCTCGCGATCTCCGGCGTCGCCATTACACAAGTAAGACCGAACGCTCGACCAATTTGAACTTAGAAGTCGCGTCGTGGCAACTTCTGAGTTTGGCACGTCGCTCCTTTCGTTGCGATGCGGAATTTGGTCGCTGTCGGAGCATGGCGGACATCGGTCAAGCCGCACCAATCAAGCTCAATTCATGAGTACGCGCTTCTAATTTCCTGGCGGATGAAGCTGCCGGCGGGATGGGTAAAGGACGGCCGCCCGCGCTTGAAGCCCCAGAATGCCGATCTCGCCAGCGGGTCCATCAGCGGCTTGAATCAGCCGATGAGACGGTTGACAGCGCGCGGCCGTTCGGACGCAATGGGCTGCAAGCCTGAGGTTGCGTATGGACATCCAGACCCGTCCGGACCCGGTCGCCCGCGCCCGCGAGCTGGGGGCGGAGATTGCCGCTAGCGCCGACGAGATCGAGCGCACGCGGCGCATCCCGGAGGCGTTGCTGGGGCGGCTTCATGACTCACGGCTGTTCCGCATGCTGCTGCCGCGCTCGGCGGGTGGCGACGAGACCGCGCCCGCGCTCTACGTGGCGGCGATCGAGGAACTCGCCCGGCACGACGCCTCGATTGCGTGGAACGCCTTCGTCGCCAACAGTTCCTCCCTGATCGCCGCCTATCTGGAGCCTGCGGCTAATCACGCTATCTTCGCCGATCCGCGCAGCATCGTGGCCTGGGGACCTCCAAACGCTTCGCGCGCGCGAGCGGTCGACGCCGGCTATCGCCTGACCGGCAAGTGGGATTTCGCCAGCGGCTGCCGGCAGGCCCGCTGGATGGGCGCGCACTGCCATGTGCTCGAAGCGGATGGCGCGCTCCGGCTCAACCGCTTCGGGCGGCCCACGGTCCGCACATTGCTGTTTCCGGCGAGCGACGCCACCCTGCTCGACACCTGGCGCACGATCGGGCTGTGCGGCACGGCGTCGGATTCCTATTGCGTCAACGACGTTTTCGTGTCCGAGGCGTTCAGCACCACACGCGAGGACCCCACGCTGCGCCGCGAGCGCGGCCCGCTCTATGCTTTTACCATGCAGGGCCTCTACGCGACCGGGGTCG
>VAZG01000139.1 GCA_005885285.1 Alphaproteobacteria bacterium | reverse complement strand
CGTGGCAGCAAGTAGCAGCGTCCAGACGGTGACCATCGCCGTCGAGCCCGTGAGCGTTCGTGCCCGGCGCGCAAGAAGCGCGCCGGTTGATACCCCGTCCTGTGTCCTGTCCTGTTTCGAGACACGCATCCCCAACTCCCATTCATCGATTCCTGCGGCACGACGTGTAGGAGGTGACCGGACGCGCCTTCTTGGGCTGGCGCACTGGTGGCTGGGACACAGGCGCCACCCGTTGACTTTTCGAGCCGGGTGCCGCAATGCCGCAACACCTGTCACGACGAATGCGCGGCACGGAAACCAACCGATGACGTCAAAGGCGCCGGATTCCACGACGTTTCGATTCTCGACCGCCGATTGGCCGGAGCAGGATCGACTGGCGATATGGCGGGAGGCGGTCGGGCGGAGCGTGATCCAGCTCGACACCGAGCCGTTGTCCGACGGGGCGTTCCATGCCGAGGCGACGGTGCACGCCCTGCCCGGGCTTTGGCTCGGCTCCTGGGCATTGGCGAATTTGCGCGCCGCCGTGACGAGCGATCTGCTCGACGGCAGCGACGACCTCGTGCTCGGGATTGCGCAAAGCGGCTCTCCCATCATATTGCACAGGAGTCGCGAAGCCACCGGCGACACTGGCGACGCCATTCTGATGTCGACCGCGGAACCCCGGGTGAGCCTATACCCCTCGCTCGTGCGCTTCATGCACCTCCGGCTGCCGCGCAAGGCGCTGACGCCGCTTGTGCCCAACCCCGAGGATGCGCTGATGCGTCCGGTGCCGCGTGACAGCGAGGCGCTGCGGCTGCTGACCTTTTATGTCGGGGAGCTGGGCCGCACCCATCTCGCGGCAACGCGCGAGCTGCAGCATGTCGCCGTCACCCATGTGTACGACCTGGCGGCGCTGGTGATCGGCGCCACCCGCGACGGGACGGCGCTTGCCGCCGGCCGCGGGCTGCGCGCCGCGCGGCTTGCCGCCGTCAAGGCCGATATCGATGCGCATCTTGGCGATCCCGACCTGACGTTGACCGCGGTTGCAGGGCGCCGGCATCTCTCGCCGCGTAGCCTTCAGAGGCTGTTCGCCGACGAAGACACGAGCTTCTCGGATTTCGTGCTCAACGCGCGCCTCGCTCATGCCTATCGCCTGCTGACCGATCCGCGCCGGCTAGACCGCAACATCTCCAGCCTCGCGTTCGAAGCCGGCTTCGGCGACCTGTCCTATTTCAACCGCTCCTTTCGCCGCCGCTTCGGCTCGACGCCGTCGGAGGTTCGCGCGGCAGTGTCGCCTTGACCGCCATGGCGACCGGTGTCGTCTCAGGCCAGGCTGTCTGGCGCGAGAGTCCAAGATTGCTGCGGCCACCGGCTCTATGGGATCGGCCCTGAGGTTTGGGAGAGCATTGAGGGGGAATCATGATCGGATACGTCACGGTCGGCACCAATGACCTGAAAAAGGCCGGCGAATTCTACGAGAAAATTTGCGGCGAGCTCGGCATGGGACGCTTCATGGCCAACGACCGCATCATCGCCTGGGGCGCTGGGGGCGGTGGCGCCGGCTTTGGCGTGGCGCTCCCCTTTGACGGCAAGCCGATGACGGTCGGCAATGGCGTGATGGCCGCGTTCGGCGCCAGGGACAAGGCCCAGGTCGACCGAGTCTACAAGCTCGCCTTGTCGCTCGGCGGCAGTTGCGAAGGCCCTCCCGGCCAGCGCAACGAGAAATTCTATGCCGCCTATTTCCGCGACCCCGAGGGCAACAAGCTCAACGCCTTCGTGATGGGCTGACGTAAACCCTGACTTTCGCGGATTTTCTCTTCCCCGAGTTTGCCCGAATTTTCCCAAGCACGCGCCAGTTCCAAAAGTAAGGAGGTGGCGCGTATTGCTTCTCAAGCAACCCGTTTCATT
The DNA here is from genome assembly GCA_005885285.1 of Alphaproteobacteria bacterium. Lineage (GTDB taxonomy): Bacteria > Pseudomonadota > Alphaproteobacteria > Rhizobiales > Xanthobacteraceae > Bradyrhizobium. The sequence continues at coordinate 9,420 of VAZG01000139.1, read as the reverse complement.
CGATCTCAACCACGGCCCGCCCGACTTCCAAAAAAATTCCGCCGCGATCGAGGGAGTCATGCAAGCAAATGATCCAGGCTCGCCGAAATTGCCGGATTGCACCCCTTTCCGGTTCTCGACTGCCGATTTGCCGAAGCGGGATCGACTGACGATCTTTCGTGAAGTAATCGGGCGCGCGACCCTGAAGCTCGACCTGGCGCCGCTTGCCGATCGCCCGTTCCAAGCCGACCTCGTGGCGCAGGCGCTGCCCGGGCTCGTGATCGTGTCCGGAGCGAGCGCCAACGTGCGCGCCGCAAGAACGCGCGAGCTGCTCGACGATTCCGACGATCTCATCCTGAAGATCTTCACGAGCGGGATCGGGGTCGCGTCGCAACGGGGTCAAGAAGTCACGCTGCGCGCCGGCGATGCGCTCCTGATGTCGGCGGCGGAAACCAGCGTTTCCGCAACCTCGTCGCTATCGGGCTTCATCACGCTTCCGTTAAAGCTCAAGGCGGTCGCATCGCTCGTGTCCAGCCCGGAGGATGCGCTGATGCGTCTCCTGCCCGGCACCGACGCGCTGAGACTGCTCGCGGGCTACGTCAAGGAGCTTCAGGACAGCACGCAACTAACGACATACGAACTGCAGCGTGCCGTCGTCACCCACGTGTACGACCTTGCGGCGCTCGCGATTGGCGCCACCCTTGACGGGACAGCGCTTGCCGGCAGCCGCGGGTTGCGCGCCGCGCAGCTCGCTGCGATCAAGGCCGACATCAATACGCATCTTGCCGATCCCGACCTGACACTGACTGCCGTCGCGGCGCGCCAGCGGCTCCGGCCGCGCAGCCTGCAGGGGCTGTTCGCCGACCACAGCACGAGCTTCTCCGAATTCGTACTGGAGGCGCGCTTGACGCTCGCACATCGCCTGCTGAGCGATCCGCGCTGGGACGACCGCAACATCAGCAGCATCGCATTCGAGGCCGGTTTCGGCGACCTGTCCTATTTCAACCGCGGCTTCCGCCGCCGCTACGGCGCAAGACCGTCCGACATCCGCGCGGCGACGCGGCGGTGAATGTGTTGACGGCGGCGGCATCGACCGCGCGTGCTTCTCGCCCAGGGGCGAGAGTTTTGATCCCGATCTCGTCAACTCCGCCAACCAACGGCAGCAAGGCACATCGGCGGTGCCCAAATACAACAGCGTCGCACAAACATCGGGGCTGTCGCACAGAGACAAATGAGCTGACGCGACCAGACAACGGCAAACCGGCTGTTTGCCGCTAGCGTCCTTCACGATGATTCAATCGAAATCGAGTGGAGCGCATGATGGCTGTGAAGACGAAGACTAGTGTCCTGCTGAGACTTGCTTATGGCGTGGCGTTCGGCGCACTCGCCGCGACCAGCCCAGCGCTGGCGGCGGATGTGGCGATGCCTGCATACAAAGCTGCGGCGGCGCCTGCAGCCTACGACTGGAGCGGATTTTACCTCGGCGTCACCGCCGGCGGCGGCATGGCCTCCCTGCCCGTCACGAGCATGGACTTCTTTGTGGGGATCGGGGCGATGAAGTCCGCCGGCGCGGTCGGTGGCGTCCACGCCGGGTACAATTGGCAGTTCACGCCGTCATTCCTTGTCGGTCTCGAAGGCGACTTCAACTGGGCGAGCTTCAAGGAGAGCGACACGACCTGCTTCGGCAGCTGCGCTCTGAATCTCATCGGTGATCGATCTGTCGCGTCATCCAGGCTCGACCAATTCAGCACATTGCGCGCGCGCTTCGGGCTCACCTCGGATCGCACGCTGGTCTATGTCACGGCTGGCCCGGCCTGGGGACACATTGACGCGTCGCTGGCAGAGCTCGGTTGTCCGAACTGCGATGCCGGCGCGCCCCGTGCGATCGCTTCGGACAGCAGCTTTCACATTGGCATTGCGCTTGGCGCCGGCGTTGAATACGCGCTGACGCAGAACTGGATCCTGCGCGGCGAATACATGCACCTGGACTTCAGCACCACGGACACGGTGTTCAAGCATGCGTCAACCGGCATCCCGTTCGACGGCGTCCGCGCCAGATCGACCGCGACCGCCGACCTCGCCCGCCTCGGCATCAGCTACAAGCTCTGGTGATGTGAACGCGGATGACCCGACGCATGCGCCACAGGTCTTGGCCAATCCGCCAAGTCCACAGCATTCGGACCTCCCCTGGAGCCAGCCCCGGAGGGGAGGTCGCTTTGCGCGGAGCAAAGCGGGAGGGGGATCACGGCGCCCCCTCCCCGACAAGGTCCGCGACTCCCTACTTGCCCTCGCCTCGCTTGACCGCGGCGCGCAGATCCGACGGTGAAACACCATAACGTTGCCGCGTGACGCGATTGAAATGCGAGCGTTCGGCAAAGCCGGCTTCCAGGGCAATCGCCCCGATCGACCATTCGGCAAACCTGACATCGGTGAGCATGCGATGGGCGCACGACAGCCTCTGTTCCAGCACGAACTCGGCAAACGAGCAGTCACTGTGCTCGAACAGGCGATGGATATAGCGCCGGCTTACGCCATGCCGCTGTGCCATCATGCCGGCTGAAAGATCGGGCCGGGTGATGTTCGCCGCAATGTCCGCCTTGATCGCGGCAAGGCGCGCCGCGCGAACGCCGCGATTTTCGGCCATATCGAGGGCGTCGGGCGTGGACGCGATCGTCAGGACCACGAGATCGTGGATGTGACGGACCGTGAGCGGCGCCAGTTCTGGAGCAGCGAGTGTCTCGCTCTGTCGCAGGATGTCTATGTATTGCATCAACAGCCGCAGCGCGGCTCGATCGCGCGGGATTGGCCGCATGACCGCATCGTCGGGGTGAGGAACGAAAGGCGCAAGAGCCGATTGCGGGATTTGCAGGCTGAAGCTGGTGCCCGTGGTGTCGCGGACGATCCCGCCGATCTCTCCAAGCGAAGCCAGCGCGGCATCGCAGGGTCCCATGCTGCGATCCTGCCCCCGCTGCGACACCGACATGTGGCCGCTACAATTGACGACCAGCAGGAGATCATTGACGCCATCCGCGATCAATTCGCGCGTACGCCCGGTGCGCACGCCGCGGCCGACGATGCCCGACAGGATCTTCAATCCAGGCAGCCGATGCACGGTAATGTCACCGACAAACTGCGAGTCCGCCGGAGCCTCGATGTCAACGCGAAACACCTGCCGGCCGAACACCTCGCGCCAGGTCGGGATGCGCTCGCGTTCGGGGAGGCCGTCGGTCGAAAATCGAAGCATGGCCCGAGGCGACCTCGCAGGTTGGAAATAGCGATCGAAGCGCGATGGCCTTCAGGGCATCGGTCGCAGGCGGCCCAGCGGTGTCAGTATCGACACGAGTGTCATAGCGGCGGCACTGCGGTGCGCTCGGCAGCTGCGGCGCTGTGGGTCGTCACAGCTGACCGCCGGGTGGTGCGGAACACGATCACCGCAAAAAGGGTCGCGCCGAGCAGCACGATGACGCCGCCCGATGCTACCAACACCGCGGATCCGCTCAGCAGCACCACGACAATACCGATCGGAAAGACGATGGCACCGAGGATAGCGATCCAGGCGTGATATCTTGCGAGAACACTCGCACCGGCTCTGGGAACGGCCCGGTAGTACAGCCCAGCAAGGAACGGGACGACAAAGCCGACAAGGTTGAGATGGGCGTGCGCCGGCGCGAGTGTGAAATCCTCGCGAATGCCCATCACCATGCCAAGGGTCATGCCGATCAGGCCCAGCACGACGCTGACGCGCAAAAGAAGCGTGGATATCATGTGGTGGTTTCTCTCCTAGTTGGCGGACTGGTGGGCAGGATTTTGGCGGTCGATTGAATCGAGCCGGGGCTTTTCAAGCAGCGTTCGCTCGGCCGCGGCCCGTCAGGGTCTTGAACGGGAGCCGTGTTCAGGCGGGCACGAGCCCGTGGCGCATCATGATCTCTCTGAGCTTCGCCTCATCCGGCTTGCCGGGCGCATTGATCAATTCGGCCATTTCCTCGAAATAGCGCCGTCCGATCCGTCCCGGCGTCAGTGCTGTCAGCGCGCGGGCGGCGACCTCGCCCAGGTTCTGGTGATGATGAACGCTTCCACGCGGGATAAAGACGGTGTCGCCGACGCCCACCTCGTGCTCGCGACCATCGATCGTCGTCGTGAGGGTGCCCTCTTGCGCGTGCGTTTCCATCTGTCTCCTCCGGACGGGTACGCCAGCCATAGGAGGATCGGGGGCACAAGGCTTGGACAGCCGCGCCGGCCGTTGCGGACTGAGACGCCGTCGAACCAGGCCTGCCTCAGCGCTTCCGGATCATGTCCCTGGCCGCAATCAGGCCGCCGCCGGCGATCAGGACCGCGGCGACGGCAATGTTGGTGCTCGCTTTAGCAAAGCCCGCCATGACGAGGAACGCGGTCGACAGCAGCGGCGTGGCATAGGAGGCGGCGCCGAGCACGCGGATGTCGCCGCGCTTCATGCCAATATCCCAGGCGTAGAATGCGGCTCCCACCGGCCCGACACCGAGCGCGATCACGCTGAGCCATTGCCACATCGTATCGGGCCAGACCGTGGCCTCGACAGCCGCATGGACGATTGCGGCGAGCACCGCCGTCGCCGCGCAAAACCCCGCCACCGCATCGGTCGGCACGCTCTTGAGCCGGCGCGACAGCACCGAATAGGTCGCCCACACAAAGGCCGCGACGAACGCCGCGATCAGGCCGGGCACCTGGCCGGAGGTGACGCTGCCGGTGTTGCCTGCGAACAGGAGCACCGTGCCGGCCAATCCGAGCATGGCGCCGATGATATGATGCGGCGCCAGCCGCTCGCCCGGCAGGAGCGATGAAAACAGCACGATCAGAAGCGGCCACAGATAATTCAAGAGGCCGGCTTCGGCGGGTGGCGCAAACCGCAGCGCCAGGAAATACAGCGCGTGATAGCCGAAGAGCCCGCCGACGCCGACGACCCAGGCGACCAGCGGCTGCCGCAACGCGCCGACAGCCTTAGCCCGTCCGATCCACGTCAGCGATCCCACCAGCGCGCCGATTGCGAACGTCATCGCGGCGAGCTGGAATGCGGGAATGGTGCCGGTCGCAACCGTCATCACCGACAACAGCGACCACATCAGGATCGCGGTCAGCCCGATCAGGGTTGCGGTACGCGGGGCCATCCAGGTCGTCATTCCGGGCCGCGAGGGAACCGGGCGAACCCGAAATCTCGAGATTCCGGGTCCACGCGAAGATGCGTGTCCCGGAATGACAAAGTCAGATCACGCCTGATACTGCCCACCATTCACGGTCAGCGTCGATCCCGTGATGAAGCCGGCATCGTCGGCGGCAAGGAACACGACCGCGCGCGCGATCTCCTCCGGCTCTCCCAGGCGATTGACCGGAATCTGCGGAATCACGCTCTTTTCCAGAACTTCCCGCGGCACCGCCTGCACCATTTCGGTGTTGATATAGCCGGGGCAGACCGCGTTCACGGTGATACCGCCCTTGGCATTCTCCAGCGCGAGCGCCTTGGTGAAGCCGATGTCCCCGGCTTTGGCCGCGGAGTAGTTGACCTGGCCGAACTGACCCTTCTGGCCATTGATCGAGGAGATGTTGATCACGCGGCCGAACTTGCGCGCGCGCATGCCCTCGATCAGCGGGCGCGTCATGTTGAACAGCGAGCCGAGATTGGTGTTGATCACCGCGTTCCACTGCTCGAGCGTCATCTTGTGGAAGGCCGTATCCTTGGTGATGCCGGCGTTGTTGACGAGCACGTCGATCGGCCCGAGGTCGGCCTCGACCTTCTTGATGCCGGCAGTGCAAGCTTCGAACGAAGCGACGTCCCATCTGTAGACGGGGATGCCGGTTTCCGCCTTGAATTTCTCCGCCGCGGCGTCGTTGCCGGCGTAGCTTGCCGCGACCTTGTAGCCTGCGGCCTTTAGCGCCTTGCTGATCGCCGCACCAATTCCTCGTGTACCGCCCGTCACCAATGCAACGCGTGTCATGTCGATTTCCTCCTTGGTAGTCTTCTATAAGCCGGAATTGCCCCGGTCTTTTTGACGACGCCTCCCGATCAAGACGTTTTCCAGACGAAAATGCCCGGCGCGAGACCGGGCATTTTCTTTTTTTACCAGCTTGAGCCGCGGATGACAGATGATCTTTTCATCATTCAACGTGTCCTGCTGCCTTTTGTTCAGTCGCGCGCAACGCACATGGCAATGCCCATGCCGCCGCCGATGCACAGTGTGGCGAGGCCCTTCTTGGCGTCGCGCTTCTGCATCTCGTGCAGCAGCGTCACCAGCACGCGCGCGCCGGAAGCTCCGATGGGGTGGCCGAGCGCGATGGCGCCGCCATTGACGTTGACCTTGGAAGTATCCCAGCCGAGGTCCTTGTTGACGGCGCAGGCCTGCGCCGCAAAGGCTTCATTGGCTTCGATCAGGTCGAGATCGCCGACGTTCCAGCCGGCCTTCTTCAGCGCGGCGCGCGAGGCCGGGATCGGCCCGGTGCCCATGATCTTCGGATCGACGCCGGCGTGAGCCCACGACACGATGCGCGCGAGCGGCTTCTTGCCTTCCTTGGCGGCCTGTTTGGCGGTCATCAGCACCACGGCAGCCGCGCCGTCATTGATGCCCGATGCGCTGCCGGCGGTGACCGTGCCGTCCTTCTCGAAGGCCGGCTTGAGCTTGGCCATCGCATCCAACGTGGCGCCGTGACGCGGATACTCGTCGTCGCTGACGACGATGTCGCCCTTGCGCGTCTTGATGGTAATCGGCACGATTTCGTCCTTGAACCTGCCGGCCTTCTGCGCGGCCTCGGCCTTGTTCTGCGAGGCAACGGCGAACTCGTCCTGCTGCGGGCGGGTGATCTGATACTGCCGCGCAACGTTCTCGGCGGTGTTGCCCATATGGTAGCCGTTGAAGGCATCCCACAATCCGTCTTTGATCATGGTGTCGACGAAATCCACCGGGCCCATCTTCACGCCGCCGCGCAGATATTGGGCGTGCGGCGCCATGCTCATGGATTCCTGGCCGCCGGCAACGACGATCTCGGAATCGCCATTGAGCAGCGCCTGGTAGCCGAGCGCGACTGTGCGCAGGCCTGAGCCGCAGAGCTGATTGACACCCCAGGCCGGGCTTTCCACCGGGATGCCGGCGGCGATCGAGGCCTGGCGGGCCGGGTTCTGGCCCTGTGCCGCGGTCAGGATCTGGCCCATGATGACTTCGGATACCCGCGCAGGCTCGACCCCGGCGCGCTCCAGAGCCGCCTTGATGGCGACAGCGCCGAGATCGTGGGCCGGCATGGTGGCGAACGCACCGTTGAAACTTCCGACCGGGGTGCGGGCGGCGCTGACGATGACGACATCGTCTGACATGGACATCTCCTGAGCTCGAGGGGTCTTTGGATGGCGGTCGCCGGATTGGCAGGCCAGTCTCTCACCTCATCCTGTTAACGCGATTGAGGCATGTCAATTGGTCGGCGACCGAAATAACGCCGTAGCGCATTCAAAATGACGTTCTTGGCGTCTTGCTGTGCAGCGCATATGCGTCGGAATTAACCGTGCCGCACAAAACGGTAGCCGAACCGCGTTGAAAATGCTTACCTTTGCCGCAATGCGTTGCTTGGAGCCCAGCGGCGATGCCGTCGGGTTCCTTGTCCCCGGTGAGCAAGTGTGAGCTATGGCGAAATCAGACCAACCCACCACGATCAAGAAATACGCCAACCGGCGGCTCTATAATACCGGTACCAGCACCTACGTTACGCTCGAAGACCTCGCGGCCATGGTGAAGGAAGGCGAGGATTTCCTCGTCTATGACGCCAAGACCGGCGACGACATCACCCGTTCCGTGCTGGCACAGATCATCTTCGAACAGGAAAACAAGGCCGGCCAGAACCTCTTGCCGACCACTTTCCTTCGGCAGCTGATCCGCTTTTATGGCGACAGCATGCAGATGGTGGTGCCGAAATATCTCGAACAATCGATCGACACGCTGACGCGCGAACAGGAAAAATTCCGCAAGCAATTGACCAACACGTTCTCAGGCACGCCGTTTGCGCCGCTGGAAGAACATGTTCGCCGCAACATGGAATTGTTCCAGCAGACCTTCGCGATGTTCAAGCCGTTCTCGCCCGCCCGCGGCGGCGCGGCTTCATCGGAAGCGGAGAAGGAGCCGTCAACCGATGGCGACAACATCGACGACCTTCGCCGTCAGATGAAGGAAATGCAGGAGCGGCTGGAGCGCATGTCGAAAGAGCCGAAGAAGGAAGAGTGATCTCTCCTTCATCGTCCCCGCGGGAGCCAATTCAACCCGCTGCCGGCAGAACGGCTTCGGCGCCCGCACCCCATGGCCGTTGCGAAGACGCAAGCCCAATCAGCCGCCCCTGGATATAGTCGCAGCCCCACTCGCGCAGCATCACGGCGGACTCCTCATCCTGCACCCATTCGGCGACCGTCTTGATTTGCAGCCGGCGCGCGAGATCGATCAGCGTCTGCACGAAGGCGCAGTCGTCGGCGGAGTTGGCGATGTTCTGCACAAAGGCGCCGTCGATTTTTACGATGTCGACGCCGAGCTTGCGCAAGTTGCGGAACGAGGTGTAGCCGGCGCCGAAATCATCGATCGCGATGCGGCTGCCGAAATTCTTCAGCCGCGTGACGAAGCCGCGCACATCGTCGATATCCTGAATGGCGACGGTCTCGGTGATCTCGACGATCAGCCGTTCGCCGACGCCCGGATGGGCTCGCATCAGCGATTCGATCGAGGCCCACCAGTCCGGATCCATCGTGGTATCCGGCGAGATGTTGAGGCTGAGCTGCACCGCGGGTGAATTGGCAAGCTCGGCGATCACGAGCTCGAGAACGCGATGATCGACCAGACGGATCAGGCCGAGCCGCTCGGCGACCGGGACGATATCCGGCGCCAGCAGCATTTGCCCGTCATCCCGTTCCATCCGTACCAGACATTCGTGGAACGCGGGCCGCCGCGAGCGCGCCTCAACCACCGGCTCGTAGGCCATCACGATCCGCCGCTCGTTGAGCGCGGTAACGATCTCGTCGGTGACGCGGATATTGACGCGGCGCTGGGCGTCACGTTCGACATTCGGCCGCCACACCGAATACGATCCGGCGCGGCGGCGCTTGGCGCCGTCGAGCGTCTCGTGGGCGCGGTTGATCGCCTCATCGGTGTTGCGTGCGTAGCGGGGCACGCCGACCGCGCCGATCGACGCAGTGACCGAGACCGGGCCCGACTTGGTCGGCACCACCTCGTCGCGAATGGAGGCCAGAAACCGCTCGGCGGCGACGTGCATGTCGTCGACGGTGCAGTTCTTGAGGATCAGGCCGAACTTGTTGCCGGAGAAGCGGCCGAGCACGTCGCCGCCGCGCAGCCGGGCGCGGATGCGGCTCGCGACCTCCGCGATCACGGCATCGGCGACATCGAAGCCGAAGGCGTCATTGATGCGCGCCAGATGGTCGATCCCGATCAG